>CALYQY010000008.1 GCA_945291235.1 uncultured Gilliamella sp.
CGTTGGTCTTTTGTGGTGGAAAATGTTGGAATTAGGTTAAGAAATAACGTATCTTAAACACTATTCAACAAAAAAACCGTCAGAAATTGGCGGTTTTTTTATCCTCTAATTATGATAATCTCATAACAACATAATCGATAAACTCCAATCATTAATGGCCTGCCAATATTTTTGTTCCTGCTCTAAATCTAATAAAATCAATTTATTACTTTCCACAAAATTAGTGTCAATTTCGAATGTCATTTTGGTCAATTTGTCTTTAACTAATTTTAATCGAAATGCATTCAAATTAATCTCTGTAGAGCGTTGATTATTGATCAGAATGGAGAGCCTGAGTATTTGTAATAATGAAATAATATGTTTAAATTCAAAAAGGCTAAAATAAGGAAATGCTTCAATATTAATTGATTTTCGATGATAACGAACAAGTGTCGATAACAACAGTTGTTGTTCTTCGTTAAATCCCGGCAAATTGCTGTTTTGCAGAATGTAACTTGAATGTTTATGCACAGACGAAAAATTAATTTTTAATCCTACCTCATGTAAAAGTGCTGCCCAATATAAAATGGATTCCACACAAATTGGAATATCGATTTGTGCTTGCTCTTTCCATTGTAAAAAAAAGTATTTTGCTGTTTTGACAACTTGCATAGCATGACGCTGATCGATATTGTAGTGTTTAGATAAAGATTCGGCGGTTGTTTGACGTATGTCTCGATAATTAGGGCCACCGATTAATTCATATAAAACCCCTTCACGTAAAGCATTAGAACTATACTGCAACGAACTTAATCCCAATGCATTAAATACACCACAAAATATTGCCAGTCCACTCACAAAAACCTGTTTACGTTCATCAGATAGTGAAGGGTAGGTAATATCATCAAATGTTTCAAAGTCCAATACATAACTAACTAAATCATCTAATCTCTTCGGGGTAATAATACCGTCACTCACACCAAGATCTAATAGAATATGATGAATAGATTTAATGGTTCCTGATGTACCAAAAGCAACCGTAATATTCTGTTTTTTGATAGTACTAATCATGGTTTCAATTTGTTGCTCGGCTGCAAGTTTTGCTCGTTGAAATGACTCTTCATCAATCTTTTGTTGTGGAAAAAAACGTTTATTAAAGGTTACGCAGCCCATTGGACGACTAGCGACAATGATAGGTTTAAGGTTATTGCCTTTGCCAATCGCAATTTCAGTTGATCCTCCGCCAATATCAATAACAAATTTAGTATCAATTGATGAAGTGGGTTCAGCGGTCATAGTACCTAAATAGACTAAACGGGCTTCTTCTTGACCTGAAATAATTTCTATAGGGTAAGGTAATATTTTAGCTGCAGCCTTCAAAAACTTATGCCTGTTTGATGCAACACGAAGTGTGTAAGTTGCAACAATTCTCACATTTTCCGGAGGAAATCCATTTAAACGTTCAGCAAACAGTTCAAGACACTCTATTCCCCGTTTAATACTCGAGTCACTTAATTGATTATTTTCATCTAATCCAGTCGCCAAATGTATATTCTTTTTATTTTTATAAATTATCTGTGTTGCACCATTAATGATTCGTGCAATAATCATATGAAAACTGTTAGAACCGAGATCAATAACCGCATATTCATTAGATTTCTTCACGTTTAGATATCCTTATTGTTTGGCTTCTAATTGTTTTAAATAATCATAAATAGCGTGCTGTGCTCGAATTTTTTTCTTATTACCGCGTTGAACATAATTATTCATGTTTTCTTTATCAATAATTCGTGCTTTGACATTATCATTACATTGGATATTAAAAATATCATGAATAGTTGATTTTAAGATAGGATCAAATATCTTCACACCTACTTCTATGCGGTTATCCAAATTACGTGGCATCCAGTCAGCAGAGGAGATGAAAGTATCTTTTTTACCATCATTTTCAAATATATATACCCGTGCGTGCTCTAAATATTGATCGACGATACTAGTTACATATATATTTTCACTCAGATTGGGAATTTGAGGTTCTAAAACACAGGTTCCTCGAACAATCATTCTAATTTTTACACCTTCGCATGATGCACGGTATAACTGGTCTATCATCTCTTTATCAGTGATCGCATTAAGCTTTAAATAGATGCCTGAAGGTTTTCCTGCTTTGGCATTTTGAATTTCTCTTTCAATAAATTCATGAAAACGCAAACGCGTATTTTGAGGGGAAACAAGCAAATGATTGAACGAAACTGGCTTGAATGGATTTTCAATAAAATTAAACACTTTTATTACTTCGTCTGTAATGGCTGGATCGGCGGTTAATAATGAAAAATCTGTATACACACGAGCAGTTTTTTCGTTGAAATTCCCCGATCCAATATGTGCATATCGAACAATCTTGTTTTCTTCACGACGATCAATTAAAAATAGTTTGGCATGAATTTTGAGTTTGGGTTGTGAATAGATAACTTTGATTCCACTACTGAGTAGTCTTTTTGCCCATTTAATATTTGCTTCCTCATCAAATCGAGCCTGAAGTTCAACCACTACGGTGACTTTTTTACCGTTATTAGCAGCATTAATTGCTGCATGGATAAATCGGGAGTCTTTTGCTACCCGATAGATATTCATGCGGATATGGGTTACAGCCGGATCAAATGAAGCTTGTCGCATAATTTCTAATACATGCCCAAATGAATAGTAAGGGTAATAAAGAAGTACATCACGATCTTTAATCGTCGCAAATGCATTTCTAAACTTTTTAAAGCGATTATAAGCCAAACTCGGTAATCGTTTATTTAAAAGGTTTTTTCCACCAAGATCAGGAAAGTTAGCCAGATCTTTAAAATTAGGGTAACGTCCACCTGGCATGGCATCTTGTTCAGTTAATCTTAATTTGCTGATTAATAATTCAAATAATGCTTTAGGCATATCTTTTTGATAAGTAAAACGAACAGGTTGTGCCGTCAATCGCTGCTTCAATCCTTGAGACATTAATTCTAACAAACTGTCTAATTCTGTATTTAATTCATATTCTGCATCTCGATTGATATTGATTGAATATGCATTCAGTTCTGTGGCATCAAAAAAGACTTTGAAGATATCAGATAAACAATAACGAAGGATGTTATCCAAAAAGATAATTGATTTATTTTTGGTTGATACTTCTGACGGCAAAAGTACAAATCGAGGTGCGTTGTCGGTTGGTAACTCAAGCAGGGCATAACTTATCTTTTCATCACAGATAATTTCAACGGCCAAATAAGCATGATCATCTTTTAAAAATTGGATCAGTTCTGTGTGACTATCCAGTAAAATTGGGGTAATGTATTGTCTTAAATTCTGTTTATAATAGTTTTTTATCCAATCTTCCTGATAAGATGAAAGTTGTCTCTCATTAATTAAGAAAATTTGATTTCTTGCCATTTCAAGTAATAATTCGTTATACAGTTGATCAAACTGGAGTTCAAGTTGTATGACTTTCTGATTAACTTGCCTTAATAATAACTTTGCGTTAGAAGTAGCGGACTGTCCTTGTTCCTGTTCAATTAATACATATTTTTTCAAATTGGCGTATTGTACTTTATAAAATTCATCGAGATTGCTGGAATAAATGCCTAAAAATCGAACACGCTCAATAAGTGGATTACTTTTGTCTGCTGCTTCTTGTAAAACACGTTGATTAAAAGCAAGCCAACTAAGTTCTTTGGGAAAATACACTTTTTCTTGTAGCATTCTTTATCTCTTAAAATACAATAATGAAATTTAATACAGGATAACTTAACTTAAAAAAAAAGCTAGCATATCGCTAGCTTTTAATTTAAATATATTAAACAATTTTTGCTTTAAAGCAACTTTACCTAAATACGGTGAACTGAAGTGGTATTCGTTGTGCCACTTGGTACTAAAGCACCTGATACCATGACAATAGTATCACCTTGTTGTAAACCACAAATTTTTACAGCTAACTCTTTACCTAAACGGTAAAAATCATCTGTTGAATTAATAGCATCAATTAAAATTGGCTCAACACCTTTTGTTAGGGCTAATTGATTAACCGTTTTTTGACTTGATGATAATGCTAAAATACGCGCTCTAGGGAAATAATGACGGACTTCACGAGCAGATTTACCACTACGAGTTGCAACAACAATCAAAGGCGCACTTAGACGTTCTGCAATTTCTACCGCACCACAACAAACAGCCGCAGTAATACGTAATTTTTCTTCTTTGGCAGTAAGCTCTAAAGAAGCAGGAATAGTAATGTCTGTACGTTTACAGATAGTCGCCATAACATTAACGGTTTCTAATGGGTATTTACCTTTAGCACTTTCGCCTGAAAGCATGACTGCATCAGTTCCGTCAATAATGGCATTTGCCACGTCACCCGCTTCAGCACGAGTAGGGCGTGGATTTTTAATCATAGAGTCAAGCATTTGAGTTGCAGTAATAACAGGTTTAGAAGCTTTATTACATTTTTGAATCATCATTTTTTGAGCAAAAATAACTTCTTCAACCGCAATTTCCACACCTAAATCACCACGAGCAACCATGATACCGTCAGATGCTTCCAAAATTTCATCAAAATTATCTAATCCTTCTTGGTTTTCAATTTTAGAGATAATTTTAATCTCTTCACCGCCATGAGATTTCAAATGTGCGCGAATATCTTCAACATCTGAGCGTTTACGAATAAATGACGCAGCGATAAAATCAACACCTTGTTCACAACCAAAAATAAGATCATTTTTATCTTTTTCTGCAAGTGCCGGTAATTTTATTGAAACACCAGGTAAATTAATACCTTTGTTTTCACCTAAATCACCATTATTCAATACGGTACAGATGACTTCGCTGCCTTTTATTTCTTTGACTTCCATCGCAATTAAGCCATCATCAACAAGAACGCGATTACCCACTTTGAGATCTTGAGCAAAACCTTTATATGTTACAGCTACGCGCTCAGCGTTCCCAATGACTGTTTCGTCAGTTGTGAATGTGAATGTTTGACCTGCAACTAGTGAAACGTCATTCCCACCTTCCAATTTAATTGTACGAATTTCAGGACCTTTAGTATCAAGCATAATTGCTGCTTTTAAACCTGTTTCTTGCATGACTTCACGTAGGTTTTTGATACGATTTCCATGTTCTTCATAATCACCATGGGAAAAGTTCAAACGCATTACGTTCATGCCTGCATTTAATAACTTAGCTAGCATTTCTTTTGATTCTGATTTTGGTCCAATAGTACAAACGATTTTTGTCTTTTTCATAATATTATCTACTAGTTGTTAAGGTTGAAGTTTAATTTTAAATAAACTGTTTTTAATTATGTTCACGCAAAAAAAAACCAATGCCCATGCATTGGTATGTAATAAGTTAGCAGTAACCCAAAAAGTTACTTGTATTAACTGCAATCTTTGAAAAATTAAATATTTTCATCAAAAAATATATATCCTTAAAAATCTGTGTTTATTATAGTCTTAACCACACTTTAAATAAAGTTTTTTATCAAAAAAACTAGATTATATTTGACGAAAACAAAAGAAGAATCATCCTAATTAACGAATACAAATGGCAAGATGTTCTTAACGACATTCATTGCTATTACATCAGATCTTTAAGTTGATAAATGAGTTCATTGCTTTCATTTTTCAATGTCAATTGATCTTTGTTCAAGCTGACTTTTGCACCTTCTGTAATCATTTGGGTAATAATGCCATCTAACTTATCTAATTGTTCATCATTACAAAGCATCTTTGTCATACCAACGCCTGCACCTTTGATTGTTTCATTTTCTAAGGTGACTTTTGCGACAAATCGGTTACACATTTTTCCAGTAATATTCATATTTTCGCCAAACTCAAGTTCTGCAGCTTTATCTGAAGAAACATCTTGTCCATTCGCTTTTACCAATACAAAATGGTGATGTAACAAATCTTCAGCTTTAATTTTATTTGATTCTCCACATCCAGTTACTACTAAAGCTCCTACAAATAATGATGTTAATAGTAATGTCTTTTTCATCTTAACTCCTAATGATAGTTTAAATTTGTTATAATAGATTTAATTAAAATTACTTACAAATATTTTACTCTTTATGTTATCTCAACAGCAAATTAAATTTCTAGAATCAATGACTTTCTTAGACAAGCATAAAATATTGAAGCTTGCTAAGAATAATCAAGATCTAGCAAAAATCAATTTAGCGGTAACTCAAGCTGTTTCACATTATCATGCAAGATTGACGTCTTTACCTGCACAGATTGAATATCCGTCTAATTTACCTGTGGCTGAAAAAAAATCAGAAATTTACCATGCGATTCAGCAGCACCAAGTGGTAATTATTGCAGGTGAAACTGGTTCCGGTAAAACAACACAAATTCCTAAAATCTGTTTAGAATTAGGTTTAGGTGTAAAAGGATATATTGGACATACCCAACCAAGGCGGCTTGCAGCCCGTTCTGTCGCCAATCGCATAGCGGAAGAGTTAAATACCGAAATAGGGCAGTTAGTCGGTTATAAAGTCAGATTTTCTGATCAGGTTAGTGATACCACATTGATAAAATTAATGACTGATGGCATTTTGCTGGCTGAAATTCAAAAAGATAAACTTTTATTGCAATACGATACTATCATTATTGATGAAGCTCATGAACGTAGTCTTAATATTGATTTTATTTTGGGATATCTGAAACAATTGTTACCTAAACGCCCTGATTTGAAAGTGATCATAACGTCTGCAACCATTGATGTTGAGCGATTTTCTAACCATTTTAATCATGCGCCTATTATAGAAGTATCTGGAAGAACCTATCCTGTCGAGGTACGATATCGTCCGCCAATATATGATAACGAAGATGATAAAGAGATTAACAAAAATAGTGATTTTCAACCTATCATTGATGCAATTGATGAGTTATCTAAAGAGAATTCAGGTGATATTTTAATATTTTTAACTGGTGAGCGAGAAATACGTGATTTAGCCGATACACTAAACAAGCTTGAATTACGTCATACCGATATATTACCGTTATACGCTAGGTTATCTGCTTCCGAGCAAAACCGTATTTTTCAACCACATTCTAAACGACGCATTGTGCTTGCTACCAATGTAGCGGAAACTTCATTAACCGTACCCGGAATTAAATATGTCATCGATCCTGGATTGGCCAGAATAAGTCGCTACAGTTATCGAACTAAAGTTCAACGTTTACCGATTGAACCTATATCGCAGGCTTCAGCTAATCAACGAAAAGGTCGATGTGGACGTACTTCAGATGGTATTTGTATTCGTCTTTATGATGAACAAGATTTTTTATCTCGCCCTGAATTTACCGCCCCTGAAATCTTACGTACAAATCTTGCTTCTGTCATATTACAAATGACATCGTTAGGTTTGGGTGATATAGCTGCTTTTCCTTTTGTCGAGGCTCCCGATTCAAAATATATTCGTGATGGAATTCGTTTATTAGAAGAACTTGGTGCCATATTCACCAAGCATCATCAATACCATTTAACTCAAATAGGCAAAATTTTGGCACAATTACCGATTGATCCTAGATTAGCCAGAATGTTAGTTGAAGCAAGACGATTAGGTTGCACTAAAGAAGTTATGATAGTAACCGCAGCGTTGTCAATTCAAGACCCAAGAGAACGCCCTTTTGATAAACAACAGGCTTCAGATGAGAAGCACAAACGTTTTGCAGATAAAGATTCAGATTTTATTTCTCTTATTAATTTATGGAATTATATTCAAGAGCAACAAACCCTGTTATCGGGTAATCAGTTTAGAAAGTTATGCCCGAAAGAGTATTTGAATTATCTCCGCATTCGTGAATGGCAAGACGTCTATACTCAAATTCGTCAGACCATTAAACAATTATCTTTTCCAATCAATAGTCAACCCGCAGATTATCGATCATTACATGTGGCTTTATTAAGTGGTCTACTTTCACATATTGGTTTAAAAGAGATTGAAAGAAACGAATACCTTGGTGCTCGAAATATCAAGTTTGCCATTTTTCCAAATTCAGTGTTATTTAAAACTCAACCTAAATGGTGCGTTGCCAGTGAGCTTGTTGAAACCAGCCGACTATGGGGTAGAACAGTAGCTAAAATTGATGCAGAATGGATTGAACCCATAGCTAAACATTTAGTGAAATACAGCTATAGTGAACCTAGGTGGTCAAAAAAACAGGGCACTACAATTGCAAATGAAAAAGTGACATTATTTGGATTGCCTATAGTCCAAAATCGAATTGTAAATTACAGCCAGATAGATCCTGTGTTATCCCGTCACTTTTTTATAAGACATGCTTTGGTAGAAGGGGATTGGATTACTAATCATAAATTTTATAAACTAAACCAAAAGTTGATTAATGAAGTCGAAGATCTTGAACACAAATCCCGTCGTCAAGACATTTTAATCGATGATGATCAGTTATTTGATTTCTATGATCAGCGTATTGATAAATCAATTGTTTCAGTTAAACATTTTGACAATTGGTGGAAGCAAAAGCAAAAAACTTCACCTGATTTTCTCAAATTTGAAAAACAGATGTTAATTAACCAATCAGCACAATTGATTGATTTAACTCAGTTCCCTGATTATTGGTATCAAGATCAATTCAAACTGCCTCTTAATTATGAGTTTGATTTAGGTAATAACCGTGACGGTGTCACTGTTAGAATTCCTATTGATATATTGAATCAAATCAAAAATGATGGATTTGACTGGCAAGTACCCGGTTTTAGAAAAGAATTGATAGTATCCCTTATTAAATCATTACCTAAGTCTTTACGGCGCAGTTTGGTTCCTGCACCTAATTATGCTGAAGCATTCTTAAGTAGAGTAACATCGATCAAACATCCGTTACTTGAAACATTAGAGCATGAATTTCGAAAAATGACAGGGGTTCAAATTACTCATGAGGATTGGCAGTGGGATCAAGTTCCAAATTATTTAAGAATTACCTTTAGCATTATAGATAATCAAGGTAATGAAATTGCTCATGGCAAAGATCTTAATCTTTTAAAAGAGCAATTAAAAGCTAAAATACAATCAGCATTATCCTCATTGACTACTAAAAAATCAGCAAATCCAATTGAGTTAAATAACTTAACCGATTGGACATTTGGTACCCTACCGGCTATTTATGAAGAAAAACAAAAAAATTACACAGTCAAAGCATATCCAGCCATTGTAGATGATCATAAATCAGTCAGTATTAAGTTAGTCGATAATCAAATCGAGCAACAGCGATTAACTAAACTTGGTTTAAGACGTCTTCTCATGATAAATATTCCTTCACCAATCAAATATTTACATGAAAAATTACCAAATAAATCTAAATTAGGTCTCTATTTTAACTCATTTGGTACTGTACTCGATCTTATTGATGATTGTATAGCCTGTGGCATTGACTATTTGATTGAAAAAAATAATAAACCTATTCAAACTGCTGAGCAGTATCAACATTTACTTGAGTATACAAAAGCGAATATTAACCAAGTTGTGGTTGATATAGCCAAACAAGTAGAAGCCATCTTAACACTTCATTTTAATATTAATAAAAGATTGAAAGGGCGTGTCGATTTATCTTTAGCTTTTGCCTTATCTGATATTAAAAATCAGCTTAATCATTTAGTTTATAAGGGATATGTTGCACAATCAGGTTACGACAGATTGAATGATATCTATCGATATTTATCCGCAATTGAAAAGCGAATTGAAAAATTAATGCTTAATACGACAAAAGACAGACAATCAATGAATATTATTGAAGAAATTCAGAATTATTATCATCACTTTTTAAGTAGCCTTTCAAAAAATCAGAAATTAGAAAATCGTGTTCATGAAATACGCTGGATGATAGAAGAATTAAGAGTTAACCTTTTTGCTCAGCAGATGGGCACTCCTTATCCAATATCAGCTAAAAGAATTAAACAACAGATTGAGTTGATAAAATCAGAATTATAATAAATTAGCCTAATAGAGAAGGGCGCTAATGCGCCCAAATTAAAGATTAACGATATAAGTCAACAAACACGGTAATATTAGGGCCATTTGTATCTTGTGCAATTCTAGCAATATGATAATACTTGGCACCAGCTTCTATCGCTCTTTTACCTGCTTGATATGAAATTTCCTGATCTGTGACATAATAGCCACGGAATTTTATTGTATTGAAAGGAACCATTTTAGCTGCTGTTCCATCATTTAATTCTTGAATTTTACGACCATCCGAAAGAGTGACAGTGTAACGATTTACACGCTGTGGTTCGCTCATGACTTCAGGTTTTTCTGAAGTAGGAGTATTAGTTTGTGCTGTTGTAATAGTCGTTGTAGTCGAATTAGTAGAAGAAGCAGTATCGATAACTTTGACTTTGTTATTAAATTTATCAGCATAAAACTTTTCATTAAATGCAGATGGTGAATAATACCCCGGTCTTTCAACTTGCATTGCGGCTTCGCCACCTTGGGCTAAAGCTAATTGTCCTGCTTCGGAATCATAAGGGATTGCATTTTCAGGTTGAAGTTTACGCTCTGGTGCATCTTTCTTAAATAAATAGGCAACAACCTGCAAATTACTTCCTAATTCTGAACGATTATCAATATAGTAAGCATAAGCACCTTTGTTTAAAGCTTCTTTTGCAATTGATTGATTAATATCATATTCACTTGGGAAATAACCACGAATACGAACAATATCATAAGGTTCTAGGCGAATAGCTTTAGATTTAGGGTATTCGTAGACTCCACCAAATTGGCGAAAGTTGTCAGTTTTCTCTTCGGCTTTAGGTGCATTAGCTTTGTACAATTTAGCATAAACAATACGCAAAGTATCATTAGAAGGGCTGATATTTGTCGTTGTAATATAGAAAGACGCAGCACCTTCTTTGTCTGCTGCTTTAGACATAGCCAACACATAATCGCTATCAGTATAAAATGCACCTCGAACAGAAATTTGTTTGAAAGACTGCAAGTTGCTTGCTTGTTCTTCAGTTAACTGCTGAGCCGCATAAGAATACATAGGAACAAATGTAACCATAGCAGCAATAAGTGTTTTCTTTAAACTCGTCATATTCTATAAACCTTACAATTTTTAAATCGTATATTAAATATTTGTTATTTTAACATAAAAAAATCAGTTACCTAAACTTATTAGCGCATTTAAATTTTTAATAAAAATATATCTGCCTTTAACGTGTAAAATATCTTGTTCTTGTAGTTTCGACAAAATTCGGCTAACAGTTTCAATCGTTAAACCTAAATAATTTGCTATATCACTACGGCTCATAGATAACTTTATGTTTAGTGATGTGTGACCACGATTTTCATATCTTCTATAAAGAGAATATATAAAATAGGCTAGGCGTTCATCAGCCTTTTTCTGAGAATAACATAAAATTAATTTTTGATAGTTATAAATGTCATTACTTAATAACCTAAATATCATGCTTCTGACACAAGCATTTGATTCAACTAAAGACATTAGTTCTTCATAACGCAATTCACAAGCTAAAGTATTAGTAAGCGCTTTAATGTTGTTATTATATATTTTAGTTGATATAGAATCCAGTCCAACAATATCACCAGGTAGATAAAAGCCATTAATCTGTTCTTTATTGTCTGATGTTGTAACATAGGTTTTTACAGCACCAGAATGAATAATAAAAAACCGAGTAAAATCAGTGCTCTTGGATACTATGAGTTCATCTTTAGCATAAGTCTTTTTACGTTCCAAAACATTATTTAAAGTATTATTTAATAACATTGGTAGACATAAAGAGCCTATACTGCATAATTCGCAAGGAACTGAATAACTTTTTGATCGTATATTCTTATTGGTAGTTTGCATAATAAATTAATCATTAATCCAAGTTCAGTTCTAGCCAAGAGTAACATATTTTTATGATAAAACAACAATTGGCCAATTCATATAGTTTAAATTATTAATCAACAAAACGTTCATTTAGTTTAAATTAACAGAAGGCAAGCATTAAAATAAGCATAATAATGAAAAGTATTAATAGGTGTTAGCAATTATATACTAAAGATAATCGATTTTATATTATGATATTGACTATCACTCTAAAAGGTTAAATTACGGTTTGATCTGATAGTTAAAGAACTTTTAATCAATTTTGAATTGAAAGTAGGGTTTAGCAAAACGGAGATATAACTGAAAATCATTTTAAGTTCGTAATAATGATTGTATTTAACATAATATACATTATCCAAATCTTATCCAATTGATTAAAAACAATAAAATCTAAATTTTTTTTCATTCATATGGCTACTTAATGTTCATGAAGAATAGGGCGTTATATAAGATTTATAAGTAGAAAATTAAATCTAGTTCAATGATTTATAATTACGAATTTAAGTTAATTTTTTTAAAATTCACTTATTAATAATAATTATTAATTTATTATAGAATACCCAACTGGCTAAATACAATCCGTTAAATCATAAAAAATAAGCCTTTATGTTTACCATCAAAAAAGACAAGTACAATAAATATTATGATAACAGCCAAAATAATTCTAAATTTTCTTTTTTTAAAAAGTTTTTCAATCTTGTTATTTAGATAAGTTCTATCAACATAACTCATACATAATATCAAAATAACCAATAAAATAGCTATTGGAACAGCTAAAACCATATCATTATTAATTGTCATATTTTTGTTTAACTCATTATCTATATCTAACTATAAATGCAATTACCCGGAATCCTTTTTCTTAAAAATAATTGAAACGGTTATCGTAAAATCACTGTCAAAATTACCAAACCTTAAAACGATTTAATCAAAATCCTAATCCTAAATAATAATGTAACATTTATTATCTAGAACGCATAACAAAATTCATACAGATATGTTTTCACATTATTGGGGATTATCAAACTATGAACGATTAAATGAATTACATGATGAATTTTTGTATTTAGATAAAAAACTGGGGATTTTGAAACTATCAGCGAACAATTAATAAGGTGTAGCGTAGTAGAAACCACACGTTCAGCAAATACTAATGCAATGTATGCGATTCAATGGGCGCATGGACAAACATTTGATTTTAACAAATCACAGGTTCAAATACACAGAGCACGTTTGAGAAAAATCGGCATTGATATAGCACAGCGTTGCAATCTGGCAAAATTTAGCCCGATTTCTGTTCGAGAAATCCGACAGGTTACGGTATCTGATTGTCCAATTCCTGATTGGTACAAAATGCCACAGATATTTAAATTAGCGTCGTAAATTGGTTAGCTGAATGATGAAAATTCACGTACGTTTATCGTGATGCGGATAATGTATATTATGTTAAATAATATTTATTGTTTAGGAATCAATAAATTATGTTATTTTATCTGATGATAATACTATTTATTGCCTTACTGAGTTATAACCTATTCCTAATTAACATCAACATTCATACTTTAGCATTTAATATTTTTTGCCAAAATTTCTAAAGTTGAATGTTTATTTGTAACCAAAAATTATTTGAAACAAATGTATTGAAATTTGAATGAACCAAAACCAAAGCATTTTATTTAGATATGAAAATAATTTCGCTTCCTGACAATGGCATTTTTAAAACATGATTTTTAATTTTACCCCAAACTTGCATTTCACATGCTTTACAGTTAAATTTCAAAATGAGCTCTTCATTATTATTTTGTATTAATTTCATTGGTGTGACTTTTGTTTTGACACCTTGAATACCTTTAGCTTGTTTCGGACATAAATTGAACGCAAATCGCAAACAGTGTTTTGTTATCATCAAAGGAACATCATCTTTAATTTCATGAGCTTCATATGCGCTTTCTATTAATTGAACACCATGTTGTTTATAAAACTCACGGGCTTTATGATTATAGACATTAGCTAAATAAGTTAATTGATTATCGGGATAAATTGGTTTTGGGTTAGTTTCAGGCTTACGCTTATTGGTTTGGTAGCTTGCTAACCTTGCTGAAGTTAATTTTTCAATAATGTCTCGTCTTAATTGATTAAGTTGACTGCTGGGAATAAAATAAATTATCGATAAATCGATAATAAGCTCAGACAAATAATAAATAGTTTGCCCAAGTTTAGATAGATTATCTTGAATATTTTTTAACGCTTTATCAGTTTGATTCGCCAAATCAAATTGACCAATCAGATCTAATTCGACACAAATACCCTCCTCACTTTTGGCTTTCAACTGAATTCCATTATCGATATTAGACAACACAAACGAAACACCAATACGACGAACGCTTGAATCTTTGAGTAAGTTTTGTTGCCATAAATGATCTAAATTACGATTAACAATAAAAGGCAATTTGATGGTATTAAGCGATTTAGGAATTTCATTAGGATAAACCCGATATTGATTAGCACCTAATTTATCGACTTTATCTGCTCGAAATCCAAACACTTCTCGTTTAATGAGGACATTTAGACCATCACCATTAGTTAACATTTTTTCAGATTTAATATCAATATACTGAGCGGTTACATTAGTTATTTCACCAATTTGTAATCCAATAAATTTTGGCGACTCAAAAGCACCAATGTCAGGTTTTCGACCAGTAACAAAATAGTCTGTATTACCACGGTTAAATGTTCGTTTGGGATCTGGTGTAAAAAAGTATTCTGTTTTGCCACTAGAAGCAGCCGTTAAATTCGATGAATTTGAAAGGATGTTATCCAATTTTTGTCGATAATGTGCAGTAATATTTTTTACATAAGTTAAATCTTTATAACGCCCTTCTATCTTAAACGATCTTACACCAGCTTGGATTAGCGATTCTAAATTATCTGATTGATAATTGTCTTTCATCGATAACAAATGCTTTTCGTAAGCAACAACACGTCCTTGATCATCTTTTAAAGTAAAAGGCAATCGGCAAGCCTGTGAGCAATCTCCACGATTAGCACTACGCCCAGTTTGCGCATGTGAAATATAGCATTGCCCGGAAAAAGCGACACATAACGCACCATGAATAAAAAACTCTATTTTTGCATCTATTTGCTTAAAAATAGTCGTAATTTCATTTAAGTTTAATTCACGTGCTAATACAATTTGCGAAAAACCAACATCGGATAAAAACTTTGC
Source organism: uncultured Gilliamella sp. (assembly GCA_945291235.1). The sequence goes on from CALYQY010000008.1 coordinate 15,097, forward strand.
CTTTTCTGGCGTTCGAATATCCATTTGCGTACTGGCATGTAAGTCGATTGGTGGAATATCTAAATTTAAAATACCCATATCTTGCACGATTAACGCATCGACGCCTGCATGATAGAATTGCCAAATTAATTGTCTTGCAGATTCTAATTCATTATCATGAAGAATCGTATTTAACGTAACAAAAACTTTAGCGTAATAACGATGTGCAAATTCAACTAATTTTGCAATATCACTAACCGAATTTCCTGCATTATGACGAGCGCCAAAACTAGGCCCGCCTATATATACAGCATCTGCACCATGTAAAATTGCCTGCATCGCAATTTCAATATTTTTTGCAGGACTTAGTAATTCTAATTGGTTTTTATTCTGATATTGATCCATCTGTGACATCGTTTATTCTCAAAAATACTTCAAATTTTAGTGTTTTAATTTATTGACAAGCGTTATAGTGAATTCACTAAGACTTGTCAATAATAACAGGGTAATACTTTTATTTAATAAAATGTTAATTTGTGATTTCTATTTAAGATAATGTCGTGCTTTTAAAGCCGCTATACGTTTGTCTAATGGCGGATGAGACATAAATAGTTCTGAAATTTTGGTTTTTTTCGCACCATTTATACAAAATGCCATTATCGATGAATCTTCTTTAGGTTCGTAACTTGTTTTTAACTTTTCTAACGCTGCAATCATTTTATTTGCACCTACCAATTTTGCCGAACCAGCATCAGCATGAAATTCACGGTAACGTGAAAACCACATAGTAATAATACTTGCCAAAATACCAAAAATGGTTTCAAAGACCATAACAATTAGATAATAAATCATTTGGGATGATCCTCGATTACGTTCATCCATGGCTTGAGTTGCCAATGAAGCTAATAGTCTGGATATAAAAATAACAAATGTATTAATTACACCCTGTAATAAAGTCATTGTAACCATATCTCCATTAGCGATGTGACTCATTTCATGTGCAATGACAGCTTCTGCTTCATCCTGTGACATCGTACTTAATAAACCTGAGCTAACGGCAACCAATGAACTATTTTTACTTGCTCCTGTAGCAAATGCATTCATATCATTAGCTTCATAAATTGCCACATCTGGCATTTTTAAACCAAGCTGTTCTGCCTGATGATTAACAATATTTAATAACCATTGTTCTTGAGTATTGGCCGCACGTTTAATCAGTTTTCCTTTAACCGATTTTAATGCTATTGTTTTAGAGAATAAAAGAGATATATATGAACCACCAAAGCCAAATATACCTGCAAAAATCAATAATCCTAAAGTACTGTGAGCATCTACCCCCAATATACTTAGGATAATACCAAAGACAAACATTACTGCTAAGTTAGTCAGTATAAATAGCCCTACTCGCATCATAAATCTACTCCATATTGTTTTTAGCTTTTAATAAAAAAGCCTAGAAAATTGCCTATTATATTAATTCAACAAAAATACTTCTTTCTATTAGATAGGATGGCTATATGTTGTTATATAGAATGATCAGTTAGTTAGTTTTATTTTTGAAAAGATTAAAGCATTGCAGATAGTTTGGAGGAGACCCTATCAGCCACATCCCACACACATATTTTTTACTTTGGCTGCTTCCTTCCGGACCTGACCTGATGAGCAAAGAAATGTTGCAAGAGGACCCATAGAGCCTCCATTGAGGAGGTCGTATTATGCTTGAATCAATTAATTAATACAAACATTTTTTTAATAAAAAAAATTGAACGACCTTTCTTTAATCAATCAAAAAAAGGTCGTTTAATTATCACACGAATACTTACCTAACTTTTAAAGCGTTAGGTTTTTTTCTACGCGATCTCTAAATTTAATTCCTGGTCTAAAGGTAACAACCCGACGAGCAGAGATATCTACACTTTCACCCGTTTTTGGATTTCGACCCGGTCGTGAATTTTTATCACGAATAGTGAAATTACCAAACCCAGATAATTTAACAGGTTCCCCTTTTTCTAAAGCCACTCGTATCTCTTCAAAAAAAAGTTCAACAAGGACTTTAGCTTCTTGACGATCAATATTAAATTTATCGGCAAGACGATCTGCAATATCAGCTTTAGTTAATGTCATAATTATTATTCTCTTAATAGGGCTTTGAAACGAATTTGTAAAGCAGTAACACACCTGCTTACAATGTTTGTTATATCTTCTTCTTCAAGTGTACGTGATTTGTCTTGTAAAATCAAACTGATAGCAAGGCTTTTTTCATCATCCTTAATGTTATCGCCTTGATAAACATCAAACAGATTAACTTTGATAAGTTGCTCACCACCAGCCTTTTTACACTCAGAAATAATATCTGCTGCTGGAATTGTATTTGAAACGACAATAGCAATATCTCGTTTATTTGACGGATATTTTGATACGTCCTGAGCCGACGGTACCTTTTTGTTATTAATTTTAGCTAAATTTATTTCAAAAACAAGCGTTTTACCATTTAAAGATAATTTTTTTTCAATTTCTGGATGCAAAACACCTAAATAACCAATAATTTCATCATTTACAAAAATAGCGGCACTTTGTCCAGGATGTAAAGCAGACAAATTAGATTTTTCATAGCGTACGTCTTGAGCACATCCTAGAATCGAAAATATTGACTCAATATCCCCTTTTAGATCATAAAAATCAACAGCTTTTTTAGGTAATGTCCAATGTTCTTCATATAAATTACCCGTAATTACACCCGATAACATTTGTTCCTGACGAACACCAAATTCACTTTTATCGTCTGGAATAAAGCGTAAGCCAGTTTCAAACAATCTAATTCTTGATTGTTGTCGGTTTTGATTATATAACACTGCGCCTAATAATCCAGTCCATAATGATAAACGCATAACTGACATTTCACTTGAAATAGGATTAGGTAAGTGAATTTGGTTTAAATCAGGATGCAAAATTTGTTGTACTTTTGGATCAACAAAACTGTAAGTTACAGCTTCTTGATAACCTTTATCAACTAATAAATCTTTTATTCTAGCTAATGAAATTTGACCTTCTGGTTTTGGCTGCATGACAGACTCAATGTTTAAGTTGGCGTTTGGAATATTGTTATATCCATAAATACGCGCCACTTCCTCAACGAGATCTTCTTCTATCTGTATATCAAAACGCCAACTTGGTGTTTCAACTGACCAAATTTCATTTTTATAATTAACTTTACATCCAAGTCTTTCTAAAATATCAGTGATTTTTTGTGTATCAATTGTATAACCAATTATGCTATCAATTTTATTACGGCGTAGTTGTATGTTAGCTGATTTTGGCAATTCAGTTGAACTGGTTTTGTCAACAATCGGTCCGACCTCACCGCCACAAATATCGAGGATAAGTTGTGTTGCTCTTTCCATCGCAATGCTTTGTAAAGCTGGATCAACTCCTCTTTCATACCGATGAGACGCTTCAGTATGCAGACCATATTCACGAGCTTTCCCGGTAATAGCTAATGGTGCAAAGAAGGCCGATTCAAGAAAAATATCTTTCGTCGATTGAGTCACACCAGATTTTTCTCCGCCCATAATACCGGCTAAGGCAAGTATTTTATCATGATCCGCAATAACTAAAGTTTGATCATTCAATTCAGTTTCATTGCCATTAAGTAAAACAACTTTTTCACTTTTTCGAGCATATCTTACAATAATGCCCTTTTCTATTTCGGCAAGATCAAATGCATGCATTGGATGACCAAGCTCTAACAAAACAAAATTTGTTATATCGACAACCGCATCAATAGACCGTATTCCCCCACGACGTAATTTTTCTTTCATCCAAAGTGGGGTTAATGCGTTTACATTGATATTTTTGATAACACGCCCTAAATAACGAGGCGCAGCTTTAGGCTCATCAATTTGGATTGATAATGTATCTGAAATTGTTGCAGGCACGCTTTCAACTTGAAGTGATTTCATTGGAATATTGTTCACTGCTGAAATATCACGAGCGACACCAATGATTCCAAAACAATCAGCTCTATTTGGCGTTACACTGATGTCAATTGAAACATCGTTAAGATTCAGGTATTCACGAATATCTTGCCCTAAAGGAGCATCATCAGGTAATTCAATTATGCCATTATGATCGTCCGTTATCCCAAGTTCTGAATAAGAGCAGAGCATCCCTTCTGATGGTTCACCTCGCAATTTTGCGGCTTTAATTTTAAAATCACCGGGTAAAATTGCACCAACAGTTGCACAAGCAACAGTTAATCCTTGACGACAATTTGGAGCACCACAAACAATATCGAGTAATTCTGGTTTTCCAATATCTACTTTGGTAACTCTTAGCTTATCTGCATTTGGATGTTGCTTACATTCAACAACTTTCCCGACTACAACTCCCGAAAAGTTACCTGCCACTTCCTCAACATCATCAACTTCTAAGCCTGCCATGGTTAATTGATCGGCTAAGGTATCGCTACTTATTTCTGGATTGATCCATTCACGTAGCCAACTTTCACTAAATTTCATGTTTTGATCTCCAGAATTAATTAAATTGCTTTAAAAAACGTAAGTCATTCTCAAAGAAAGAACGTAAATCAGTGACACCGTAACGTAACATAGTTAATCTTTCGATTCCCATACCAAAGGCAAAACCACTATATACGTCTGGATCGATACCTACATTTCGTAAGACATTAGGATGTACCATTCCGCACCCTAATACTTCTAACCATTTACCATTTTTAGCTTTAATATCAACTTCGGCAGAAGGTTCGGTAAACGGAAAATAAGCGGGTCTAAAACGAATTTCCATATCATCTTCAAAAAAGCAGTGAAGAAAATCATGTAATAGCCCTTTCAAATGGGTAAAACTAATATTTTTATCAACTAATAGCCCTTCCATTTGGTGGAACATTGGTGTATGAGTTTGATCGTAATCATTACGATAAGTTCTGCCCGGTGCAATGATTCGAATTGGTGGTTTTTGATTTTCCATGGTACGAATCTGTACGGTAGAAGTTTGAGTACGTAATAAACGTTTAGCATCAAACCAAAAAGTATCATGATCTGCTCTAGCAGGATGATGAGCAGGAATATTTAATGCATCAAAATTATGATAATCATCTTCAATTTCTGGACCTGTTTCAACAACAAACCCGAGTTCGCCAAAAAACTCAACTAAACGATGAATCGTTTTGGTGACAGGATGTAGGCCACCGAGTTCAAGTGTTTTACCTGGTAAAGTGATATCAATTGTTTCATTGGCAAGCTTCGCATCAAGAGCTTGACGCTCTAAGAAACTTCGCTTTTGATTTAATAATTCGACAACTTCTTGTTTAGCATCATTAATTTTTTGACCTACAGCTGGTCGCTCTTCCGCAGGAACATCACGTAATGAAGCCATTTGTAACGTAAAATAGCCTTTTTTACCAAAATATTCCACTCGGATCTGTTCGATCATATTAATGTCATCAGCACTTTCAATAGCGGATTTGGCATTGCTTACCAGTTCAACTAATTGAGACATAAAATTCTCCTGCTTATTGTTCATTACATAAAAAAAGCCTCTTTCTGAGGCTTTTATAATTATCTTTCGTTTTTCATTTGCCTCACGAATGCGTATCGTCATTAAAGCTAAAAAAGAAACGAAAAATAATTAATATCATCATTAATTCACTTTGTTAAAATAACTATTGCTATCCATAACGATAAAAGCCGAGATAACTCGGCTCTTATAAAGCAATTATAGTGCAGCTTTTGCCTTTTCGACTAATGCAGCAAATGCATTTTTGTCGAATACAGCAATATCAGCAAGAATCTTACGATCGATTTCAATTGATGCTTTCTTTAATCCATTGATGAAACGGCTATAAGAAAGACCACATTGACGAGCTGCGGCATTGATACGTACAATCCATAATTGACGGAATTGACGTTTACGTTGACGACGGTCACGATAAGCATATTGTCCTGCTTTAATTACTGCTTGGAAAGCAACACGATATACACGTGAACGAGCACCATAATACCCTTTTGCTTGTTTTAAAATTTTCTTGTGACGTGCACGAGCAATAACACCACGTTTAACACGAGCCATAAATTATATCCTCTAAATAATTAACCAATAAATTAAGCGTATGGAACACACGCTACAACTAAACCTAAATCACCTTTTGACACAGTTGTCAAACCACGTAAATGACGTTTACGTTTGGTTGATTTTTTAGTTAGGATATGACTCTTGTTAGCTTGCTTATGCTTGAAGCCACCAGAAGCTGTTTTTTTAAAGCGCTTTGCTGCGCCTTTTACTGTTTTAATTTTAGGCATTTTACTAATTCCTACTTCGCATTGTTAATGACAATGAAAAAATGGTGTAATTCTCAATAAAATTAAGAATTAGCTTGATGAACCATTATTTCTTCTTCGGCGCAAGCACCATGATCATTTGACGACCTTCAATCTTAGTTGGATAAGATTCAATGGTTGCCAAATCAGCTAAGTCTTCTTTAATGCGATCAAGCATTTCAGTCCCTAACTGCTGGTGAGCCATTTCACGTCCACGGAAACGTAGCGTGACTTTAGCTTTATCGCCATCTTCAAGAAAGCGTATCAGGCTGCGGAGTTTTACCTGATAGTCGCCTTCGTCTGTACCAGGTCGGAATTTAATTTCCTTAACCTGAACAACCTTTTGCTTCTTCTTCTGTTCTTTTGTTGCTTTACTTTTTTCATAGAGGAACTTGCCATAATCCATAATTCGACAAACAGGTGGTTCTGCATTAGGGCTTATTTCAACTAAATCTAAAGCAGCTTCTTCAGCTTGTTTTAAAGCTTCATCCAAGCTAACAATACCGAGCTGTTCACTATCGACGCCGGTTAATCTCACCTCGCGAGCAGTAATTTCATCATTGATTTTATGCGCACGTGTTGACTGAATTCGTTTACTGACTTTAATATCTCATTCCTCCAAATTAATTTATCTTTAATTCATCTGTTCTAATGAACGACTATGAATTTCGTTAAGCAACAATTCTATAACATGTTTCACTTCAAAGCTACCAAGATCTTTACCTTGACGAGTTCGAACTGAAATCGTACCAGATTCCATCTCTTTGTCACCACAGACAAACATATAAGGAACACGTTTTAGAGTATGCTCACGAATTTTAAACCCAATTTTCTCATTTCTCAAGTCTGCTTTTGCTCTAATTCCAACTTTTTGCAGTTTCTCGGTCAATTGTTTAGCATATTCAGCTTGATTATCGGTAATATTGATAACTGCAACTTGCAATGGTGCTAACCAAGTAGGGAAGAATCCCGCACAGTTTTCTGTCAAAATTCCCATAAAACGTTCCATTGATCCTAAAATTGCGCGGTGAATCATGACAGGAACATGACGCTCATTATCTTCACCCACGTAAGTTGCATCTAAACGCTCTGGTAACATAAAGTCAAGCTGAACTGTTCCGCATTGCCATGCACGACCTAAACAATCGTGTAAAGTAAATTCGATTTTTGGTCCGTAGAAAGCACCTTCACCCGGTAAATATTCAAATTCTATGCCATTTTCAGTTAAACACTCAGCTAAGTCTTTTTCTGCTAAATCCCATGTTTCATCTTTACCAATTCGTTTTTCCGGACGAGTTGATAATTTTACAGTTATGTCTGTAAAGCCAAAAGTACTATAAGTATCATAAACCATTTTGATACAGCTATTTACTTCACTACGAATTTGACTTTCTGTACAGAAGATATGGGCATCATCTTGGGTAAAACCACGAACACGCATTAAACCATGTAAAGATCCAGAAGGTTCATTACGATGACAACTACCAAATTCAGCCATACGTAATGGTAAATCACGATAAGATTTTAAACCTTGATTAAAAATTTGAACATGTCCCGGACAGTTCATTGGTTTAATACAGTATTCTCGATTTTCAGAAGAGGTAACAAACATTAATTCTTTATAGTTACCCCAATGTCCTGTCTTTTCCCATAAAACACGATCCATCATAAAAGGGCCTTTCACTTCTTGATAATCGTATTCTTTTAATTTGGTACGAACAAATACTTCAAGCTCACGGAAAATAATCCAACCGTCATTATGCCAAAACACCATTCCTGGCGCTTCTTCTTGCATATGGTAAAGATCAAGCTGCTTACCTATTTTACGATGATCCCGTTTAGCCGCTTCTTCTAAAAATTGCAGATAACTATCTAATTGTTTTTTATCTGCCCAAGCTGTGCCATAAATGCGTTGTAACATTTTATTATCACTGTTACCACGCCAATAAGCGCCAGCAACTTTTTGTAATTTAAAATGGTGGCAAAAACGCATATTAGGAACATGAGGACCGCGGCACATGTCAATATACTCTTCATGATGATAAAGTGCTGGAGTAGAATCTTTAGGAATATTTTCATCTAAGATTGCAATTTTATAAGGTTCACGTCGTTCCCAAAAAACCTCTCTTGCTCGTTCCCAACTCACTACTTCTTTTTTTACTTCATAATCTTTTTTGGCCAATTCATGCATACGTTTTTCTAATGCATCAAGATCTTCCTGAGTTAAAGAGTGATCTAAATCGACATCATAATAGAAGCCATTATCAATTGTTGGCCCAATTGCCATTTGCGTATTTGGCCATAGCTGTTTTATTGCATGACCTAACAAGTGAGCGCATGAGTGACGAATTATTTCAAGTCCATCTTCATCTTTTGATGTGATAATCGCTAGAGTTGAATCATGCTCGATCAAATCACAAGCGTCTTTACGTTCACCATTAACTCGCCCAGCAATACACGCTTTGGCAAGGCCTGCTCCGATACTTTGAGCAACTTCTAAAACACTAACAGGCTTATCAAATTGACGTTGACTTCCGTCAGGAAGAGTAATAATTGGCATAATAAATCCTTATAACAGTGGTGCGCCACACGAAAGCGCACATGCGTACATAAAAAATTGACCGTGTATAATACCATTTATGTGCTATTTTTCAAATAAACATATGTTTTATCTTGTCACTGTTTTATCAACTCATTATGAGAACAATAAAATTGATTAACTCAACTAAAAATAAGTTACTTTGTTGAGTGATTAAAGTTTATAATTTTCTGCCTATAAATGAAAAATTTGATTGTGAAAAATGATGAAAATATGGATTGATGCTGATGCCTGCCCTAACCCTATTAAAGAAATCCTATATCGGGTAGCGAATCGCAAATCAATAATTATAACTTTAGTTGCAAACCAATGGTTAACTATTCCCACGTCTCCGTTTATAAAAAGATTACAGGTAGTAAATGGCTTTGATGAAGCTGATAATAAAATAGTTGAATTAGTTGAAAAAAATGATTTAGTAATCACGTTTGATATTCCATTAGCCTCTGATGTGCTTCATAAAGGGGCTTTTGTGCTAACACCACGAGGTGAACCTTTCACATTAGAAACCATAAAAGAGCGACTTGTGATGCGAGACTTTATGGAAACTATGCGGGCTAGTGGTATACAATCTAAAGGCCCTTCTGCATTTTCAAACAAGGATAGAGAAAAATTTGCCAATCAACTTGATAAATTAGTTCGTGAATTATCAAAAGAAGGGTAATCATTTTTTATAGTAAATAATTCTTAAATTTTCAGAAACAGCTCTCTACTTTTGAATGGTTTTGAACCAACATAAGGCTTTAATGCCATTCGAGTAAACCGTTTAGCCGCTTTTAATGTATCCTCATCACAAAATTGACGATAACCTAATGCCAATACTTCTTTACCCGTAAAACTGGTACTATTTTCAAGTAAACTACTGATAAAGCCCTTTTCTGACTGATATTGATAATACATCGATTCGATAATTTCATCCCCCGTTGCACTACAATGAAAAAAATCAATGTGATAGCCTAAACTTTCTAATAATGCTAATTCAAATGAACGTAACACATTTTCAGCCGGAACTAGCTGCGCTAATTGTTGCAAGCTTTTAAGATAGTGTTCAAAAAGTGTAGGTACGCCAACTTCGGGGACTAAAACTCGATGCAATAACTCATTCAAATAAAAAGCACTATATAACGATACAGAAAAAAGCGGCAACGTTAGCGCTATACCTTCAACTTGTCGTAAAGTTTTTATTTCACCCATACCAGAATATTGAACAATAATGGGGGTAAAAGGTTGTAAAATGCCCTTCAATGAAGATTTTTTACGTCTAGCCCCTTTGGCTAACACCGTTATTTTTCCTGCATTTTCAACAAATAAATCGACTAATAGACTTGTTTCACTATAAGTACGAGTATGTAAGACAAATGCCCTTTGCCAATTTTCCATTTAAAATGCCTTTTATCATATAACTATAATTTTGATTAAAAAGAGTGCTTGATTAAAAAATGAATAATTTTTTTAAATTTTCAACTGAAATTAAACTAAATTTCCGATATAATCAATAGCTAACTAATGAGATGATTATAGGATAACTAATAGAAAACCATGGAACTTTTTTCAACAATATTACTTATAGTGCTAATTGTATCACTTTCAGGTGTGGTAATAAAATTACTACCATTCCAAATTCCGTTACCACTTATGCAAATACTACTGGGTTGTGTTTTAGCAGCTTTTGGTATTTATGTAAAATTTGACCCTGAACTATTTCTGGTATTGTTTATACCTCCATTGCTTTTTGCAGATGGACGAAAAACATCAGTCAAAGACTTTGTACATAATGCCAGAGAAATTGTTGGATTAGCACTCGTTCTTGTCGTTATTTCTATAATTGCATTAGGTTATCTTCTAAATTGGATGTTGCCAAAAGTTGAATTAGCTGCCGCACTCGCGTTAGCTGCAGTACTATCACCTACCGATGCCGTTGCACTAGGTGGAATAGTCGGTAAAGGGCGTATAGAAAAAGAAAAAATGGAGATTATTGAAGGCGAAGCTTTAATGAATGATGCATCTGGTCTGGTATCATTAAAATTTGCTATTGCAATTGCAACCGGCTTGCTTGAATTTAATTTATTACAAATTAGTCTTTCTTTCTTTGTTGTCGCTCTTGGTGGCTTAGCTGTTGGTGTTTTATTTACTTGGTTATATGCACGTATTTTACGTTTAATTAATAAATTAACCCACAATGATCCCGCCATCCAAATTGTTTTACTATTCTTACTTCCTTTTGCTGCCTATATCCTTGCTGAAGAATGTCACTGTTCAGGGATTTTAGCCGCTGTGAGTGCTGGTATGACCGTTAACCATTCTGGTATGATGCGCAACGCCCCTTTGACCGCTCGTTTACAATCAGATAGTACATGGTCGATGTTAACATTCGTATTCAATGGATTTGTCTTTATTTTATTAGGTATTCAATTACCAAGTATTTTAAATAATACTTTTGCTGAAAACCAAACAGACTCCTCTATTGAAGTATGGCAATTATGCTTTATTGTCGTGTTTGTATTTATCGTATTAATGGGAACACGATTTGCTTGGTTATGGGCTATGAAACATATGCCTACTTTACCATTTGGAACAAAACGTCCACTTGCATTCCGTTCTTATACTACACGCGATCTTTGGATTTCCACTTTTGCTGGTGTTCGCGGAGCTATTACCCTAGCGGGTGTATTATCTATTCCAATGACAATTGGTGGTCGTTATCAACTTGTTTTTATCGCAGCTGGCATTATTTTAATTTCATTAATTACTGCGGTTATCGTCTTACCTATTTTATTACGAGGTAGTGTTATTTTAGATAACTCTCAACAAGATAATGAAATTTTGACAGTTAAGGGGCAAATGGCGGAAGAAGCTATTGTGAGTCTTGAAAAAATGCAAAACAATTTACTTCAAGAAACGTCTGAAGCTGGTTTAGATCAAGAAATAATACATGAAGTGGGTTCACGTGTTATCGGTTCTTTAAGACGTCGAACAGGATTAAAAGATTTAGAACAAAAAGCGATGGAAGCTGAAAATCTTGAAAGACGTATGCGTCTTGTGGCAATCGGTGCAGAACGCACAGCTTTACTACAAATGAAAGTTCGTAATGAAGTGAGTGAAGAAACATTTGAACATTTAAATACTGACCTCGATATTTATGAAAAAATGATATCTGGAGATTCATAAATGATAGCAAACAAACATCAGTTTTTAGGCCATATTCATTCACAGTTTGTTGACAAAGCCCCTCATGTTTTGGGGCTAACTTTACGTTGTATTCCGTTTAATTTGAAAAAACAGGCAATTGAACAACTATTACAACTACAATTTAAACATTCATTAGAAGATGGTGATCTCGATTTTTTAGAAAATCGTTGGTTAAAAATTGAAGTTACCGATCTTCAACTTACTTGGTTTGTTAGCTTAATTGATAATAAACTCGTAGTGAGTCGAGAGGAAATTGCTGATGTAAGTTTTATTGGTAATGCAAACGATTTGATTATGATAGCAACCCGGCGCCAAGATCCAGACACCCTATTCTTCCAACGGCGACTAATCGTCGAAGGTGATACAGAACTAGGACTGTATGTAAAAAATCTAATGGATTCCATTGAACTTGATTCAATGCCTAAACTTTTAAGGCTGACCCTTGAAAAAATGGCCAACATTATAGAGTCTGCGCCGAAAAATACATTTTAAACTGATAACAGCTATGGGGGATTATATTTCCCCCTTTTTTATTGATTATATCATCCTCCCTATCTTACTTTTTCTTACCTATACTATTAAAAAAACAGGCATGAATTCTCTAGAAAAGATTGTTTAAATAGCCTATTTATCTGTTACTTAAAAAAATATTATCATCACATTGTGATTAAAATCACAATGTGGCAAAAACTTGATTTTCCTATCTGGTTCATTGTGGCTTAATGAATATTCCTTATCTTTATGGTGCGTATAGAAAATGGAGAAAAATTATGCTCAAAAGAAAGACTAAATTCTTCATGTTTGTTTTTTTGACAATACCTTTTTTTGGGCATTGTTTAGGTTTTCATAACAAAAAAGAGTCGGATTATGTGATTGAACATTTCAAATTTAATAATGGAAAAACTGAAAGTATAAAAATACATTACACTACTCTTGGCAATCCTGACAACAAACCAATTTTAATATTGCATGGTACAACTGGAAGTGGTAGCGCAATGTTAAATAATAGCTTTGGTCATGCATTGTTTGATAAAGGAATGCCATTAGATGCTGAAAAATATTTTATTATCCTCCCCGACGCAATAGGCACGGGTAAATCGTCTAAACCTTCTGACGGTTTAAAAGGCGATTTTCCTCATTATGATTATACCGATATGGTTAATGCTCAATATCAACTATTAAAAAATAAGCTAAATATTGAGCATATAGCATTAATCATCGGTAACTCAATGGGAGGAATGAATACATGGAAATGGGTAACGATGTATCCTGATTATATGACAGCCGCTATTCCTATGGCTGCTACCCCTGCGCCAATGTCCAGCCGTAACTGGATTATGCGGAAAATGGTTATCAATGCTATCAAAGATGATCCCGACTGGAACAAAGGTTTTTATACCAAACAACCCGAACAGTTTCAATTAGTCTATAATTACTACAATATCGCAACTAATGGCGGTGACATTGCATGGCAAAAGCAAGCATATAATACGGAAGAAACAGAAAAAATATTAAAAGATAAATTAAACGAACGTGTTACGATGGATACTAACGATTTTTTATATCAATGGGATGCGGCAAGAAATTATGATCCAACCAAAGATTTAAATAAAATCAAAGCACGAATTTTAGCTATCAACTCTGAGGATGATGAAAGAAATCCAGCTTCGACCGATTTAATGGAAAAAGCCATACAGAAGATTCCCAATGCAAAGTACTACTTGATTCCAGCTTCTGAAAAAACTACCGGACATGGCACAACAATGATAGCGGACTTATGGAAAGCCCAATTGATTCTTTTTCTAGAAGAGAATAATTTAAATTAATAGTTGATATTATTTACTTATGAAGTGAATAAATACGCTTAACTATTCACTTCTTTCTTATTAAAAAACTCACAATTAACTAACCTAATATTATAAATAATATAACCATTTTTTAAACTTATAATCTTTCTAATTTTTATCCGAAGATATTAAACAAATAAAGTCATTTGTTTTAACAAGAATTACTTACTTATAATGGCAAAATAAATAGGTTTAAATAATTTAAATTAAGTAAAATATTGTATAATTTAGGTAAGTGACAAATCAAAAATCATCAAGAGTAAAACGATAAAATGAAAAATAACGCCCAACAACCTACTTTTTACTTTCACGATTATGAAACATTTGGTATTAATCCAGCTCTTGATAGACCCGCTCAATTTGCGGGTGTTCGAACTGATGTTGAGCTTAATATTATTGAAGAACCTTTAGTTATATATTGTAAGCTAGCACCAGACTATCTACCTAATCCTGAAGCGGTTCTCATTACGGGTATTACTCCACAACAAGCAAATCAAAAAGGAGTGAATGAAGCTCAATTTACCAAATTAATTCATCAAGCATTTAGTGAACCCAATACTTGCATTTTAGGCTATAATAACATTCGTTTCGATGATGAAGTGACCCGCAATATCCTTTACCGTAATTTTTACGACCCATACGCCTACTGTTGGCAAAATGGTAATTCAAGATGGGATCTTCTTGATGTAGTAAGAGCGTGTTATGCCTTACGACCTGAAGGTATTCATTGGCCAACCAACGATTCGGGTTATCCCAGTTTTCGGTTAGAACATTTAACCAAAGCAAATAATATTACGCATGAACATGCTCATGACGCAATGTCAGATGTGTATGCCACTATCGCCATTGCAAAATTAATTAAAGAAAAACAACCTAAATTATTTAACTACTTTTTTACATTGCGCAATAAAAATAAAGTTGCCGAACTTATTGATATAATCAATATGACCCCTCTGGTACATGTTTCGGGTATGCTGGGTAGTTATCGAGGAAATATGTCATTAGAATGCCCTATCGCTTGGCATCCACAACAAAATAATGCCGTCATTGTTTGTGATCTCACTGGCGATATTGATTCAATTATTGATTTACCAGTGAATATAATACGCGAAAAACTCTATACTAAAACTGAAGATCTTGAACTTGATGAGACTCGCATTCCATTAAAACTCGTCCATATTAACAAATGCCCTATCCTTGCACCGATAAAAACTTTACTGCCTGAAAATGCTAAACGATTTTCCATTAATATTGAAGAATGTTTAAACAAACAACAAAAGCTATTACAAAATCAAATTTTGTTGCAAGATAAAATGCGAGAATTATTTAGCTTAAGTCATGATTATCCGGCTAATACGGATGTAGATGCACAAATATATAATGGATTTTTGAGTAATCAGGATAAACTATATTGTGAAACAGTACAAACAACGCCAGTACAGTTATTAGATAGTTTATCTCTTAAATTTGAAGACCCTCGTTTAAGTACACTTTTTTTTCGATACAAAGCTCGAAACTTTCCTCAAACCCTAACTCATCACGAACAGATGATTTGGCAAGATTATTGTCGTGATAAACTAAATACGCCTAAGATTCAAGATTACATTTTAACTTTAGAATTACTTGCTGAAACTTATGTTCAACAACCCGAAAAATTAGCTTTGATAAAACAGCTTTATCATTACTGCCATTATTTAGTTGGATAATTAAAATTGAGGGGCGTATTATAGACGCCAAATAAAGCAGTCTGTTATTAACAATCAAACAAGTTATTAAATTTTAGACTATGAAACATTTTTTAGCTAAACACGCCACAATCAAACATCGATTATATTCTTTATACTATTCGTTGTTTAGTTATGGTCGCGGATTATTAATTTTAACGTTAAGTCTTTGGGTGGGTAATTTCATCTCTCAGCTCTTACCCATCATGATTCCTGGTAGTATTATCGGTCTTTTAACCCTATTCTTTTTATTAGCTTTTCAAATTATCCCTACTCGTTGGATAAAAAATAGCTGCAATTTATTTATGCGTTATATGACATTACTATTTATTCCTGCTGCAATGGGGATAATGGATAATTACACATTGTTATTAAATAATTGGTTACCCATCATTTTTGGAAGTATTGGTAGTTCACTGTTGGTATTAGTATTAACAGCTTGGTTGACAGAAAAACTTCATAAAAAAACAGCCAAAAATTTCGATTTATCAGATAATAATAAGGAAAAACCACTATGATCTGGATGTTACCTTTAACTGTTTGTGTATTTCTGATTATTCGAAAAATTGCTTTTAAAATTAAAACACCATTATTTAATCCGTTAGTGATTTCGGTGATAGTGCTTATTCCAATTATGATAATAAGTCAAACCAGTTATTCAGAATATGTTAGTAATGTCGATATTATAAATAAATTATTACCTTATTCTGTTGTCGCTTTAGCCTTTCCGCTCTACGAACTCATTCCACAAATTAAAGCCCGTTGGAAGTCAATTATCATTATCACCTTTAGCGCGTCAATTGCTTCAATGATAACTGGCGTCAGTATTGTATTTTGGTTAGGTGGAAATACCGAAATAGCTGCGTCGGTTTTACCAAAGTCAGTCACTACGGCTATTGCTGTGACGATTGCCAACAACGAAGGCGGTGTTCCGTCAATCGCAGCCCTTTGTGTTATATTGGTTGGCACATTAGGGGGAATTTTTGGTCATCAAATATTAAATATAGCAAAAATAAAATCCGCTTCTGCTAGAGGATTATCAATAGGTGCAGTCTCACACGCAGTTGGTACTGCTCGGTGTATAGAAGTTGATTATAATGAAGGCGCATATAGTTCTTTATCATTAGTATTATGTGGTATAATGACGTCTTTAATAGCTCCATTTTTATTTCCAATTTTAGTCTTTATTTTTAACTGGTTCTAACATGAAATTAAAAAAAATAATTAAAAGTTTATTTAGTCTTTGCTTCTTACTCATATGTGTAATTGCTGGCTTGGATTATTGGATAAGCTATGAAACCGCACCTTATATATACCACGATGTAAATAAACTGCCCTATCAAAACGTAGGTGTAGTACTTGGTACCTCCAAATATGTTCGAGGAGGTGGTAAAAATGTTTTTTATCAAAATCGAATTAATGGCGCCATCTCCCTTTATAATCAGCATAAAGTTGATTATCTATTACTGAGTGGTGATGGAGAAGATTCTTTTCAAAGCTACAATGAACCCGTCACGATGAAAAAAGATTTAATTAAAGCGGGAATCCCTAGCGATGCAATCGTATTAGATTATGCCGGATTTAGAACATTGGATTCAGTTGTCAGAGCCAACAAAGTTTTTGACGCTAAAAGTTTTACAATTATTACGCAAGAATTTCATTGTGAACGAGCAATATTTATTGCATTAGCCCAGAACATTCAAGCACAATGTTTTGCTGTTCCTGCACCAGATAGTATGAAATTAGTCAGAATTCGTGAAACATTAGCTCGTGTTAGTGCCTTCATCGATCTCTATATTTTAAATAAAGAACCTAAATATTTGGGTCCTGTAATTCCTATCATATCTGAAAAATAATTAATTTTTAAATTTGAACATCATTAAATTTTCAAATTTTATCATAAAGATAAATACTAGATTCATTTAGAGTACTATTTGTCTCATATTTTAGATTGCATTTTTATGCAAAAAAAAGTAATATTTAGTCAATTTTTTTAATTTAGCCAACATTTATAATGAATATTGAATTAAGCCATATTAACTGTTTTTATGGTACTCATCATGCATTGAAAGATGTTTCACTTAGTTATCCTCTAGGTGAAACCATTGTATTATTAGGTCAAAGTGGAGCAGGAAAAAGCTCTTTACTAAAAGTATTTAATTTACTTGAAATACCAACATCAGGTGAAATGACAATAGCTAATTCCCATTTTGATTTTTCCAAAAAAATCAGTGATACCACTATCAGACAATTACGTAAAAATGTGGGTATGGTTTTCCAAAACTATAATTTATGGCCCCATTTAACGGTGCTTGAAAACTTGATTGAAGCACCTTGCCAAGTACTAAATTTATCTAAAAAAGAAGCGACTGATAAAGCAATGTTGATATTACAACGTTTGCAAATTGACGAAATGGCAAATCGCTATCCTCTGCACCTTTCGGGTGGTCAACAGCAACGAGTAGCAATTGCCAGAGCATTGATGATGGAGCCACAAATTTTGTTGTTTGATGAACCTACAGCAGCATTAGATCCGGCTATTACATCGCAAGTAGCTGAAATTATTAACGAACTTTCGCAAACAGGAATAACGCAGATTATTGTAACTCATGAAGTCGATTTTGCTCGTAAAGTCGCTTCACAAGTGATTTATATGGAACACGGTAAAATTATTGAGCGAGGACAATTAGAATGTTTTGCTCATCCTAAAACCGAAGAATTTAAAGCTTATTTATCACATTAATGATTATAAAATTGGGTGGAGATATGAAAAAAACTTTATTTGCTATTTTGCTTGCCAGCGTTGCATTGACGTCTCAAGCATCTGAAAATTTAACTATCGGTACAGAAGCCACTTATGCACCATTCGAATTCACCAATGACAAAAACGAAATTGTCGGATTTGATATTGATGTGATCAACAAAATTTGTGAAGAGATTAACGCTTCTTGTAAAATTGTTAATCAATCTTTTGATGGATTAATTCCTAGTTTAAAAACGCGTCGAATTGATGCAGCAATTGCTGGGATAGACATCACGCCTGAACGTCAAAAACAAATTGATTTTACAAAGATTTATTACGATGATAGTTCAATTCAATTTATTACATTGAAAGACACTTTAACAGATTTGGAACAACTAAAAGGTAAACGAATTGGTATTCAAAAAGGGACAACCTATTTGAAATATTTAAATGAAAAATATCCTGACGTTAAACCTGTTAGTTATGATAGCTATCAGTATGCGTTTTTAGATTTAAAAGCTAAACGAATCGATGCGATTGTAGCCAGTTCTTTTGTCGCGGGTGATTGGTTAAGCAAAGAAACGGATATTGTTGCTTTAGGTGACAAAATTACCGATCATGATTTTTTTGGAGAAGGCTTAGGTATTGCCTTACGTAAAGGCAATGATCAGTTAAGAGAACAGTTTAATCAAGCACTTGATAAATTAAAATCAAATGGTGAACTTGACGCCATCTATAAAAAATGGTTTAACAAATAGCTAATAAACTATCAAATTTGATATTATTGTGATCTCGCCGCTTAAAATGCGGCGAATTTATTTTTTAATTTAAATACGGTTTTTTTATGTCAGACTTTTTAGCATATGCAATGAACTGGATAATGTCCTCAATGGACGGTTTTATCGTGCCTTTAACAAAAGCAACATCCATCACATTGTCATTAGCTTTTGTATCAATGATTGTTGGTATAGTTTTTGCTTTTATTTTCACAATTCTAGAATCCGTTCCATTTAAACCTGTTGCATGGCTAATGTCTTTAATTAGCCTTACGATTCGAGCACTACCTGAATTATTAATTGTCGTTGCAATCTATAATGGTTTACCATTTCTTTTAATGGCACTAGATGATGGATTTGATATGTCATTGATATTTACCTCAGTTCATATCCAAATGCATATTGCCAATACTCAGCCCGATCCGTTTTTATGTGGTGTCATTGCATTATCGCTACTTTATGCAGTTTATGCATCCCAAACGCTCAGAGGTGCATTTAAAGCAATACCAAGCGGCCAAAAACAGGCCGCTCAAGTGCTTGGTTTAAGTAAATTTAGAACGTTCTTTCGTATTATCATGCCACAAATGTGGCGCCATGCTATACCAGGATTAAGTAATCAATGGTTGATATTATTAAAAGATACCGCACTAGTCTCAGCCATTGCAATCAATGATCTAATGATGCAAACCAAAACGATTATTGCACGAACTAATCAACCATTTCTATGGTATGCGATCGCAATGGTAATCTATTTGATTATTTCAATCTTAAGTCAAAAAGTGATTGAACGAATCGAAAAACGTGCAACTTATTTTGAACAACCCTCTTCTGCCAAAAGTTTGTAAGGTTAAATTATGTCTGATAATTTTGTTTATTATCTTAAAATCATCCTACAAGGTCTTCCTGACACGTTAAGTCTGGGAATTTTAGGTATCTTAACTGCGGGGCTTTTGGCTATCGTTTTTTCATGCTTATTATCACTTAATCATTTTGTATTAACAAAGGTAATACGTACCTATATTATTATCTTTACGGGGTCTCCCCTATTAGTTCAGTTATTTTTAATTTATTATGGACCTTCACAGTTTGCTGACTTTTTAAGCCAATTTCCGAGATTATATGATCTCATATCTTCGCCTTGGTTTTGTGCTTATTTAGCTTTAACGCTAAATAGTGCGGCGTATACCACACAAATTTTTTATGGTGCTTTAAAATCTGTTCCACAAGGACAATGGCAAGCTTGTGAGGCTCTTGGTATGAATAAACGACAAACCTTAAAAATTGTCATGCCTTATGCATTAAAACGTGCCTTATCCACCTATTCCAATGAAGTCGTTTTTGTTGTCAAAGGCACCGCCCTAGCCTCGATGATTCCGGTAATGGATATTATGGGGTATAGTAATCAGCTTAATGGTGATTATTACGATTTTTCTATATTTATTGTTGCAGGATTCGTTTACCTCTTGATAAATGGGTTATTAAGCACCATTATGAGGATAATAGAGAAAAAAGCCCTCACATTTGAAAACTAATATGAGCCAATTTGATTCAACATCTTTTTTAAAAACAGTCCCACATAAACCGGGCATTTATCAGATGTTTAATGATAAAGAGACGATTATTTATGTGGGTAAAGCTAAAGATCTGAATAACCGACTAAAAAGCTATTTTAATAGTAGTAAAAAAACACTGAAAACGGATATGTTAGTTAGCCATATCCATCGTATTGAATTTACGATTACGAATACCGAAACCGAAGCCCTACTATTAGAACAGACTTACATTAAAAAACATCAACCACGTTATAATGTTCTTTTAAAAGATGATAAAAGCTATCCTTTTATTAAATTAAGTAAAGAAAGACATCCACAATTATCACTTTATCGTGGGGCGATTAATCGCAAAAAAGATGAGTTTTTTGGGCCTTATCCTAGTGGATATGCAGTTAAACAGATTTTAGCGCTATTACAAAAAACGTTTCCGATTAGACAGTGCTTGAACACCACCTATCGGAACAGAACTCGCCCTTGCCTGCAATATCAGATTAAACGCTGTTTAGGACCTTGTGTGCCGGGATTAGTGAGTGATGAAGATTATAACGAACAAGTTAATTATGTGAGATTATTTTTATCAGGACAATCCGATCAGATCTTACAAAAAATCACTGAAGATATGCTAAAAGCAAGTAATGAACTCAATTTTGAAAAAGCAGCAGCATTACGTGATCAGTTACAAGCCATTAAACATATCAACGAAAAACAAGCCATTTACAACAATAATGATAATTTAGATGTTATTGGCTTCCACTACGAGTTTGGTATAGCTTGTATTTATGTCTTATTTATCCGAAATGGACAAACCTTTGGGCATCGTTCTTATTTTCCTAAAGTACCATCAAATACTGAATTGGAAGAAGTAATAGAAACCTTTTTAGGGCAATTTTATTTGCAAGGCAACCAAAATCGTAATATTCCGAAAAAGATCCTACTCAATTTTTCGTTGTCGGATAAACAACCCATGGAAGAGACACTGTCACTTATTGCTGAGCATCAAGTCAAATTGGTTGATGAGCCCAAAGGCGATAATTTAAAGTTACTCAATATTGCAACCGTCAATGCGCAAACTGAAGTGAAGAATAAATTATTAACCAATTCGACAAATAAACAACGTTACGATGCACTTAAAACCTTTTTGGGCATTGATAAAATCAATCGTATGGAATGTTTTGATATCAGTCATTTCATGGGGAAAAACACAATAGCCTCTTGCGTTGTCTTTGATGATAAAGGTCCGGTAAAATCTGAATTTCGCCGCTACAATATTACGGGTATTACACCGGGTGATGATTATGCAGCAATGGAACAGGTATTAACAAGACGTTACAATAAAAAAGATCTACCCGATGAAAAAATACCTGATGTTATTTTTATTGATGGTGGTAAAGGACAGTTAAACCAAGCCTTACAAGTATTTGAAGGACTCAATGTTAATTGGGATAAACATCACCCTATTCTTGTGGGGGTGGCAAAAGGCGCTGAGCGCAAAGAAGGACTTGAAACATTGTTTTTTGAAGCGCATGGAACCGGACATTATCTTGATGACCATTCGCCTGCTTTATTGCTTATTCAACAAATTCGTAATGCATCACACGATCATGCCATTGTGGGGCAACGAAAAAAAGGTGTAAAACAGCTTACAGATAGTGCTTTAGAACACATTGAAGGAATCGGTTCAAAAAGACGGCAAGCATTACTTAAACACTTTGGTGGTCTAAGAGAATTAAAAAATGCCAGTATTGATGAAATAGCCCAAGTGCAAGGAATCTCTAAATCGTTAGCTGAAAAAATTTATTTAAATTTACAACAATAACACATTGAAAAATTATGATATTTCAGGCAACATAAGCATTAAGAAACCCCGTTTTTTTAATTTTTGTTAATCTATTGATTAATTAAACAAAAAAAGAGCTTATGTCACATGAAAATCAATCTTCCTACTTTATTAACGTTATTTCGAGTTATTTTAATTCCTTTTTTTGTGCTAGCTTTTTACTTATTTCCAACTGAATGGTCTGGTTTTTTTTCGGCATTAATTTTTCTAATTGCTGCAATAACCGATGTGTTTGATGGTTATTTAGCTAGACGTTTAGGACAAACGACCAAGTTTGGGGCGTTTCTAGATCCAGTTGCAGATAAAATTATTGTCACAATAGCCCTAATTCTGATCACTCAATATTATCAAGCATGGTGGATTTCCATTGCGGCTATAATTATCATTTCACGTGAAATCATTATCTCTGCTTTGCGTGAATGGATGGCTGAGGTTGGAAAACGGAGTAATGTCGCAGTTTCATCTATAGGGAAGTATAAAACTATCGCCCAAATGACAGCCCTAACGTGGCTCCTTTGGCGACCTTGTGATATTGTAATATATGCTGGACTTGTCGCTCTACTTATTGCTACAGTTTTAACGTTAATATCAATGGTGCAATATTTATGGATTGCGCACAATGACTTTTTCGATAATTAATAGGTTTCAAACCGGTCGTTTCAAGGAATAAATGATTAAAGCAATTTACCATTATAAAACGGCTTATTTTGATGATTATTAACGCAATGGTGCAATTTGCATTCAGAATAAAGTTAAACATTAATCAATCAAACAATTTATCTAAAATTTCTATTGACTGAAAAGATAAGACAGGTAAAATGCACAGCATCCGAAACGCAATTACCTTTAGGTAACTAAGTTTTGAGCCCGGGTGGTGAAATCGGTAGACACAAGGGATTTAAAATCCCTC
>CALYQY010000009.1 GCA_945291235.1 uncultured Gilliamella sp.
GATATTGTTGTCCATTCATTAACTAAATATATCGGTGGGCACGGTAATAGCCTTGGTGGCATGATAGTGGATTCAGGTAAGTTTCCATGGAAAAAATACAGTGATAGATACCCGATGCTTAACCAACCTGATCCATCTTATCATGGGGTCGCTTATACCGAAACTTTTGGTGATGCAGCTTATATTGCTCGATGCCGAGTGATACCATTACGAAATATGGGAGCGGCACTTTCGCCATTTAATACGTTTTTATTGTTGCAAGGGCTTGAAACGCTTTCTTTACGTATGGAGCGCCATTGCCAAAATAGCCTCAAAGTTGCACAGTATCTCCAATCTCATCCACAAGTTGAATGGGTCAATTATGCCGGTTTGAGTGATCATGCTGAACATGCTTTAGCACTAAAACAGATGGATAATGGACTACCAGCGGGTATTTTATCTTTTGGTATTAAAGGGGGTAAGCAAGCTGGAGCTAAATTTATTGATGCATTGAAGTTAATTATTCGCTTAGTCAATATTGGCGACACTCGATCATTAGCCTGTCATCCCGCATCTACTACACATCGTCAACTTAACGATGAAGAGCTACATAAAGCCGGCGTAAGCCAAGAGATGATTCGTTTGTCTATTGGCATCGAACACATCGATGATATTATTGCCGATCTAGCGCAAGCTCTTACTGCCGCGAAATAATTCAAAGCACAAAAAAAGCGAAATAGTCTATCCTATCTCGCTTTTTTTAATTAAAACTAATTAACCTAAAATTTTAATTAATTCGTTGGTTACATCAGCCACCGGTTGAGTACCATCTACACGGAAATATTTGGTACGCCCTTCTTTAGCTTCATGTTGATAGTAGTTAATAAGTGGTTTAGTTAAATCATGATATTCAACTAAACGTTTACGTACAATCTCTTCATCATCATCTTTTCGGGTGGTTAATGGTTCACCAGTGATATCATCAATATCTTCAACTTTTGGTGGGTTGTGACGCACATGGTAAACACGACCTGAAGGCGCATGAATTCGACGCCCGCTCATTCTATCGATGATAACTGAATCCGGCACATCAAATTCCAGCACATAATCAACATTAATACCGGCAGCTTTCATAGCGTCAGCTTGTGGTACAGTACGCGGGAAACCATCTAATAAAAAGCCATTTACACAATCACTTTCAGCAATGCGCTCTTTTACTAATGCAATAACAAGTTCATCGGTAACAAGCTTACCGGCATCCATTAGCTCTTTTGCTTGTAATCCCAGTGGAGTTCCTGCTTTTACTGCTGCACGTAGCATATCCCCGGTTGAAATTTGTGGAATGCCATATTTTTTCATAATAAATTGTGCTTGGGTTCCTTTCCCTGCCCCTGGTGCTCCTAATAAAATAATTCGCATAAACTAACCTCGTATGGCTCTAATAAAAATAGATTGTTCTATTCTGGTAAATAATGAAATATCACCTTACTGCTGGATATTAAACCGTCAGTAGGACAAATGTAATTGATTGCGCCACAGCCTTTAATCATTTGTAGATTTTGTTGGCAAATTGGACATATATACTGTTCAAGATAGTGCGTCTTACAACTAGGACAATCATAATGCTGAGGTGATAATACACTCATTTTATTATGACATTTTGGACAAAACCCTTCTTTTCCACTATCAACTGTGACTTTTTTTGGCATAAATTATTTACGACCTCTAACATGTTTCATTAATCGACGTCGTTTGCGTTGTTGCGACGCTGTTAGGCTATTTTTACGCCCTTCAAATGGGTTGGCACCTTCTTTAAACTGAATACGAATTGGCGACCCCATAATTTTTAATGAACGTCTAAAATAATTCATTAAGTAGCGCTTATAGGAATCCGGTAAATCTTCAACTTGATTACCATGGATCACAACAATTGGCGGATTATAGCCACCAGCATGCGCATATTTCAACTTAACTCGACGACCTCGAACTAAAGGAGGTTGATGATCGTCTTGCGCCATTTGCATAATTTTAGTTAAAAGTGCAGTATTGACACGACGAGTTGCACAATCGTATGCCTCTTGAATTGAATCAAATAAATTCCCAACACCTGAACCATGAAGCGCAGAAATAAAGTGTACTCGGGCAAAGTCAATAAAATCTAACCTATCATCTAAAGTTGCTTTGACCTGCTCTTTAATATCTTGTGACAAACCGTCCCACTTATTCACTGCTATAACAAGTGAGCGCCCACTATTAATAATGAATCCAAGCAATGATAAGTCTTGATCAGATACCCCTTCTCTGGCATCTATAACCAAAATAACGACATTGGCATCTTCAATAGCTTGTAAAGTTTTGATCACTGAAAACTTTTCAACCGTTTCCGTCACTTTACCTCGCTTACGTACACCCGCCGTATCAATCATGATGTACTCACGTTCATCCCGAGTCATTGGTATATAAATACTGTCTCGAGTGGTGCCGGGCATGTCGTATACGACAACCCTTTCTTCACCAAGTATACGATTGGTTAGTGTTGACTTACCAACGTTTGGTCGCCCAACAATCGCCACTTTAATTGGTTGATCAATTAGCGATTGAGTTTCATCGTTGAGCTCATCATCAGAGAAAGATTCATCATCAAATGGCTCATGACTTGCAAACTCATCATCTTGTTCATTTGCAAATTGGAAAATAGGATCTAAAGCGGTTTCAATTAGGACACTTACACCACGACCATGACTGGCAGCTATTGGATGAATTTCACCTAATCCTAAACCATAAAAATCTGAAATAGCGGTATCGGCATCAATGCCATCAATTTTATTAGCGACTAAAAAAGTTGCTTTTTCACGTGAACGGAGATGCTTAGCAATAGCATGATCAGCAGGCATTGCACCAGCTCTGGCATCAACTAAGAAAAGAACAATATCAGCTTCTTCGATCGCTTGCAGGGATTGTTCAGCCATAAAGCTTTCAACCCCATCTTCTGTGCCATCAATACCACCAGTATCAATGACAATATATTCATGACCTTTGATTTCAGCACGGCCATATTTACGGTCGCGTGTTAATCCTGGAAAATCAGCGACTAATGCGTCTCGAGTTCGAGTTAAGCGATTAAATAAAGTCGACTTTCCAACATTCGGACGCCCAACTAGTGCTACTACAGGTACCATGTTTATTCTCTAATAACCTTAATTTTTTGTGAAAGCGTAGATATCACCATTTTTTGCTTGAACAATTATTTTATTATCAACAACTAATGGTCGGGATATTAACCCACTACTACTCACTTGTGTTTTAGCGACAACTTCACCATTTTCTTTATTTAACCAATACAGGTAACCTTCAAAATCACCTACAACAATATTATCTTGGTAAATAACCGGATCAGTCAATTGACGGTGTGAAAGTGCTGACTGCGTCCATAATACCGAGCCACCATCTTTAGAGACAGCTTGAATATTATCATCTTGGTCAACAACAAATAATTCTTGAGAGTCTACCACAAAGCTATGCGTCGATCCTAACTGTTTGCGCCAAACAACTTGTCCATTACTTAAATCAAGCGCAGCAACATATCCATTATAACCAATTGCATAGACCAGACTACCTTCAACTACTGGGGTAGAATCAACATCATTTAATTTTGCAATTTCTGTCGATCCTGTTGGATTTGATATACGTTGTTGCCAAATCAATTCTCCGTCATTGACATAATAGGCATTAACACGTCCATTATCATCACCAAAAATTGCCGCACCATGTGCAATTGTCGGTGTTGAATTTCCTCTTAAGGTTAATAATGGAACTTCAAGTAACACATCCCATAATTCATCACCAGTATTACGATCGAAAGCTTGTAACATGCCATTTGCAGTATGGACGATTAATTTATCATCGGTAGATACCGGGCGAGCAAGAACTTCACCTTTAGCCGCTTTTTCCCATACTACTTTACCATTACTACGATCTAGAGCATAAACAACGGCACGTTCACTACCCACATAAACATATTTATCATCTGCACTCACACCACCAGAAAATAAGGCTGTTTTGCTACTAAAAAAAGAACTTTGCGATAAATTGACATCCCATAACGTATTGCCACTGGTTAAATCAATCGCTTTAACTTGTCCACTGCGGCTAGCAGCGTAAACAACATTATCATAGTTTATAGGACCTAATAATGAATAGATTTGAGTATTGCCAGATGTACTGTTTCGCCATACTTGTGGTATAGAAAATTGATTATTTACTGCTGGTGAAGGTGAGACTTGTACAACTTCTTCTTCTCCACCAAACAAAGAACATCCAGCAAGTGAAAACATAAAAACACTAATAAAAAGATATTTTGATAACTTCATTGTATAGACCCTTATACCAGGATGAATTAATTCTTGTTTTGTTCAGTTATTTATTTTCTGTCTGAGCCGCCTGTTCGGCTTTCTCTTTAGCTGCCTGTGCCTCTTGTTCAGCTTGTTGTTTTGTTTTTAGAAATTCAACTTGATTTAACTTCATTTTAATACTTTGCTCAAGCCCTGGCATTGGTGATGAAGTTAACGCCACATTATAAGCGGCAATCGCATTAGTATAATCGGCCATTTTTACCAATATATCACCACGAATATCATTAACAACTGGCGCCCAACTCTCTTCAGTGACTTGATTTAATGTTGTTAAACTTTGTTGATATTGCTCAAGTTGATACTCTAATCGTGCAATACGGATATTAATAATTGAAGCAATTGTTTCAGAATCATTCTTCTTTAATGCATCAAGTAATAATGCTTTTGCACCCGAATAGTCTTTAAGTACTTCAACATAAAATTTGGCGGCCTGCAAATTAGCAAACACACTAAAAACAGTGGTGTTATCTTTAGCAAATGCGACTAATTCATTCACTGACTCAGGTTTAGTATTATCTAAATTAGCAACTAATTGTTCATACTTGTCAGATGATTGCGTTATTTTTTCTAAATTGTAAGATTGCCAGTATTGCCAGCCATAAAAGGCTAAAAGTCCAATAACAATAATCGCAACTATCAATTTCCACGTTTTAGCAAGAAACTCTTTTATCTCTGAAAGCTGCTCTTCACTCGATAATTGATGACTCACATTTTTCTCCTATTTCCCTTACTTTACAGTATCGCCATACAAGTCGGAACAATATCGTTTTGTGCTACTTCAACTTGTTCGCCTGTTTGTAAATTTTTAATTGTCACTGACTGGTTAGCGATTTCATTTTCACCAATAATGACTGCTATTTTAGCACCTAATTTATCTGCTTTGGCAAATTGTTTCTTAAAATTACTACTACCATAATTTGTAACGATGCGTCTTTCCGGTAATCCGTCACGTAATTGCTCAGCAACACACTGCGCAGCAGATATGGTATTTTCATCACCAGACGATATCATATAAATATCAATCGAATTATCTCGATTTAATGACGGATTAACTGCTTGAACCAGTAGAACCAAACGCTCAAGCCCCATAGCAAAACCAACTGCGGGCGTTGGCTGTCCACCGAGCTGGCTAACAAGTCCGTCATAACGACCACCACCGCAAACCGTACCTTGTGCACCTAAACTACTGGTGACCCATTCAAACACGGTACGATTATAATAGTCCAAGCCACGAACTAATCTTTGATTAATATTGTATTTTATGCCTGCATTATCCAGTAACCGGCATAAGCCTTCAAAATGTTGTTTAGACTCTTCATCTAAATAATCAAACAGTTTCGGCGCTTGATTAAGAAGCTCTTGCACAACCGGATTTTTGGAATCCAGAACACGTAGTGGATTAGTATACATTCTACGCAGGCAGTCTTCATCCAATTTATCTTTATGTTGTTCAAGGAAGTTAACTAACGCATTTCGGTAATTCGCTCTTGCTTCAACTGAACCAATTGAATTAAGCTCAAGTGAAGTATGATTTTCAATACCTAACGCTTTCCAAAAACGTGCCGTTAATAAGATAAGTTCGGCATCAATATTAGGTCCTTCAAGTCCAAAAACTTCCACACCAAATTGATGAAACTGTCGATAACGACCTTTTTGCGGTTTTTCATAACGAAATGCCGGACCTAAATACCAAAGACGCTGCTCTTGATTATAAAATAGACCATGTTCAATACCGGCACGTACGCAACCAGCAGTAATCTCTGGGCGCAAAGTAATACTTTCATCATTACGATCATTGAAAGTATACATCTCTTTTTCGACAATATCGGTCACTTCGCCGACAGCGCGTTTAAATAGTGCAGTATCTTCAACAATTGGCGTTCTAATTTCGTTATAACCATAACTGTTTAAAACACCTTTTACAATTTTCTCTATTTGTTGCCAACTGGCACTATCACTAGGGAGTAAATCGTTCATTCCCCGTATAGATTGGATTTTTTTCTCTGTCATTTATTTATTCGCTATCTAATAAAATTATAGTTCAGTTGCTGCAATTCTGTTTTTTAATAGTGATGCTTTTGCTCGTATTTTGGCTTCTAACTCATCGATCATTTGCTCGTTATCGATACGACCAATACGAACGCCGTCTTCATAAAAACCACTTTTATTATGACCACCAGCAACACCCATAGTCGAAGCTAATGCTTCGCCCGGACCATTGACCACACAACCAATAATTGATACATCCATTGGCGTAATAATATCTTCTAAACGTTGCTCTAGAATATTTACCGTATTAATGACATCAAACTCTTGCCTTGAACAGGTTGGACAAGCAATAAAATTAATACCACGAGAGCGGATACGTAACGATTTTAAAATATCAAAACCAACTTTTACTTCTTCGGTTGGATCCGCTGCTAACGAAACACGCAACGTATCACCAATGCCTTGAGCTAACAACAACCCTAATCCTATTGCAGATTTTACCGCACCACTGCGCACACCACCAGCTTCAGTTATCCCTAAATGTAATGGTTGCTTGATCTGTTTTGCAAGCAAGCGATATGAATCAACCGCAGTAAAAACATCTGATGCTTTAACACTTACTTTAAACTGATCAAAGTTTAATTTGTCCAGTATCTCAACATGGCGCATAGCTGACTCAACAATAGCTTGCGGTGTTGGTTCACCATATTTCTCTTGAATATCTTTTTCTAATGAGCCCGAATTTACCCCAATACGTATTGGGATATTTTTATCTTTAGCACAATCAACAACCGTTCGAATCCTTGATTCATTACCGATATTTCCGGGATTAATCCTTAAACAATCAACACCATATTCAGCTACTTTTAAAGCAATACGATAATCAAAATGTATATCGGCAATAAGTGGTACTTTTGCTTGTTGTTTTATAAATTTGAATGCTTCAGCTGCATCCATTGTCGGTATTGAAACACGAACAATATCAACACCAACACGCTCAAGCGCTTGAATTTGAGCAACTGTTTTTTCAACATCAGTTGTACGCGTATTGGTCATGGACTGAACAGCAATAGGCGCACCGCCACCAATAGGAACATTGCCGACATAAATTCGGGTTGATTCTCTTCTGTTAATTGGTGAATCGTGATGACTCATAACCTGCCTAATCATATTACAAAATAACTAGCTGGCAATCTTAACAAGAATTACAGCAAATGTCTGTATGAGATTAAGAAAATTTGCTAACTGTTAACACGATCTGATGTTGGTGGGGAAATATAATGGCTAACTTCAACAAGATTACTTTTATCTTGCTTAGTCACAAAATAAAGTGTGGCACCTAACGCACATAAGAAAATAAATAAGAAGGCAAATAGAACTTTACTACTACCTTTTGTTTTTTTATCTTTCGGAACAAGCTCAGCAATCTTCTGAGATGAATACTGTTTTTTCAAATCTTCAAGATAAGGTTGATACTCTTCATTTGGCAAACCAACAATTTCAGCATAAGCACGAATATAACCTTTAACAAAAACAAAAGGGGCATGAACAAGCTGGTCGTTTTCAATTTCTGATACAACCGCCTTACGTACATGAAGTTTATTGGCAATATCTTCTTGAGTTAATCCTAAATTATCTCTTGAATTGGAAAGAATCTTACCCAATGAAATATTGTCTTCCATTAATCCCCTCGTTTAATACTGTATCCGTAAATTTTCTATATTTTTACATATTTACAAAATTAATCAATTCTTTTCGCTTTGAACCATTGATTTGGTGTTTCAATTTCATTTTGGGCAGCCACTAATTGTAATTCATACGCCTCTCGTTTCAACGTTTCTAGCATAACTGCGTATACAGCTGATGTAGTATGTTCTAAAGCTTCAACCAGTGATTTTCCAAGCAAAATATTGGCTAAAAACAAGCCACTTGTCATATCACCGACACCAACTGGTTGTCTTTCACCAAAATCAACTAATGGGCGTTCAATATGCCATGCTTCTTGCTCAGTCACTAAAAGCATTTCAAAACCATCTTTACGATAACCGGCTCGACTTAAGTGTTTTACTAAAATAGCTTTCGGCCCTTTTTTACAAAGTTCACGACAGGCAACAATCGCTTCATCAACATTTTTGATTTGCTGCTTACCATTTAGCTCCTCAAGCTCTAATATATTAGGCGCCATCATATCGGCCATTGGTAAAGCGCTATTACATAAAAATTCAGCGACCCCTGGGGCGACAAAACAGCCTTTTTCAGGGTGCCCCATAACAGGATCACATAGATAAACTGCATTAGGGTTAACTGCTTTTACTTTTTTTACAATTTCAATAATTGCATTACCCTGCTCAGGCGATCCCATATAACCACTTAGGATCGCATCACAATGCTTTAATTCATCAATTGCATTAATTCCATCAACAATCTCAGTTAGATGAGATGCAGGCATTACCGTTCCAGTCCATTGACGATATTGAGTATGATTAGAAAATTGTACTGTATTTAAAGGCCAAACATTCACGCCCAATCGACGCATCGGGAAGACGGCGGCACTATTTCCAGCATGACCAAATACCACATGTGACTGAATCGATAATATATTTTTCATAAAATTAATTCCAAATTAATAAGCAGTAATATTTCTTACCACGACGAAGTAAAGTATAACGGTTAAAAAGTTTATCACTATCAGCGAATCGATAATCCGTTGTTGCATTACGCTCACCATTAATCGAAATAGCATTTGATTCAATCATTGTTCTTGCTTGACCTCTGGAAGGGGCAAACTCAGCATTTACAATTGCTTGTTGTAAATCAATTTCATCACTCACCGCTAAAGTTGGCATACCGTCTTGCGCTAATTGTTCAAAATCAGCCTCGGACAGGTCGGTCAATTTACCGGAAAATAGACTTTCGGTAATTCGTTTAGCAGCAATAAGCCCTTCTTCCCCATGAACTAAACGGGTAACTTGTTCGGCAAGTACATATTGAGCTCTTGGCGCAACGCCACTATTTTTATCTTCTTGTTCTAATGCATCTATTTCATTCAATGGCATGAAAGTAAAGAATTTCAAGAATCGATAAACATCAGCATCAGCAGTATTAATCCAAAATTGATAGAATTTATAAGGACTGGTTTTCTTAGGATCAAGCCATACCGCACCACTTTCAGTTTTACCGAATTTAGTCCCGTCAGACTTAGTAATCAACGGTACAGTTAAACCATAAACTTGTTTTTGATGTAATCGTCGGGTTAAATCAATACCAGCGGTAATATTCCCCCACTGGTCAGAACCACCAATTTGCAAAACAACATTTTGTGATTGATTTAAACAAGCAAAATCATAAGCTTGCAGTAAGCTATAAGAAAATTCTGTAAATGAAATACCCACTTCGTCACGGTCAATACGTTGCTTAACTGATTCTTTATTAATCATCGCATTAACCGAAAAATATTTGCCAATATCACGCAAAAAAGTCAGTACATTCATGCCACTAAACCAATCATAGTTGTTAGCTACAATTGCGGCATTTTCACCACAATTAAAATCTAAAAATGGCGAGACTTGTTGTTTGATTTTCTCACTCCATTCAACAACTGTTTGTTCGGTATTGAGTTTTCGTTCAACAGCTTTAAAGCTAGGATCGCCAATCAAACCAGTTGCCCCACCAACTAGAGCCACAGGCTTATGCCCGGCTAGTTGAAAACGTTTTAAACAAAGTAATGGAACTAAATGACCAAGATGCAAACTATCAGCCGTTGGATCAAAACCACAATAAAGCGCAATAGGATTTTGTTCGACTTGTTCTATTAGTGCTTTTTCATCAGTAAGCTGAGCAATCAGTCCACGCTCTTGTAGTTGTTTGATCACATTTTTTGTCATGATTTTTACCTATTAAATTTTGTTACAATGATATTCTACTAAAGTAAGATTTACTCAGTTTTGTTATGATAACGTTTATACGCTTGTTTAAAATGATCTTCCACTATTTCGTTAGGTTTTTTATCACATAAACTAAAAATCACAATAGCGATTGAAGCAAATAAAAATCCGGGAATAAGTGAATAGAGATTGAACCAATTAAAATTGATCCATAGTAAAACGGTTATCGCACCAACCACCATGCCAGCTAGTGCACCATTTCGGGTCATACGAGACCAAAATACTGAAAAAACCACAATAGGTCCAAAAGCCGCACCAAAGCCAGCCCAAGCATGGCTTACTAAATCAAGTACACTATTGTTAGGATTAATCGCCAGTAAAATCGCAATAACAGAAACAATTAATACCATAATGCGACCAACCCAAACCAATTCACGTTGCTTAGCTTGTGGTCTAAAAAATGCACGATAAAAATCTTCCGTTAAAGCACTTGAGCAAACTAAGAGTTGGCAACTTAAGGTGCTCATCACTGCGGCTAAAATAGCAGCAAGTAAGATGCCTGCAATCCAAGGGTTAAACAGTAGTTTAGATAACTCAATAAAAATTCGTTCATGCTTACCATTATTAATTAAATCAGCCAGATCAGGATTATTAGCAAAAAAAGCAATACCAAAAAATCCAACCGTTATTGCACCAGCTAAACATAAAATCATCCATGTCATACTGATTCGACGAGCATTTTTCATCACCTCATGCGAATCTGCCGCCATAAATCTAGCTAAAATATGTGGTTGCCCAAAATAGCCTAACCCCCAACCTAATAATGAAACAATAGCAACAAAATCCATATGGGCAAATATGTTGGTATAATCAGGATTAAGCGATTTGATATTAGCCATTGCATCAGTAAAGCCACCGGCATTGACCATAACCATAATCGGCGTCAGAATAAGTGCAAACATCATCAAACTAGCTTGAATGGTATCTGTCCAGCTAACAGCTAAAAAACCACCGATAAACGTATAAGCTATGGTAGCGCCGGCTCCAGCTAACATTGCCCAGCCGTAACTCATACCAAAGGTACTTTCGAACAATTTTGCACCAGCAACCACGCCAGAAGCGCAATAGATAGTAAAAAAGATAAGAATAATGACTGCCGAAATAATCCGTAACAACGTACTTTTATCATCAAATCGACGAGCAAAATAATCAGGTAAAGTTAAAGAGTTGTGATTGATCTCAGTAAAAACTCGTAGCCGACCGGCAATAAGTAGCCAATTAAGGTACGCCCCAATAATTAGACCTATTGCAATCCAACTTTGCGAAATACCAAATAAAAAAACGGCACCCGGCAGTCCCATTAATAACCAACCACTCATGTCGGAAGCACCGGCAGAAAGCGCTGTCACAACACTACCAATACGACGTCCACCCAATATATAATCACCAAAGTTTCGCGTTGCACGAAACGCAAAAAAACCAATCGCAATCATTCCTAAAATGTACACAGCAAAGGTGACAATCATTGGTAACGACATTTTTATAACAAACCTTGTATTTATGAAATTAAAAAATGGTTAACTAGCTTATCACAAAAACCCCTTGCTAAAAAGCAGACAATCGAGAGATGTTCAACAACAAAAAAGGAAAAATCACCTTAATCAAATCACTACACAGCGCTTCTATAAATACGCACGATATTTTTGATAGAATATATCAATATAAAAACTCAGTTTAATCTAAAGATAATACCAAAATTAAAGTATATAATAATGAATAATCTTTCTTATATATAATTATTACGTGAAACAATCAACTCGCATTCAGATTTTAGAAAAGTTAAAACAACACATTAAAGATCCAACAACCGAACTGGTATATCAAACGCCTTTTGAATTACTTATTGCGGTTGTGCTTTCAGCGCAAGCAACCGATGTGAGCGTTAATAAAGCAACTAAGCCTTTATTTGCTGTTGCTAACACACCTGAACAAATTTTAGCACTTGGGGTTGAGAAGCTTAAACAGTACATACGCACAATTGGACTGTATAATAGCAAGGCAGAAAACATTATTAAAACCTGTCAGATATTAATTGAAAGATATCAAAGCGAAGTACCGGAGAATTTTAATGCGCTTATTTCGCTACCCGGTGTAGGCAGAAAAACCGCCAACGTAGTTTTAAACACGGCTTTTGGTTGGCCAACTATAGCGGTTGATACCCATATCTTTCGGGTAAGTAATCGTACTGGTTTTGCGCCCGGAAAAACCGTTGAAGCTGTTGAAGAAAAATTATTAAAAGTTGTCCCCGAAAAATATAAAAT
This sequence comes from uncultured Gilliamella sp., assembly GCA_945291235.1. Next base: position 12,586 of record CALYQY010000009.1, read on the forward strand.
TAACTGTCACCACTGGTTAATTTTGCATGGGCGTTATACCTGCATTGCCCGAAAACCTCGTTGCGGGGCTTGTGTTATTGAAGATTTATGTGAATTTAAACAAAAAGTTTACCCAGAGTGATAACCAATGTCTGATAAATTTAATTTAAGTGATGAAGACCTAAGCTTGTTTAAAAGTAGTATTGGTAATACTAAAAAAATAAAACAAGACACCGTGATTCATAAACCACAAAAACGCACCCAAAAAGTGATTGAAACACAAAAACAGCAATTAGCAAAAATAAATGCTGAGTTTTATTTTTCTGATAATTATCAGCCACTGTTACAACAAGATCCTATTCGCTACAGTCGTGAAAATGCTGATCCTTATGAGATTAAACAATTACGTCGGGGATTTTATGAGCCAGAATTCTTTTTAGATCTGCATGGACTAACTCAAAAAGAGGCGAAAAAAGAAATAGCCGCACTCATCGCGGCCTGTTTACGCGAAAAAGCACAATGTGCTTGTATTATGTATGGGCATGGCAAAAATATTCTGAAAAAACAGACTCCGATGTGGTTAGCACAACATCCTAACATTATCTGTTTTCATCAAGCACCGAAAGAATTTGGTGGGAGTGCCGCATTACTCATTTTATTTGATGTTATCAATGAGTAGAAATAAACCTGAATAGTATCAACCTTATCATATAAAGCTTTACTGAACCAAATCATGTTTATCTGTGTAATTCATGTCTTTTTATTATCAATGTGCTGAATTCGATACTATTTTGGTGAAGGTAAGAGATTATATTGAAGCCTACCATACGAATAAATAAAGATATGTTTAGATTGAAGCTGTTTGCGCTTTTCTTGAAGTAAGTAGATCACTCTATAGTGGAGCCCAATAAATAAAAATGGGATTGACTCCTCACACAAAATAAAAAAGCCAGCATAGGTTGGCTAGGCTGGCAAACATTGGAAGCAATGTGAGCAATGTCATACTTTTTCAGAAGTCTTTCAACTCTCTAACAAAGTACAATTGAATGATAATCATTCTCATTAATAAAAGCAAGTAGTTTTTTTGATTTTTTCCAAATAAAGAAGATAGACCGATCTAATTAACCAGCATGGAAATGCTAACTAATTGATTCTATGAAAAGAAATTAAGATAAGTGCAGGGTAAGTTACCCTGCATTGTAGAAATTATTATTTTTAATTACAAATGAGATAGCCGCGATAAATACCGCTTTATTATTTTTGGTAAATGAATTCAACGCCTTCTTCGTCGCTTTCATCCCAGTCATCGAAATCATCATCGTCATCATCAAAAGCATCATCCATAGCCTGTTGATGATAATCATCCCACATAAATTCCACTTTTTCTGCTGCCGTTTCTGCTTCTTCTGCTTCACGAGGATGCGCATTCATGTAGTCCATTAGATCCCAACATAAGGCTTTTACCCCTTCATGATTAACTGCTGAAATCACATAATATTTATCATTCCAGTCGAGTGCTTTTGCAATTTCTGCTGCACATTTGGCACTTTCTTCTTCACCCAATACATCCATTTTATTGAAAACTAACAAGCGCGGTTTATTGGCTAATTTTTCACTATATTGGTGAAGTTCTTGAATAATAACTTTAGCATTTTCAATTGGATCTGATTCATCAATTGGAGCAATATCAATTAGATGAACTAAAACCCTACAGCGTTCTAAGTGTTTTAAAAAACGAATACCAAGCCCAGCGCCGTCTGATGCACCTTCAATTAAGCCGGGAATATCAGCAACCACAAAACTTTGCTCGTTATCCATTCTCACCACACCTAAACTCGGCACTAACGTGGTAAATGGATAATCGGCAACTTTCGGCTTAGCGGCCGATACGGAACGAATAAAGGTAGATTTACCCGCATTTGGTAATCCTAACATTCCTACATCAGCAAGTAATAACAGTTCTAATAATACATCACGTTTTTCACCGGGAGTACCGTCGGTTTTTTGTCTAGGTGCTCGATTAACCGATGATTTAAACCGTGCATTGCCAAGCCCATGGAAACCACCTTTAGCAACTAAAACCTTTTGTTGGTGATGCGTTAAATCACCAATGATCTCACCAGTATATTTGTCAGTGATCCTTGTTCCAACCGGAACTTTAACAGTAATATCTTTACCACGCTTACCAGTACAATCTGAGCCTTGCCCATTTTGACCACGCTCTGCACGGTAGTTTTTTTCAAACTGAAAATCAACTAATGTGTTGAGATTCTCATCTGCGATAAAAAATACATCACCACCGTCGCCACCGTCACCACCATCTGGTCCACCTTTTGGAATATACTTTTCACGACGAAAACCGACACAACCATTTCCGCCATCACCGGCTTCAACTCGGATTGATGCTTCATCAACAAATTTCATTATTTATCCTCTTTGTTGCGGTTAATTAGCAAACCTTTTCTTGGGTGCCATATATAATGCCCAATAGTTGCAAACATAGCACCAGCTACCACCGATAATGCGCCAATATAACCTAAAATATTTAAATATTGCATTGCAAACTTTTCCGGCCAAATTAAGGCAAACAAATCCGAAAAGATTAACGCAAACAGTGGTGTTAATGTTGTTATCGCACTCACTTGCGCCGCCTGCCAACGCTCCATTGCCATCACTAATGCACCATAAGCAATAATGGTATTTAAACCACAAAATACAATAGCAAATAGCTGAGTAGCATCAGCATTAGCCAATTTGGTTGGAGAGGTGAACGGTAATAGACCGACCGTACAGATCAAATAAATCAACCATAATAACTGTTCTGCCCGTAATTTTCGCAATAATACTTTTTGCGCAAGCGCATAACATGCCCAAGAGACCGAAGCAAGCAACCCTAGCCAAACGCCAATGCCATAGGTAGACATGTTTGAAAACAGATCTGCAATATTTTTATTAAAAAATAGTACTAACCCAATTAATAATACCAAAATCCCAATGATCTGGGTTGGTCTTAATCTTTCTTTAAAAACAAAAGCACTTGAAATCATAAATACCACAATGCCCATTTGCCCCACAACTTGAGCCGTTGTCGCAGAAAGGTACTGAACTGCACTGGCAAATAAAGCAAAATTGCCGAGCAAACCAAATCCGGCAATCATCAATAAGACAAAACGACGACGTTTTTTAAACATCGCTAAATTAGGGAACTGTTTTTTATATGCCAGCCATATTGTGATGCCAACAGCTGAAATAGCCAATCTCGACCATGCTAAGGTTAACGGATCGACAACCACTAAAGCATATTTCATTGCAATTGGCACAATGCCCCACATAACAGCGGTTAACATTGCTAATGCAAAACCTAATTTGACATTTTGTGGTGTTATCATAATGGGTAATATTATATAAAATTCAAGAAATGAAAAAAGCCCCACAATAACTGTGAGGCTTCTATAAACTTTTGAACCGCTTTTAATTAGCTGTTAGCAATTACACTAACATAACGACGGTTTTTTGGTCCTTTAACTTCGAATTTTACTTGTCCATCGATTAAGGCAAATAGTGTATGGTCACGACCACAACCTACGTTTGTGCCTGGGTGGAATTGAGTTCCACGTTGACGAACTAAGATATTTCCAGCAAGAACTTCTTGACTACCATAACGTTTAACACCTAAACGTTTACTTTGGGAATCACGACCATTACGTGATGAACCACCAGCCTTCTTATGTGCCATTGTTCGATACTCCTATTAAGCGATTGCAGTGATCTTCACATCAGTGAACCACTGACGGTGACCTTGTTGTTTACGATAGTGTTTACGACGACGGAATTTAACGATTTTCACTTTGTCACCACGACCGTGTTCAACAATCTCTGCTTTAATTGTTGCACCTTCAACAAACGGAGCACCAACTTTGATGTCTTCACCATTTGCTACCATTAAAACTTTATCGAAAACAACTTCTGCACCTGTTTCGACTTCAATTTTTTCCAAGCGAACGACTTGCCCTTCGCTAACTCGGTGTTGTTTACCACCACTTTGGAAAACTGCGTACATACTTAACTCCGCAATAAAAAGCAGACGATTCCTGATTTAACATATATGTCTGCATTGATTAATCTTATAGGGCGTGAATTTTACGCAAAATTTATTCTTGTTGCAAGCTCTGTTTACTAAAAGATCGCAAAAAGTTATAAAAAAGATCTGAGACATACCGTTTTAGCGTTACAATATGATAAATCATTATTTACTTGGTAATTTATTTATAAGATGTCAAGCGGCAAAATACCCAAAAAAAAGACCAATTATCACGCCTCGACAATTAATCGCTTCTCATTATGGATGTTTTTTCTCGGGATAATTGCGTTAATCGCATTATCCATCTCCATTCAAGTTGCTAATGATACCAAAGGTAGTGCTTACCTAATTAATCAATTAGGGCTAATTCGCATGAAAAGCTATCAGCTATTATCGATGATCCCATTAAGCCAACAAGATAATTATCGCTTAGATATATTTAATGATATTACCAGCGAAAAACAACACTCAACTCTCTTTAAACAATATCACTTATCAAGTGAATTTGAACAGTTACAACACAAATGGGCAAGCTCAATAAAACCCAAAATACATCAAGCCCAACAAATGGATACAATCAGAGAGGATATTGAACAATTTGTCCTACAAACTAATGAGTTAGTAAATAAAATAGATCAGAAAACTGAAAATCAAATTCAATATATTTTCCGCTTACAACAACTGTTTATCATTATTATAGCGATATTTCTTATTGCACAATGTTACTATTTACGCCGTTATCTTCTCAACCCTTGGCGTAAACTTATTAATATGGCCGAAGCCATTTCCAAACACAATTTCAGTGAACGTTTTACTATTAGATCAAGAAAAAACGAATTTGATTTATTGGGCTTGGCATTAAACAATATGTCTGAGCAAATTGAATCCCAATACTTATTACTCGAAGAGCGAGTAGCCGAAAAAACAGCCGAATTACAACAAACCAATAAAATCATTTCGTTTCAATATCAAGCAACCAAACAACTCCACACATCAGAACCATTATGTGAACGTTTTTTAATCATACTGCGCCAATTAGAAGAGTTAGTTCCACTTACCCAATTCCAGATTCGCTTTTATGAATCAAAAGACCCTGAACACTATCAACAGATCAGTTATGATAATGAGCAAAAATTGCCTTATTGCCAAAATCCCCATTGCCATGCTTGCTTAATTCCTTCGAAACCTTATCCAAAAAATGGTTTTCAACGTTATTGGTACCTACAAGATAATGGAGAAAAGCTCGGCGTTTTATTTGCCAGTCAACCACTAGAAGTAACCCTAAGTGACGAGCAAGAAAATCTAATTACCGGGTTAATTGAGCAGATGACAACAGCCATAATGCTCGATAGGCAGATAGAACAACAAAAACAGTATCTATTAATGAAAGAGCGCTCAGCAATGGCTAGAGAATTACATGACTCGATAGCTCAATCCCTTTCTTGTCTAAAAATACACCTAAGTTGTTTACAAATGCAATCGGATCTGACTTCACAAAATAGCATTGATCTATTGGCTACCATGCGTAAAGAGGTCAATATCACCTATTCGCAATTAAGAGAGTTGATCACCTCTTTCCGGTTACGCCTTAACCAGACAGGCTTTTATGCCAGTTTAATGGAGTTAATAGAAGAATTTAATCAAAAGCTAAAATTTAATATTCAACTCAAATATCAATTACCGCTCAACATTATCCAAAGTAAACATGCTTTTCATTTATTGCAATTTCTTCGTGAAGCACTCAATAATGTCTACAAACATGCAAAAGCGACACAAGTCATCATTGATTTAACAATTGATGACAATCAAATTATTACCTTAAGCATTGCTGATAACGGCATCGGTATACAAAACAATGTAAAACAAGACAACCATTATGGTATGGTGATAATGCGTGATAGAGCTGAAATACTTAATGGCAATTTGATCATCAATAGTCAACCACAACAAGGTACGCAAGTTATGATAAAATTTAAAGCCAACAACACCATTCCATTTAAGACAATAGAAGAGTAACCAAATGGAGCAGATAAAAAGTTCAATACTGCTAATTGACGATCACCCTATGTTAAGAAATGGCGTAAAGCAATTAATTAATACTGTTAACCACTTTGAAGTTGTAGGTGAAACAGGATTAGGTACTGAAGGGATTAAATTAGCGGAAAAACTTGAACCGGAAATTATTTTATTAGATATCAATATTCATGGTATGAGTGGTTTAGAAATTTTACGTTATTTACGTGAAAAAAACATCTCAAGCCGGATCATCATGTTTACCGTATCAGATGACAAAGAAGATATTATATCCGCCCTTAAAAATGGTGCTGACGGCTATTTATTAAAAGATATGGAGCCAGAAGACTTTCTCAACGCTTTAAAAGATATTGCGGAGGGAAAAGTTATTATGGATGAAGCCATTTCGCACATTATTATCAATTATATGCGCCAAAGCACAAAGCCACAGACCAAACAAATTCATGATGTAAAGTTACTCACACCAAGAGAACATGAGATATTTAATCTACTGGTGCAAGGTCTATCTAACAAATTGATCGCAAAAGATTTGGATATAGTGGAAAGTACCGTAAAAGTGCATGTAAAAAGTATTTTTAAGAAATTAAATTTCAAATCACGCATGGAAATGACCGTATGGTATTTACAGAGCAAAGAGTAATGCATTAATTGAAGATAATTGATTATACTGAACTCAATTGAAGCTTTTAAAGGCCGTTACCTATTGAATGATGCTATTAAACGGCTAACGTTTAGATAACCGGCAAGACCACCATTTTGTAAAGTAGCCTTGCCGGCTTAAATTAATGATTTGAAAACCAATTGAGTTTTTCTCGCAGCGCAACAACTGGCCCGACAATGATTAAACTTGGACTACGCGCTTGTAAAGCCAATGAGGCTAAATCACAAAGCAAACCTGCTACCACTTTCTGTTTGGTGCTGGTACCTTCCTCAACAATTGCTACCGGCGTTTGCTCATTCATGCCATGCTGAATTAATTGCTGACTAATATTTTGCGCTTGTGAAAGTCCCATATAAAAGACTAACGTCTGCTTTTCCGCCGCTAAACTTTGCCAATCAAGATGACTACCATCTTTTAAATGTCCGGTAATTAAACGAACACTATGTGCATAATTACGGTGAGTCAATGGAATACCGCTATAAGCTGAACATCCAGAGGCAGCGGTAATACCGGGCACGACAGAAAATGGAATATTTGCATTAAATAGGGTTTCAAGTTCTTCCCCACCACGACCAAAGATAAACGGATCGCCCCCTTTTAACCGAACCACCCGCAAACCTTTTTGCGCTTGTTCTAATAAGATCTGATTGATCTGTTCTTGAGGAACGCAGTGATACCCTGCCCGCTTACCCACAAATATCCGTTGAGCATCACGCCTTGCCAGATTCATTATCTCATCGGAGACTAAACGGTCATAAACAATAATATCAGCTTGTTGGAGCTGCTGTAATCCTTTTAATGTCAATAACCCTGCATCACCCGGACCTGCACCGACTAAAACAACTTCGCCCCGATCATCAAGCGAAAGTTCAAATAGCTCATTGGTTAACTTTTCAACCTGCTGTGAATCATTATTGGCAATGGCTTGCGCTAACCGATCATGAGTAAAAAGCTTCTCCCAAAAACGGCGACGCTCAGTCAGTGTTTTATAAGTCTGTTTGGCTTTATTACGTAAATAACCTGCATATTGCGCTAATTTACCTAAATGCTGGGGTAAAATCGATTCAAGTTTTTCTCGTAATAAACGAGCTAAAACCGGTGCATGCCCGGCAGAAGATACGGCAACCATAATCGGCGAACGATCAATAATAGAAGGCATAATAAAGCTGGCATCTTTCGGTGAATCAACTACATTACAAAAGATACGGCGATTTTCCGCCGCTAAACTGACCGCTTGATTTGTCTGCTGACAATTTGTTGCAGCTATAACCAACCATTTATTATCCAGCAATTGGGCATTGAATTCGCCTTGCTCAAGTACCAACTGATTCTGTTTTTGCCAGCATAAAAATTGCTCATTAAATTCAAGCGCATTAACCGTTAACTTTGCACCCGCTTCAAGTAATAGCCGAGCTTTTCGCTCGGCAATTTCACCACCACCAACTAACAGACATTCACGGTTTTCTAACTTACAAAATAGTGGTAAATAATCCATAATGGCGCTGTTATCCTTTTGGTCGCTCTGTTTTAGGCGTTGAATACCAGTATCCTAATCCCATAAAGACCGCACCGGAAACAATATTACCCAGCGAGACCCAAAGTAAATTATGACCGATACCCACTAAATTATAAGCTTCACTATGATCACCAAACCATGAAAGTGAAAACAACGTCATATTGGCAACGGAATGTTCATAACCACAAGCAATAAAAGCAAGTAAACACCACCAAATGGCAATAAATTTGGCTGACCCTTCAACACGATTTGCCATCCAAATGGCTAAACACACTAACCAGTTACACAAAATGCCACGAAAAAATAGCGCACTCGCCGGTGCCATTGTTTTAGCCAGTGCAGCGCTATGCACTAAGCTGGTATTGACTGATAATAATGGTGTTGAGGCATAAAAATATAATGCGGCTACAAAAATAGATCCCAATAAATTAGCTAACCACGTCTGCGGTAAAACAAGCCACATTTGCTTATTTGTGATCTTGTTACATTTAACACCAAAAGTTAAAAACATGGTGTGACCAGTAAACAACTCTGACCCGGCGATAACAACTAAAGTTAAGGCGATACCAAATGTTGCACCCATAACTAACGGTCTTAACGAAGGATCGAGCAAATTGCCTAATGTGAAAATTAAAATAATGCCAAGACCAACATAAGCGCCCGCCATAGCAGAACTTAACCAAAACCCAAATGGATTAGTTTTGGCTAAACGAACAATACGTGCTGCATTAGTAGCACATTTATTAATTGTTTCGGTATACATAACTATCTAAACCTTAAAAACTGTTTTAACAAGACGATTTAACTTCAACAAAACCGTCTGCATTCACTTTGACTTGATAATGTGCAATTGAGTATTTAGCATCATCGATGCAATAGCCATCTTTCAAACGAAAACGCTGTTTTTTTAATGGGCTTGCAACATACAACTCATTTTCATGCTGTCCAATAATGCCTCGCGATAATACACTTGCTTCGGCAAAAGGATCGATATTACTGATAGCATAAAGTTCAGCGGTATCATAAGGGCGAAAAATGGCCACATGCTCATTGCCAACCAGTGCACACACCCCTGTTTCAGGTAAAATGTCATCAAGTTTACAAATGGTTATCCATTGACTCATATTATTGCTCCTCTAACATTGCTTTACGTTCTGCTGCTGTCGCCGGGCGATGTTGTTCTCGTTCTGCGATAAATTGCACATTATCATCACGCTGATTACTATTAATAAAATGGCTAAATCGTTGTTGATTCTCTTGATGCTCAACGGTCTGTTTCCATTCACAAACCGTTAACTTGCGTAATCGTGTCATCTCTTTTTCAAGCTCGTCATTAATGCCAAGCTTATTATCAATAATGACACTTCGTAAATAATCAATTCCACCGTCTAAATTCTCCAGCCACACAGATGTTCGCTGTAATTTATCCGCAGTACGAATATAGAACATAATAAAACGGTCAAGATATTGAATTAAAGTTTGCTTATCCAAATCAGCGGCAAGTAAATCAGCATGTCGTGGCTTCATACCGCCGTTACCACAGACATAAAGATTCCACCCCTTTTCCGTTGCGATAACACCAATATCTTTGCCTTGCGCTTCAGCACATTCACGGGTACAGCCGGAAACACCAAGTTTAAATTTATGCGGTGCACGGATACCTTTATAGCGATTTTCCAGTTCAACACCCAAACCGACACTATCGCCTACACCATAGCGGCACCAAGTGCTACCAACACACGTTTTAGCCATTCTAAGTGCTTTAGCATAAGCATAACCACTTTCAAACCCGGCATCGATTAACTCTTTCCAAATAGCTGGCAAATCATCTTTTTGGGCGCCAAACAGTCCAATACGCTGTGAGCCGGTTATTTTTGAATAGAGATGATATTTTTTGGCAATTTGACCAACAGCAATCAAGCCTTCTGGTGTGATTTCACCACCGGCACTACGAGGAATAACCGAATAAGTTCCATTTTTTTGAATATTACCCAAAAAGATATCATTACTATCTTGCAACGGGATTAAATTTTGTTTGAGGATATAATCATTCCAACAAGAAGCTAGTAGTGATCCAATGGTTGGCTTACACACTTCGCAACCATAACCACTACCATGTTTTTTAATCACTTCATTGAACGATTTTAACCCTTCAACACGAATCAAATGATATAACTCTTGACGTGAATATTTGAAATGCTCACATAAAGCATGACTGACTTCGATACCTTGTTTAGCTAATTCTGAGTTTAATAGCTGAGTCACTAATGGAATACAACCACCGCAACCTGTACCAGCTTTGGTTTCAGCCTTGATTGCCGCAACCGTATGACAACCAGCATGAATCGCATCGATAATTTTTGCTTTGGTGACATCAAAACATGAGCAAATTTGTGCCGTATCTGGCAATGCCTCAACCCCCATGGCAGGTTTAGCCCCTGCATGAGCAGGTAAAATTAAGGTATCGGGATGCTCAGGAAGATCCATTTCATTTAACATTAACTGTAATAAATTACTGTAATCTGCCGTATCACCGACTAACACCGCACCCAATAATCTTTTATTATCACCGCTAACCACCAGCTTTTTATAAACAGGTGCATTTTCATCTAAGTACACATAACTTCGGCTGTCAGGTGTTTTACCTTTAGCATCACCAATGCTACCAACATCAACACCCATTAATTTCAATTTAGCGCTCATATCAGCACCGTTAAATTGGCTTTGCTCACCGATTAAATTGGCAAGTGCGACCCCAGCCATTTTATAGCCGGGCGCCACTAAACCAAACACCTTACCTTGCCAGCATGCGCACTCACCAATAGCGTAAATATCCGGATCTGAGGTTTGGCAATTATCATTAACAACAATGCCGCCTCGTTGACCAATCTCAAGCTGACAATCTTTAGCCAGTTGATCATTTGGTCTGATGCCAGTTGAAAACACGATAAAATCGACTTCCAGTGCAGAGCCATCAGCAAATTGCATAATCTTACCGGACGGCGTATGCACAATTTCTTGTGTATTTTTACAGGTATGAACGCCAACGCCCATTTCCTCGATTTTACGACGTAGTTGCTCACCACCCATAACATCAAGTTGTTCAGCCATTAATACCGGCGCAAATTCAACAACATGCGTTGCAACACCTAGATTTTTAAGCGCTCCGGCAGCCTCTAGCCCAAGTAAGCCCCCACCAACAACGGCGCCCGACTTACTACGCTTAGCACATTCGGCGATAGCATCAAGGTCTTCTATTGTTCGATAAACAAAACAATCACAACCATTTGCCCCTTCAATAGGTGGAACCCAAGGATAAGATCCCGTTGCAATAATTAACTTATCATAAGAAACAATACGACCGGTTTGTGAGTGAACCTCTTTACGTTGACGATTAATTAAGATAGCGCGCTCATTCAGTAGTACATTGATATTGTTTTCTTCATAAAGTCCAGCTCGAACAAGTGAAAGTGCTTCAGCGGTATAGTCAGAAAAATAAGAAGAAAGATGCACACGGTCATAAGCAAGGCGAGGCTCTTCACAAAAGATAGTAATATTGAACTGATCAGACAACGATTTACCAACTAACTCCTCGATAAAGCGGTGCCCAACCATCCCATTACCAATGATAACGAGATTGGTTTTACTCATACAAATGCTCCAATTTTATTTTAATTCAATTATTTAATTTATTACTGATAGCTATTGTATGTGACTTTGACAAGAATATAATTACCCTCAAGGATTACCACTTTAGTAGTAATCCACAGAACAATATTTAAAACAAAGAATTACAGATAACGGCTTCATGACTTTATCGAATTTGGTTAGGTTGATATTGCACTCGATTTTGTTATCAATAATCACCAATCAAAAAATCAGCATTAATATACTTACTAAGTACTACTTGTCATGAAAGATAACAGTCTATGATTTAAGCATGATCAGATTAAAAAGTTGCTGGTTTAACGGTGAAGAAAGTTCCCGGCTATTAATTAAATATAGTCAACTATAAGGCAGACCAAAATAGCAAAGTAAGCACTTAATCCCGTTACAAGTAATGTCATAAAAACCTTAATTATCAATACAATCGCTAATAAATTATCAGGAGATTGATTAACACCGTTTTAAGTTAAAAAACAACAAATTTTGTTGCCAATTGAGATTAAAATAGTATAATTAGCCGACTAAATAAATTGAGTAGTGATAATTGAATTACAAGTCTAGAGTACTTCCGTCTCGTGAAACCTTAGCACGAGCTCAAAGATTTAATGATGAAATTGTCGATGTTTCAGGCGTCGATCTCGTTTTAAGCTTGATTACCACAGCTGATTTAATACGATCTAATATTTATGCACAACTTGCTAAAGATTATGATGTTTCTGAAGGCAAGTTTGCCTTATTAATGTCACTGTTTTCCGAAGGTGAAACTTGTGCAAGCGATCTTGCATTACGTATAGGAGTGACACCAGCAACAGTATCGGTAATGGTTAAACGAATGCTAGCAGCAACCAACCCACTTATATCCATGACAAAAAATGATGAAGATGGTCGGTCACGTTTAATTACATTAACGCAAGCAGGCATAACATTAATTCAAAATGCATTACCCAATCACCTAAAATCGATTCGTGCTTTTGCTCAGGTTTTAAATCCACAAGAACAAGAATCTTTAATATTGATGTTACGTAAATTATTACGAAAATAACTGACTTTATTAGCATAAAGTCATCTTACTTTACTTAAATACTTAGCTGACTAAATAAATGGAAAATAAGCTATATATGAAAAAAAATATCAAAATCCCAGTTATATTTTTATTAATATTAACTTTTGCATCATTCTTAATCTTTTTAGGCTCACGAAACGACGCTGTAACTGTTGCCAAAAGCATCAAATCTGGCGTATTAACTGCTGATGAGATTAACATTGCCTTTCAAAATGTGGGCGGAAAACTCATTAAACGTTACGTGCAAGAGTCACAAATAGTGAAAAAGGGTGATCTTTTAATGCAACTCGAAGATGTCGATACAAAATTAGCTATTAACCGTCTTCAAGCACAAGTTGACAGCCAAAAGGCAATGGTTGCTCAAGAGCAAGCCGCCATTGAAATCACCGAAAATGAAACTAACCTAAATGAGTTATCAACATGGCGTAAAATTGAAGAGGTTAAAGCCAATTTAGAAGCGGCAAAATCGACAGAAAATTTAAATCGCATTGAGTATAACCGTTACATGCAAATGCGTAAAGGCGGTAACACATCGCAATCGCAACTCGATAATGTCAGTAATGCTTATACCGCATCAAAAATGCAAGTGTTGCAAATTAAAAGCCAGCTATCAACACTGATGATTGGTGCAACACCAGAGCAAGTCAGCCAGTTTGAACAAACACAAGATGCAACCGGTATGACTTTACAATCAATCACCATTGCCAGACAAAAACTGCAAAATCGCCAAAATCAGTTAGCTCAACTCAAAGCACAACTGGCTCAAGCTGAAACAGAATTAGAACAGTTACAAATCAATTATAAACGTCTTACTTTAACTGCTCCGGAAGACGGTAAAGTTTTAAAACTGATGTTTGAAGATGGCGAAATGGTACCAAATGGTGCGCCAGCGGTATTGTTAGAAACCGATCGAAAATATATCGACATTTATGTTAACGAAAAAATGGTCAACGATTATCAGCCCGGCACCATGGTAAAAGCCAATGTTATTGCACTTGATAAAGAAGTAAAAGGTAAAGTTCGTTTTGCAACTGCCGCACCGTCTTTCGCTGACCTCCGTATGACACGGGAACGAGGGCAAGCGGATTTAACTTCTTACCAAGTCAGAATTTATATGGAATCTATTCCACATCTATTAACCGGAATGACACTTGAGGTCGATCAATGATGCAAAACATCATTAAATCTATTCTTGAAGAGCTTGACGCAATGTTGTCAGGCCATTTTATACCTTACTATAAAGTTGCCATTGGCTTAGCGGCAATTGTTGCGCTGGTTTTCTCAATAGTACTGAGTCACGGCGCTGTATTTGAAGGCAAAATTGCCGTTATTGATCTTGACGGTTCGAACTATTCAACCGAACTAATTAGTAAAGTGAATACTTCGCCTTACATTGAAGTTTCCGAAGTTATTCGCTCACCGGTAAACCCAATTACCTTAGTTTCGCATGATCGTAATTTAGGCGTGTTATACATTCCTAAAGGTTTAGAAAAAAGCCTAAAACGAGGTGATCAAACTGTTCGTTTAGGTTATTTTGCCGATGATACTAATGATGCGCAAAACGCTAAAGTATTACAAAGCCTTAATGAATATATCCCAGAATTAGGTGCCGAACTGAGTGTCGGTAAAGTTGCTGCATTAGGATTAGGACGTGAAGCTACTGAAGCGACCTTATCGCCAATGCAACTTAAAACACGGTATATGTTTAACCCAGCCAGTTCATCAACAATATCAACTATCATCTACTTTGTGTACTTTTTCTCATCACTGACTTATGGATTAACTTCACTGATGATTGTTGGTCGACTAAAAGTTACCGGCATGTGGGAAATGGCATTAGAACGAGGGTTTGTATCACTCTTAGCAAGAACGATCCCCTACGCACTTTTTTATACAACAGGATTAACCTTAATTACTGCGGTGCTGGTGATTTTTGGGCAATTGCGTTTTGACGGTAACTATTTTGCATTTGTGCCGAGTATCTTTATGACCGGACTGGCTTTCGGTTGGCTAGGCTTACTCCTATCTTGGACAACCAATAACCCGGGCGAAGGTGCCAGCCGGATGATTTTCCTGGTACCACCAGGATTTATTATGGGCGGTTCAACCATGGCGGTCGGCATAATGCCAATTTGGACATACTATGTCAGCCATGCATTTCCTTTAGTCTGGTTATTTCGATTCTTCCGCGATTTTGCCATGCGAGGGCGATCATTGGTTGATATGCTAGCAACTTATGGTATGTACATTATCTATTTAACTGTGATTGCTTTTGTCGTGATGTTAGTGGTTGAACGGGTAAAAAAACCAGCAGAGCAAGCGCAATTAAATTAATCTATTCAAACATAAGTTATTGAAACACTCCGGGGTTTCAATAACTTTCTTTTTTTTCGCTGTTTTCTTTTTGGTTTTTACACTAAAAATAGCTTCAATATTTGGGTAAACAGCTCAAAGCCTTTAAGTTTATTGGGTATTAATTGCTCATTTTGTGATATTCATCACACTTCAAAATGAAATTAGCCTTATTTTTATCATTCTAAAATATTTTTCTTATCGTCACTAATTTTGCCTTAATTGATTGAATTATCGAAGCAATATTACCTTTCCTTGCCGCTAAAGGGCACCTTCCCCCCTTTCAATTCATTTCAAACGAAAGCATTTTCTGTTCTTTTTTAACAAAATGAGTTTTGTGACTTATTTATCGTTTTTCGATCCTTTTCGTATGTTTAAATCGAATAACACAATGAAAACAAATTAAGAATTATATGAATAATGAAATAATTAATGCATTACAACGACGAGAAAAAATTATTCACCTCCTCGGTAAAAAAAACACAGTAACAGTTAACAAACTCAGTAAATTATTTAACGTTTCAACTGTCACCATTCGCAATGACCTGCGTTACTTAGAGCAAAAAGGTTGTGTATTACGCTCCTACGGTGGCGCAATGCTAAACAAAACTTTTGCTTTCGATCGCCCTTTATTGGATAAAAGTCGCATTAATTCAACCATTAAAAACAAAATCGCTCAAAAAGCGGCAGCAATGGTGCACGACGGCGATCGAATTATCCTCGACTCAGGCTCAACGACAGCGGCGATGGTGCCCTATTTACGCCAAAAACAAAATCTTATTGTCTTTACTAATGCCATTAATATTGCCTACGACTTATCAACTAATACCGATATTGAAGTAATTATTGCCGGCGGCAATATTCGCAAAAATGCTTACTCCATTTCGGGACCTACCGTTGAACAGCAATTAAAAATGTACCACTTCAATAAACTCTTTTTAGGTGTTGACGGATTTGATTTAAGCGCCGGCATAACCACACCTAATTTTGGTGAAGCATCGGTTAACCGTGTCATGTGTCAGGTTTCGGGGCAAATTATCGCTGTCACCGACTCAAGCAAATTTGGTCGTAAAAGCTTTTGTATGATTGAAAAGATTAACCCAATTGAAACACTGGTCACTGACTCAAAAATCCCCAAAGAATACTTAACGCAATTACATACTTTAGGCATTAATGTTGTTATTGCAGATATATAAACAGCCTCTTTTTTAACCAGATAAACACTTAATAAATAGGATAAAGAACATGCAAAAATATTTAGATTACTCATTAGATTGGCTCACAAAACATGGCGCAGAAAATACCGCTAAAGAGATTTGCCAACAACCCCAAATTTGGCGGGACTTATTAGAAATCATTACCCAACAACACGAGCAGTTAAACGCATTTTTACAGCCATTACTTGCCGATCCCGATCTGGAAATCATTCTAACAGGTGCCGGCTCCTCTGCTTTTGGTGGCGTTGCGCTGGCACCTTGGTTAAGAGAGCATACAAAGCGTAATGTCCGTGCTTATGGCACAACTGAAATTGTTGCTGATCCATTGCAATATTTATCACCGAATAAAAAAACATTAGTGGTATCTTTTGCTCGCTCCGGTAACAGTCCGGAAAGTATCGCAACGGTAAAATTAGCCGATCAATTAGTATCAGATTGCTATCACCTATTTTTAACCTGTAATCCAACCTGCGCACTAACCGATTATGCGCATGAAAAAAACGACCCTAAACGTATATTGCAATTTGTTATGCCTGAAGGATCACATGATTTAGGTTTTGCCATGACTTCAAGTATCAGCAGCATGATGTTAGCCACGTTATTACTACTTGGCGATATTGGCCATGACGATGCTTGTAAGACAGTTACAACCATTGCCAACATCTGTGAAGATAAAATTTTAACCTGGCAACCTATTACCAAACAACTTGCACAACAACCACATGAGCGAGTGATTTATGTTGGCAGTAGTTGCTTTACCGGTGTAGCACAAGAATCAGCTTTAAAAATTTTAGAATTAACCGCCGGCAAAATAGCCAGCCGCTTTGATTCAATACTAGGGTTACGCCATGGGCCTAAATTTATGGTTGATTCGAGCAGTTTAGTGGTCTGCTTTTTCTCTAACGATCCTTACATTCGTCAATATGATAACGATTTATACAATGAGCTAGCACATGACAAGATCGCTATGGATGTGATAGCCCTCAGTGGCCAACCTAGTTCAGACAAACAGATGCAGGTAATCGATTGCCCATTGGCGGATTGTTGGTTGATGTTCCCGTATCTGCTTTTTGCACAAATGTTAGCCTTTGAAAAATCACTAAGGTTTGAATTAACCCCAGATAATCCTTGCCCAACAGGCGAAGTAAATCGGGTTGTAAAAGGCGTACATATTTATCCGTTTAATCAAAAATAAGCAATTTAATCGGTTTAACAAATCAACAAAAGGATACAAAAACATATGAGCACACCTAATATTCTTATGACACGTATTGATAATCGTTTAGTGCATGGTCAAGTTGGTGTGACTTGGGTCAATGCGCTAGGCGCTAATCTACTACTAGTTGCCAATGACAGCGCAGCGCAAGATCCGGTTCAACAAAGCCTAATGGATATGGTTATCTCACAAGGAATCCAAACCCGATATTTCACCTTACAAAAAACAATCGACATTATTGGCAAAGCCTCAGAACGGCAAAAAATATTTATTGTTTGTAAAACCCCGCAAGACGTATTAACACTGGTTCAAGGTGGAGTACCTATCAAATTTGTCAATGTCGGCAATATGCACTTTTCGGAGGGAAAAAAACAAATTCACAAAACGGTATCAGTTGATGACGATGATATCGCCGCTTTTAAAGCGCTGACGCAACTAGGCGTCACCTGCGAAATTCGTCGTGTACCTGATGAAACAGGCGAAAACATTACTGATTTACTTAATCTAACTTAAGACAGGGAGCAAACTATGTTATTCGATGCATTGTTAATTGGATTACTCGCCGGTATTGCAGGTGTCGACCTATTTGACGGACTCACTCACTTACACAGACCAATCGTGATTGGTCCATTAGTTGGTCTGATATTAGGCGATATCCAAACCGGCTTATATGTTGGGGGATCACTCGAACTGGTATGGATGGGAATGGTACCTTTAGCCGGCGCTCAACCGCCCAATGTGGTAATCGGTGGCGTGATTGGTACCACTTTTGCCATTTTAACTGATGCCGATCCTAAAGTTGCCATTGGTATTGCCGTACCATTTGCCATTGCGGTACAAGGTTGTATCACCATTTTATTTACTATCTATTCGCCGATGATGCATAAATGTGATCGCTTTGTCGATAAACTCAATTTCAAAGGAATTGAATGGGTTAACTACTTAGGCATGATTATTCTATTTTGTTTCTATTTTATTGTGGCATTTTTGCCGATCTATTTCGGCGCCGATGCGGCAACCGCATTAGTTGAAAAATCCCCTAAATGGCTACTCGACGGCTTAAGCGTTGCTGGCGGAATGATGCCTGCGATCGGTTTTGCCATGTTAATGAAAATAATGATGAAAAAAACATATGTTGCCTACTTTATTCTCGGCTTTTTAGGTGTGACATATCTTAACTTACCGATTTTGGCTATTGCCTTAGGCGCTTTAGCCATTGCCATGATTGATTTTTATAATGGTAGCCGAAATAACAATGACAATACCCCGTCAGAAAACACAAATGCAATGGAGGTGGAAGATGGAATTTAACCATGATGAAGATAAAAAAATGGCCGAAAAAGCAGAAAAACGTATGGCACAAGCATTAGCAACAAGTAAAGGCACGTCCGATACTTACATCGATCAAAGTCAGGATGTGATATTAACTAAAGGTGATATCAACCGTATGGCGTTTCGATCACTAGCACTTCAGGCCTCTTTTAACTACGAACGTATGCAAGCAGGCGGTTGGCTTTATACTATCTTACCGGCGCTGCGCAAAATCCATAAAAATAAAGATGATTTAAAAAACGCCATGCACATGCATATGGAGTTTATTAATGTTCACCCTTTCGATGCCACTTTTTTATCCGGCTTAGTGCTGGCAATGGAACGAGGTAAAGAGAACATTTCAACCATACGAGCGGTAAAAGTTGCCTTAATGGGGCCATTAGGCGGGATTGGTGATGCTCTGTTTTGGTTAACATTACTGCCGATATGTGCCGGCATTGGTGCGTCGTTGGCCTTAGAGGGCAGTTTGTTTGGCCCCATCATTTTTCTATTAATGTTCAATATCGTCCATTTTGGTTTACGTTTTGGTCTTGCACATTATGGCTATCATGCAGGTACCAGCGCATTGCCTTTATTAAAAACCCATACCAAACGCATTTCACATGCTGCTTCAATTGTTGGTATGACGGTAATTGGCGCATTAGTGGCGTCGTATGTACATCTCACCACACCGTTAGAAATTAACGCCGGTCAAGCCCATATTGCACTGCAAGCTGAAGTGTTAGATAAATTGATGCCAAATCTATTACCACTAGGCTTTACGCTAGCGGTTTACAGCTTGATGAAGCGTAACTTTTCGCCCGTCAAATTAATTGGTTTAACCGTGATTATCGGGGTGGTAGGTAAATTAGTGGGCTTTTTATAAGGGGGATAAATGATAGGTGTAATTTTAACAGGTCACGGTAGCTTTGCTACCGGACTTTATCAAGCGGCTTGCCAAATTATTGGTGAACAACCACAATTTATTGCCGTCAATTTTCCCGACGGTATGAGTAGCGAACAGTTAGAACAACAATTAAATAGCGCGTTAACACTTTGTGATAGTGGCGAAGGTGTGATATTTTTAACAGATATTGTTGGTGGCTCGCCATTTAGGCTGGCAGCAACGATAAGTTATCAATATAATAATATTGAAGTTGTCAGTGGTATTAATATGCCACTATTACTTGAAGTATTACTTCGGCGTGATGAGCTGGATTTACCCACACTCCGCCACCATACCATTGAAAACGGTAAAAATACGGTCACCAGCTTATGGCATGAACATCAAAAAAAATCGCTAACAAATAAGGAGCGTACGGATGGAATTTAAACAAATCCATGCTAAGCAAGTGTTTACACCTGTTGGTTGGCTTGATAATGCTATCGTTGACATCAAAGATGGCAAAATTATCGATATCAAGCCAAGTGACACGCCCTGTCCCAATCAATTCAAACTTATGCCGGCACTGATTGATACCCATATTCATGGCGTAATGGGTGCCGATACAATGGACGCCACTCATCAATCACTTAATACCATTAGCTCATTTTTAGCCAGCCACGGCGTCGGTGCATTTTTGGCGACAACAGTGACAGAAAGCCATGAAAAGATTGAAGCGGCGTTAGTTCAAGTCAAAGAGAGTATTAAGCAGGGAGTCGCTGGCGCCACCATACTAGGTTCTTATTTAGAAGGCCCTTTCTTTAATGCCGTTCATAAAGGCGCACATCCGGAAGAACTTTTACAAGCCCCCGACCGTGAACTTATTGAAAAGTGGCTTAAGTTAGCTGACGGCACACTAAAATGTATTGCGCTGGCGCCGGAATACCCAAGCGCCTTACCGATTATTAAATGGTTATGTAGTCAAAATATCCGAGTCATGATTGGTCACACTAATGCCGATTATGAAACAACTAAAGCGGCACTTTTAGCCGGCGCCAGTGGTGTTGTACATTGCTATAACGGCATGTCCGGTTTGCATCACCGTAATCCGGGTGTGGTCGGTGCGGCACTGAGCATTGATAATTGCCAAACCGAAATCATTGTTGACGGTCATCATGTGCATCCGGCAGCGGTTAGCATTGCACATAAGTGCTGTGGTCACAATCTGCTATTAATTACCGACGCCATGCGAGCAACCGGAATGCCAAACGGCGATTACTATTTAGGTCAATTACCCGTGCACATGGAAAACGATGTAGTGCGAACTCAAGACGGTAGTTTAGCTGGCAGTACCTTAACGCTCGATCGGGCGGTGAATAATCTTGCCAACTTTACCCGTATTACCTTTGAGCAAGCTTGGCTCCATGGTAGCCATTATCCGGCAAAAGCATTAGGCATTGATAATCAGTTAGGTACTATTGCGGTCAATAAAGTGGCTAATTTAGTCCTGCTTAATGAACAAAATCAAGTTACTGCAACCATGGTAAATGGCAATTTTGTCTATCAAACCGAGCAATTTAAAAGCCAATATCAATGACCAAACCCGATGCACAGCAAAGCTTAAATAAAAGGAATTAAACGTATTGATTAATGGTCAGCAGTTATGAACCTCATCAATTACAACATGTTATACCAGTCAAAGGAGAGCATATGAAAAAAATACGATTAAAAGGCGTGTTAGCTTTAACGTGTATTTTATCTTTTTCAACTCAAGCATTAGAAACACTGAATCATTACACGTTGGAACAAGTGGTCGTTTTTAGCCGTCATGGTTTACGAGCCCCCTTAGCCAGTCCCAATAGTACTTTGGGCAAAGTCACCCCTAATCAGTGGCCACAGTGGGATACCCCGGCAAGTTACCTCACCACTCGTGGTGGGGTGTTAGAGAGCTATTTTGGTCATTATTTTAGTCAATGGTTAGCCGATAATAAGTTATTAGATGAAAAAGATTGCCCTAACCAAAACGATGTATATATCTATACCAATAGCTTACAACGCACTATCGCAACCGGACAATATTTTGCGGTTGGTGCCTTTCCGGGCTGCACCGTGCCTGTTGTGCATAAAGAAACCTTAGGCACAATGGATCCGCTATTTTTCCCGGTGATCAGCGATGATAGCGCTGAATTTAAACAATCGGCGATTAATGCCATTAATAACATTGCCGACAGTGACGGTGTGAAAGGTTTAAATAACAAATTGGCTCATGCCTATCAAGACATGTCAAATATTCTAAATTATTCACAATCGCAAAATTGCCTTACCGATAAACAGTGTGATTTTTCGACTTTACCCACTAAGCTCATCATTGAAAAAGGAAAAGAGCCGGGTATCACCGGACCATTACGCACAGGCACATCGATTGCCGATGCATTTATTCTACAATACTATGAAGGTGCCCCTTTGCAAGATGTTGCATGGGGTAAAATAAAAAGTAATCAACAATTTGAACAGTTGGTTGCCATAAAAGAAAATTACAACACGGTACTATTTGGTTCACCGGTTGTCGCCAAGCAAGTTGCCACAAAGTTAGTGAACTACATTAATCAGTCGTTTAGCGAAAATGAAAATAAACCAAAATTCACTTTACTTGTAGGCCATGATTCTAATGTCGCTTCACTATTTTCAACCATAAAGATTAAACCTTATCAGCTTGCCGATCAGTTTGAAACAACGCCTATCGGTGGCAAGGTTGTCTTTCAGAAATGGCGTAACAATCAAACTGGTGAAGCAATGATGAAAATTGAATATTTTTATCAATCTACCGATCAAATTCGTCATTTAACCGAACTAAACCGACAAAACCCACCACATAAGGTGACGTTGGAAATGGAGAATTGCCCAATTAACACGCTGGGCTTTTGTGCTTTTTCAACCTTTAAACAAGCGATGAGTAAGGCAACGCAATAACCTTTAACGAGTTGAAAGTATGCATAAATTTAGCTAAATTTTGTATACTTTCAATCTTTCGTATACTTTCAATCTAAAGACGGTTAAATCAATTGCGCTTGTGTGGAGCAAAAGCAGGTAACACCGCCGGGGGTTATCTTATTAGCAAAACGTTTTTTTATTAATAATGAATTGATCGCTACCTGTGATTTTTTCAACAATCAGATCATTAAAGTTATCGATATTTAGCTGGGCATGATGATTAATCAAATTAGACGTATTGACACCAATCACCTGACAATTAGCCTTATTTGCTGACTCAATGCCCGCAGCGGAATCTTCAAAAACAATACACGAACTGGCTGCTAAATCTAACAGTTTTGCGCCTTGCAAATAGCCGTCTGGAGCTGGTTTGGTGTTAGCCACCATTTCGCCGGTGATAAATACCGGCGGTTTAGCAACCTGTAGCAAACTAAATCTTGCTTCAGCCACAATTTTAGTGCCGGAAGTGACAATCCCCCAAGGGATATTCATTGATGATAATAGCTGCAGAAAATCGCTTGCGCCCGGTATTTCATCAATCCCTTGTACATCATTTGACTCTAATTGCTCCATCCAATGATATTCTTGCTCAATCAAACTAGTGGGCTGATCAGGTAAAAACAGCTTAATATTATCGATAGCTTTACGCCCATGAATGGTTGTTAATACCTTAGTGGCATCTAAATGATGCCGCTGAGCAAATTTCAACCAGCAGCGCTCAACTGCTGGTAGAGAGTTAACCAAAGTACCATCTAAATCAAACAAAATACCTTTAGCTTTCATATTATAGTTTACCTGCACTTCCACAAATACGAATTTTATCTTCCACAATTTTCGCCATTGCCAGTTTAGCCGGTTGCATGTAGTGCCTTGGATCGTTAGCATCCGGTTGAGCTTGAAAGTATTGTTTCAACGCATCTGAAAAAGCAATTTTTAATTCAGTTGCCACATTCACTTTACAGATACCTAATGAAATCGATTTTTTCACCATTGCTTCAGGTATTCCCGAAGCGCCATGCAACACCAGAGGAATCGCAACTTTATCGCGTATTTTGGCTAATCGATCAAAATCCAATTTAGGCTCACCTTTATACATACCATGAGCCGATCCAATTGCCACCGCTAAAGAATCGATGCCTGTTCGCTCGACATATTCCCTTGCCGCATCCGGATCAGTAAAGGCGCTGTCTTTATCATCCACAACAAGGTCGTCTTCTTGTCCACCCAGACGCCCTAATTCAGCTTCAACACTGGCATTAAATTTATGACTAAATTCGACCATTTTACGCACAATGTCAATATTTTCTTCAAAGGGATGATGTGAAGCATCGATCATAATTGAGCGAATGCCGCCGGCAATTTTGGCTTGAATATCATCGACATCTTCATGGTGATCAAGATGCAAAGCAAACGGGAAATGTTTAATTTGGGCCGCTGTTTTACAAATGTTGATTAAATACTCTGTGCCGGCATAACGATAAGTGCCGGGTGTCGCGGCTAATATAACCGGAGACTGCAACTGTTTTGCGGTATCAACCACAACTTGAATTGTTTCAAGGTTGTGAATATTAAATGCCGGAACAGCATAATTTTCACGTTGCGCTTTTTTTAACATCTCTTGACTTGAAATAAGATACATAATAACTCCTTAATTAATATTTAATAAATTTGGTTAACAATAACTTGTTGGAAATAATCATCATAATTGTGCATATTCACAAAGCCGGTTTGCGATTCCATGGCATTTAACATGCCCATCGTCATCGCCCTTTTGAGCATGGTTTCTATCGATTCGTTTTCATGAATGCTTACTGCAAGACCCGCTAACGTCACATCGCCAGACCCAACCGGATTGACAACATCAATTTTAGGAATTGAAACTTGATAATATTGCTGATGACAACGAGCAAAAGCTCCATTTTTACCCAGTGAAATGATGATAAAAGGGATTGCATTCAGCAGTGGATGATCAACCGCCTTAATCAACGAAGCAGTATCATTAACATCAATATCCATCTGAATTATTTGTTGTAATTCATCTTTATTCGGCTTAATTAAGTAAGGTTTATGTTCAGAGACCAACGTAGCTAATAACATTTTGCCGGAGGAATCTAGTAAAACAGGAATGGCTTTTTTATTGGCGATTTGAATTAATGTGGCATAAAAATCAACCGGGAAACCTTGTGGCAGCGATCCGGAAATGGTCATCACTTTGGCTTTGTCCATTAACGTTTGATAGTGCGCTAAAAAGGCGTCCACCTCTTTTTGTCCGAGTGTTGGCCCGGATTCGAGAATTTCGGTTTGATTGCCTTCATGTAGTATTGCAATACAATTTCGTGATTCAAGCTTGGTAACATAAAAATGGTAGTGGATATTGTCACTATCTAACTGTTTTTGTATATATTCACCTGTTGTACCGCCAACAATACCGGAAGCTAACACCTCGATGCCGGAAAACTTCACACCTCGTGTGACATTGAGTCCTTTACCACCAGCAGTTTTTCTAACATTGGCAACACGATTAATATCATTAATATGGAGCGTATTGAGTGGATAAGAGATATCCACGGAAGGATTCATGGTAATTGTTAATATCATATTCTCACCTACGTATTGATTGCAAAGTCATAGCATTGGGAGAAATAACAAGCTTAAATAATCAAATGAGTTCAATAGTATTAATCAACCAAATAGCCAACAACAATCCATTGCTATCATTACGTTCATTACCCAAAATCGACTATTTAGCTAAAAGATCTTTTAAGCTTTGTTCAAAAAGATACACAATCACCAGTTAAAAAATTTAAACAGCTATAAAACCAATGCCTTTTTCTTCAAATTGTTGTTTATAACTGTTATCGACATCAGTATCGGT
>CALYQY010000010.1 GCA_945291235.1 uncultured Gilliamella sp.
TTTTACGCAAGTGACGCTCAGTTCACTTGCGTGGGTTGTGATTAGAATAGGAGTCTGGCTCTGATTGTGCCGGTGACGTTTTTAAGTTTTACTAATAACTCTTCGGCTTTGTTTTGCTCAACGCGATCAATATCAATCACCACATAACCAATTTTTGGATCGGTTTGCAGATACTGGGCTGAGATATTTAAGCCTTGTTCGGCAAATAGGGTGTTGATTGCGGTTAGTACGCCGGGCTGGTTATGGTGAATGTTGATAAAACGGCTGGATCCTTTTGCCGGAATCGGTAATGATGCTTCCGGGAAGTTAACCGCCGATAGGGTGGCGCCGGTATCTGAGTATTTGGCGAGTTTTGTCGCCACTTCGATACCGATGTTTTCTTGCGCTTCGGTTGTGGATCCGCCAATATGGGGGGTGATAATAACATTATCAAATTTGCATAGTGGTGAATCAAAAGGATCGCTATTGCTGGCCGGTTCAGTTGGGAAAACATCAATTGCTGCGCCGCTAATTTTTTCGCTTTCAAGTGCTTGCGTTAATGCTTGCAGATCAATCACTTTACCACGTGAGGCGTTAATTAAAATTGCGCCGGGTTTCATCATGTCAAACTCAGTGTGACTGATCATTTTTATTGTGGTTGCGTTTTCCGGCACGTGCATACTGACAATATCGCTCATAGCGAGTAACTCTTTGATACTGGCTATCTGTTTGGCATTTCCTAATGGTAATTTGGTTTCAATATCGTAAAAGTAAACGTTCATACCCAGTGATTCTGCTAGTACACTTAATTGGCTGCCGATATGTCCATAACCAATAATTCCCAGATTTTTGCCTCGAGCTTCATGCGATCCGGTGGCTATTTTATTCCATTTTCCTTGATGTGCTTTAGCGTTCGCTTCCGGTACCCGGCGTAACAGTAAAATGGCTTCGGCCAGCACTAATTCAGCGACTGAGCGAGTATTAGAAAAGGGGGCGTTAAAAACAGGTATTCCTTTTACCGCAGCAGCATCAAGATCCACTTGATTGGTGCCGATACAAAAACAACCAATACCGGCTAGTTTTGGCGCCGCTTCGATGATTTCTTTGGTTAAGTTTGTTCGGGAACGTATGCCAATAAAACGTGCATCTTTTAATGCTTCGATCAGTTCGGATTGCGATAAGGCACTTTTATGATACTCAATATTGGTAAAGCCTGCTGATTTGAGTGTTTCTATCGCAGTCGGGTGTACCCCTTCAAGCAATAAAAATTTGTTTTCATCTTTGGTTAACGCCTGAACAACCATTTTTTCCTCTCTCTTTCTTTTTTATATCATTGTTACTTACTGCCAGCTTTCGCAATAGGCTTTATCTTAATTCTGTCACACCATTTGGTGTACCGACTAGAGCAACATCGGCGCCTTTGTTGGCAAATAATCCCACCGTTACCACACCGGCAATGCCATTGATGCGGTCTTCAAGTTCTGTTGGTGTTGAAATGACAAGGTCGTGGACATCAAGTATGACATTGCCGTTGTCAGTTATCACACCCTGACGATAAATCGGTTTTCCGCCGAGTTTAAATAGCTCTCTTGCCACATATGAGCGAGCCATTGGGATCACTTCAACCGGTAACGGAAATTTACCTAGCACATCAACAACTTTTGATTGATCAACTATGCAGATAAACTGTTTGGCTAATGCTGAGACAATTTTTTCACGAGTTAGCGCAGCGCCTCCGCCTTTAATCATTTGTAACTGATGATTAATTTCATCTGCACCGTCAACGTAGACATCTAAACTATCAACATCGTTACAGTCTAACACTGTGATACCATAGCTTTTTAATTTTTGGGTCGATGCTTCCGAGCTTGAGACAGCGCCTTTAATCTGATCTTTCATCGTCGCTAAAGCATCAATAAAGTGGGCAGCTGTTGATCCTGTGCCAACACCAACTAGTGCGCCGGGTTTAACAAATTTTAATGCTGACCAGCCCACCGCTTTTTTTAATTCATCTTGCGTCATGATATCACCGTACTTAAGTATAATTTTTCTTAAAAAATTAAAATTTTGAAAGCAAAATTGTTGAAGATATGGCATAGTAACCAATTGGAAAGCAAAAATCATTAGTATTTTTATAAAATATGTTAAGTTTAAGTTCTGTTTAAATTTTTTTGCAAAATTAATATAGCTTGACTATCCAAGCTGTGGTCAAATCATTAGTAAAGAGATTATGAAGCGTCCAGATTATAGAGCATTACAAGCATTAGATGCGGTAATAAAAGAACGAGGATTTGAAAGAGCGGCTGATAAACTGTGTATTACCCAACCTGCGGTTTCACAACGTATCAAGCAACTAGAAAGCTTTTTTGGTCAACAATTACTGGTTAGAACAATTCCGCCTAAAGCAACTAAACAAGGTGAGCATCTTTTAGGATTATTGCATCAAGTCGAATTGTTAGAACAGCAGTGGTTAGGTGACAATGAACAAAATTCAACGCCCTTATCACTCTCTATTGCCATTAACGCCGATTCGTTAGCAACGTGGGTGTTACCTGCGTTAAAGCCAGTTTTGGATAAAAATATCTTACGTTTTGACATTCAAGTCAAAGATGAAGAGCATACTTTAGAGCTATTGCGTTTAGGTACCGTTGTTGCCGCCATTAGTATTCAAGCCAACCCTTTGCCTGGCTGTTTGTCGGATCGATTAGGTGCGCTTGACTATATTTTTGTGGCTTCTCCGGAATTTGCTAAAAAATACTTTCCTAACGGCGTAACTCGCTCATCGCTATTAAAAGCGCCGGCGGTGGCTTTTGACCATTTGGATGATATGCATCAAGCGTTTTTACAAGAGAATTTTAATCTTACCCCCGGCAGTGTGATTTGCCATATCACGAGCTCATCTGAGGCTTTTGTTCAGCTAGCTAAACAAGGTTCGGCGTGCTGTATGATCCCAATGTTGCAAGTTGAGCAGGAATTAAAAACCGGTGAGCTGGTCAATTTAACTGAAGGTTTATACCAAAGACGTATGCTTTACTGGCATCGCTTTGCGCCGGAAAGCAGTGTCATGCAAAATATCTCAGAAACATTGATTAGTTATGCTCAGCGAACATTATCACAGCCGCAAGATAAAAAATAATATACAAAGGGTATTGAGCTTTTTTACTGAAACATATTGTTTTTTAGGTATAACCATTTGAAATATATTACTTTTGAGACATGTGCTTATGATACATGGTGCTTTTCTGAAACTTTTTGACAGCGTAACATCTTCTATTAAAGAGTCGATAAAATGAGCCAATTACAAAATGATCGTTATTTACGTGCCTTGCAGTGTTTACCGGTAGACTACACGCCAATATGGATGATGCGTCAAGCGGGGCGTTACTTGCCTGAATATCGACAATTAAGAGCCAAAGCCGGAAATTTTATGACCATGTGTCAAAATCCTGAACTGGCCTGCGAAGCCACTTTACAACCACTGCAACGCTTTGATCTTGATGCCGCTATTATTTTTTCTGATATCTTAACGATTCCTGATGCAATGGGGCTTGGTCTCTATTTTGAAGCGGGAGAAGGTCCTAAATTCAGCCGATCAATTACTCAATTATCTGATATCGAAAAATTGCCGATTCCCGATCCCAATCAATCACTTAAATATGTTACTGATGCAATTAGCTTAACCAAAAAAAGCTTAAATGGAAAAGTGCCGTTAATTGGTTTTTCCGGCAGCCCATGGACATTAGCCACTTATATGATTGAAGGGGGAAGCAGCAAATCTTTCAGTAAAATCAAAAAGATGCTTTATTGCGAACCAAAAGCCCTGCATCTTTTATTAGAGAAGTTAGCCCACAGTGTTGCACTCTATCTTAATGCTCAGATTGAAGCAGGTGCGCAATCGGTAATGATTTTTGACTCTTGGGGCGGCGTGTTATCTCATCAAGCTTATCAGACGTTTTCATTAGATTATATGCAGTTAATTTTGTCACAATTAAAACGAGGTAAAAAGAGTGAGGATATCACGTCTTATGTACCAGTGACATTATTTACCAAAGGTGGCGGATTATGGTTAGACACCATTATGCGTTCGGGCTGTGATGCAGTTGGTGTCGATTGGACGGTCAATTTAAGTCAAATTGCCAATAAAGGGCAAATTGCGCTGCAAGGTAATCTCGATCCGACGGTTTTATATGCCAATAAGCCGACAATTGAAGCAAATGTTGAATCACTCTTATCAGAATTTGGCTATAATAATGGGCATGTTTTTAATTTGGGTCATGGAATTTTGCCCGATATTCCGGTAGAGCATGTACAATATTTAGTTGACGCCGTACATCGTCAGTCCAAAAGGTTTCATTATGATTAAAAATCCCGTCCAATTAAGAGTGGAAAAATTAGCAGATTGGCAACAACGATTATTTATGGTTTGCTTGTGTGAACGAATGTATCCAAACTTTGTTTATTATTGTAATTTACAACAGTGTGAACAAGATGCCAAAAACTTCAAAAAAATTCTAGATTTAATCTGGGAGTCGCTTTTAGTTCAAGATGCCAAAATTAACTTCGATTTACAACTTGAAAAATTAGAAGCGATTATTCCAACCGTTACTGAAGATAGCCCTTATATGGTTTATCCGGCGATTGATGCTTGTCATGCATTAAGTGAAATCTTGCACTCCTATTTAAGTGGTGAGATCGCTGAACATACCGCTAAAGTCAGCAGCATATCGGCCACAACTGTTGCCGAATTTGAGATGACCAAATCGAATATTTCTCTATCTGAAAGCGAGCAAGAAAAATTATCTGATGTTATTGAAGAATTTGATTTGCAATGGGAGATATTTAGATTATTATGTAATGAGAATAATGTTATGATCGATTTAATAAAAGGCTTAAAGACGGATATAAGGTCTGAAAAAATCAGTAATATTGGTGTTTTTTTGAGCAATCAAGTCATTTAATGGGTGTTTTTTTTATTTTTTAATAAATTTTTCTTTAACATTAGAGAAATATAGACTACATTTACTAGTAATGTAGTCTGAAAGACGTTTACAGCTGCAAAGTTTTTTTAACTTTGTTTATCATGTCAACATTAACAATAAAATAAATATGTAAGGATATCTCCATGAATAAAACAGAACTTGTAGATGCAATTGCTAGCAAAGCTGGTGTAACTAAAGTTGCTGCAAAGACAGCTTTAGAAGCTACTTTAGCTGCTATAACTGAATCATTAAAAGCAGGTGAACCAGTTCAATTAGTTGGTTTTGGGACGTTTAAAGTTAATGCTCGTAAAGCTCGTACCGGTCGTAACCCTAAAACAGGTAAAGAAATTAAAATTGCTGCAAGTAAAGTACCAGCATTTGTTTCTGGTAAAAGCTTAAAAGAAGCAATCAAATAATTGTTTGCTTATTTTCTGTCGATTTATTGATAGAAGATATCTAGAGGTCATAAGACCTAGTCTTGTGGCCTATTAACTTTTTTTACGCCGTAAAATATTATAGTTTTATCTTATCTTTTATTCCTTCTTCCTGATTTAATAACCCCTATTTATCCGGTTAAAACTGTTTTGGTTTAAACACTAACATCAACCAATTTAGCATTTACTATACTTGCCAATGCTTGCGGTGCAATCTCAATTTCTAAACCACGTTTCCCACCTGATATAAACATCGTTTCGAATTGATTTGCACTTATGTCAATGAGTGTGGGTAATTGCTTTTTTTGACCTAATGGACTTATTCCACCCACCAAATAACCGGTAATTTTTTGTGCCAAATTTGGATCGGCTAACTCAACTTTTTTACATTCGAGCGCTTTAGCGGCTTTTTTCAAATCCAAATGGGTATTAACCGGTACAACACAAACAGCAAATGTTTTATTGTCACCATTTAAATTGATAATGAGCGTTTTGAATATTTGACCGGCAACTACATTTGAATCAGGATCAAGTTTATCAATGGCTTCTTGACCAAAATGTGTCTGTTTGGGGTCATGATCATATTGATGAAGATGAAAACGAATATTGTGCTTTTTGAGAAGATTTATCGCAGGTGTCATGATATTTAATCCGGATATTGGTCTTAATCGTTGAATAACTAACTTTAACAACCCGCTGACGGAAAGCCAGCGAGTAAGCAAAGTGATTACAAAATAAGACTGTTATACTGCTGATCATCTTCATCTTTTTTCGATACAGGTGTTTGATTATTGGTCTGTAAAGTGATGAAACGATAAAAAAAGCTTATCAACACAAAAATCAGAAAGTAAGTCAAACAAAATAAAATACTCATAACAACAAAGTAATTTTCAGCGTTTAGTGAGTTTAATACCGGTGGTAAGACAACACAGACACAAACAATATAACAAATGAACATTATTGCTGTTGCTGATTTAAGATTTATCCTAAAATTAAAGGCATCGGCAAAAAGATCCTTAAATCTTTTTTGTTTAGGTTCAACGATAGATGCGCAATAAAAATAAAATACAAATAGAAAAATTAAAGAAACAATAGTCATCATTAGGTCAAATATCGTTTCACCTTGTTGGGGAAATAGTAATAACAATACATGCTGTAATAAAAAAATGACGATCATTAAAGGAATTAATGTCACCCCAATAAATAGTAAATAAAAAACGCATAACTGAAAAAATTTCGCTACTGAGTTAGATATTAATTTATTGATATTTAAATTATCACAGTGAGAAAAACTATAAATCATTGCAATAATGATTGCAATTATAAACGTGTGAAATAAATAAAACTGAAAAAAGGGATAGATAATAACAGCAGGATTAGTTTCAAATTCAGTTAGTAATTCTTGATAAAAGAAACTATTGATAGCCAATGTCATTAATACACCAAAAATGATGCAGGTAATAATAATCGTCCCAATTCGATTGCTAATAAAATGAATAGTTTGCTTGAGAACTTCATTAAATCTTAAACTTGATTGTTTGTTCATATTATATCCACTGAGTGGCAATCGCTTGATTACCACTTGTTATTATAAATAAGATAGTTGTTATGCTTGTAATAAAGAGATATCGGCAACTTTTAAAAATAAATTTTGCAGTTTCTTCAACAAGGCCAAGCGATTGAGTTTAATTTTTTCATCATCAGCCATCACCATGACTGATGCAAAAAATTCATCAACAGGTGATTTTAATGATGATAATTCAACTAACGCATCTTGATAACGACCTTCATTAAAATAAGGTGCTAACTTATCGTTTAATATTACCACTTGTTTCGCTAATTCACCTTCTGCTCCGGCTTCTAATAATGCCGTATTAATAGTATCGGGAATTTGCACTTGTGCTTTCGATAAAATATTTGAAACCCGTTTATTGGCTTCAGCCAGTGAAGAGGCTTCCGGTAGCGTTCTAAAATGGGTAACAGCTTTAATCCGGGCATCAAAATCAGCCGGTTTAGTTGGATTAAGCGCTAACACCGCTTGAATGGTATCGATTGCAAAACCAAGCTCTTGATACCATGCTCGGAAGCGGCCTTGCATAAAGCTGACAATATCGGTCACAACGTTTTTATTGTTTAACTTATCGCCATATAGTGATGTCGCATAGTTTGTTAAATCAAGCAAATCTAAAGGTAAGCTTTTTTCAACAATAATACGTAAAACACCGATTGCCGCACGGCGTAATGCGAACGGGTCTTTGTCGCCTTTAGGGTGTTGACCGATACCAAAAATACCCGCTAAGGTATCCATTTTTTCAGCGATTGAAACCGCGCATGATACGTTTGTGCTCGGCAATTCATCACCTGAAAAACGTGGTTTATACTGTTCTTCAATGGCAGTGGCAACTTCAATACTTTCGCCGTCTTTTATGGCTAAATATCGTCCCATAATACCTTGCGTTTCGGGAAACTCAAACACGGTATTAGTGACTAAGTCACACTTAGTTAATTTTCCGGCACGTTTGGCCTTAGCAACATCAGCGCCAATTTGCTCAGCTATATAACCGGCCAGTGCTTCGATTCGTAATGATTTATCTTTAACGGTGCCAAGTTGTTGTTGAAATAACACGGTTTCAAGGCGAGGTAAGCGGTCTTCTAAACGCTGTTTTAAATCGGTTTTATAAAAAAATTCGGCGTCGGCTAAACGTGGGCGCACCACTTTTTCATTACCGGCAATCACCACTTGTGGATCTTTTGATTCAATATTGGCAACAAAAATAAAATTCGGCAGTAATTTGCCTTGATTATCATAAACAGGGAAATATTTTTGATCGCCTTTCATGGTATACACCAGTGATTCGGCCGGCACATCTAAAAATCGCTCTTCAAATTTTGCCGTTAACACAACCGGCCATTCAACCAAAGATGAGACTTCTTCAAGTAAACTTTCGGTTAAATCTGCTTTACCGTTAAGTTTGGCTGCCGCCTCTTGTGCTTGCTGTTTGATAATTGATTTACGTTTGTCATAATCAGCAATGACTTTACCACGCTGCTCAAGAATGTCCGGATACTGATCAGCATGATCAATGGTAAACTCTTGTTCACCCATAAAACGGTGACCACGGATAATGCGGTCTGATTGAATATCTAAAATTGTGCCGGGAACCAGCTCATCACCATATAGCATTGTCACAGTATGGCTAGGGCGGATAAACTCAACTTGACGAGTCGCCCAGCGCATCGGTTTAGGTATTGGTAATTTGCTCAGCGCGGCTTTTACCATATCACACAATAGATCAACAACCGCCTGACCTTTTTGATATTGGGTATAAGATAGCCATTCACCTTTGTCGGTTTGCACACGCTCAGCTTGATCGACGCTAATACCACAACCACGAGCCCAACCTTCTGCCGCTTTGGTTGGATTGCCTGCTTGATCGAAAGCGGCACTCACTGCCGGGCCACGTTTAACAATTTGGCTATCGGGCTGAGTATCATTTAAATTTAATACTTTTAACGCTAAACGCCGTGGCGATGCGTACCAAAGTACTTCACCATGTTCTAAATTAGCATTATCCAGTTGTTCAATAAAGTTAGCGGCAAAACTTTGCGCTAATGTGCGGAGTGATTTTGGTGGTAACTCTTCTGTACCAATTTCCACTAAAAATGTTTTTTGCATAATATTTATCTTCCTACTTAGATGATGCATTTTCGTTTGACGGTGAATTTTGGCACATCGGGAATCCAAGTGCTTCACGCGAGGCGTAATAAGCTTCAGCAACCATTTTGGTTAATGTTCTGATCCGCAATATATAGCGTTGTCGCTCAGTTACTGAAATCGCTTTACGGGCATCAAGTAAATTAAAGCAATGTGCAGCTTTTAAAATTCGTTCATAAGCAGGTAGCGGTAAAGGTTTTTCTAATTCAAGTAAAAATTTTGCTTCTTTTTCATGTTGTTCAAAGCAGTAAAATAAAAAGTCGATATTGGCATATTCAAAATTGTAAGTCGATTGTTCAACTTCGTTTTGATGAAACACATCGCCATAGGTGGTTTTACCAAAAGCACCGTCGCTCCAGATTAAATCGTAAACACTATCGACACCTTGAATATACATCGCTAAGCGTTCTAAACCATAAGTTATTTCGCCTGTTACCGGTTTACACTCAAGCCCGCCTACTTGCTGAAAGTAGGTGAACTGAGTTACTTCCATACCATTCAACCAAACTTCCCAGCCTAATCCCCATGCGCCTAACGTAGGGTTTTCCCAATTGTCTTCGACAAAACGAATATCATTAATTGTTGGATCGAGTCCTAGCTCTTTGAGTGATCCTAAATAGAGCTCTTGGATATTCTCTGGTGACGGTTTTAAGATAACTTGAAACTGATAATAATGTTGTAACCTGTTGGGATTTTCACCATAGCGACCATCGGTTGGGCGGCGTGAAGGTTGAACATAAGCGGCATTGATAGGCTCAGGTCCTAGTGCACGTAAACAGGTCATCGGATGAGAGGTGCCGGCGCCAACTTCCATATCTAACGGTTGAATTACCGTACAACCTTGATTAGCCCAGTAATCTTGTAACGTAAGTATTAACCCTTGAAAGGTTTTGACATTAAACTTTTGCATGATGTTATCTTTAATGGTTGAATTGATTTTTCAATAATTTAAATAGTGCTGTATTTTATACTTTTTATTCAAGCTTGTGAAATGCCTAATCATTATATAATTTAATATATTGTTTAACCGATTTGATACTGTTTTCATTTTGCATATTGGCTTATTTATCGGTATAGTAAAACTATCTTAATTGCTTGGTAATAAATTAAAAATTCAAACGCCATGTCTATTCATAACAAAATTGTCGTCGTAACGCTAATTTGCTTAATGAAAGTTAGTTTTTTGTATGCTGATGATAATCAGCAATTACAAATTATACGTCAATCCATTGAAGAGCAAGAAACCCGTTTAGCTGAGCAAAAAAAAGAGCGAACACAATTAGTTAATGCGCTTAAAGAACAAGAAACACAAATAGCCAAACTGCTTACATCCATTGAAAAAAATGGCACCATACTTAAAAAACTCAATTCTGAAATTAACCAATTAATTAAACAAATTGATGATTTGAGCGCTAAACAAACGCAACAACGGCAGGTATTAGCTAAACAGCTTGAAAGTGCGTTTAAATTGGGAAAAAGTACCGGTTTCGAACTTATTTTTGCCAGTGAAGAGAACGATCGCAATGAACGCTTAATTACCTATTATCGTTATATCAATCAGGCAAGAGAGCAGCAAATTAATGCCCTGCGTGAAACGCAATTACAACTTAACGATAAAAAAGCGGCCTTACAAATAAAACTCACTACGCAAAAAGCATTACAAACCAAACAGAAACAAGAGCAAGTCGGGCTTGTGAAAAATCAAAAAGATCGGCAAAAAACCATTAACTCGCTTGAATCGTCGATGCAAATAAATGAGCAAAAATTGGCTCAGCTAAAAGAAAACGAAACCAAACTACAAGCTAAAATTGCTCAGGCAGAAAGAGAGAGCCGTCTTATTGCTGAAGAAGAAGCCAGACAAGCAAAACACATAGAGGCAAAACAGAAAAATACAAATTATACACTTAGCGCAGACGAACGCAGTTTAATGGCTCGTGTCAGTGGTATTGGTCAGCCCGGACACCAATTTGATTGGCCGGTTAGCGGAACTGTTGCGCATCGATTTGGTGAGTCTTTACAAGGTGAACTTCATTGGAAAGGAATGGTAATTAATGCTAATGACGGTACACAAGTAAAAGCGATTGCAGATGGGCGAGTTATTCTTGCCAGTTGGTTACAAGGATATGGTTTTGTTGTTGCACTGGAACATGGGAAAGGCGATATGAGCTTATATGGATATAATCAACGAGTTTTAGTTGATGTTGGGGATAAAATTCATGCCAATCAACCTATTGCTTTAGTTGGTTCAAGCGGCGGGCAAAATACGCCAAGCTTATATTTTGAAATTAGGCGAGACGGTAAAGCGCTTGATCCAAGAGGGTGGTTAAAATGATGATACGTTTAGTACATTTTATTTTTTTTAGCTTAATGATCGTTAATGTCCACTGTGTTTGGGCGGCAAAACTCGCTTTGGTTATCGACGATTTTGGTTATCGGCAAAGTAACGAACAGAAAATTATTGCGCTTTCACCCAATATTACTATCGCTGTTTTACCTAATTCTCCAAATGCACAGAAGATTGCAACGCTAGCTCATCAGCATGGTAATGATGTGATTATTCATTTACCTATGGCACCTACAGGAAAACAACCGCTCGAGAAAGATACCCTATTTCCTTATATGGAAGAGTCTGTCGTGAGTCGAATTGTTACCGATGCAGTAGAGCGTGTACCTTATGCAATTGGTGTCAATAACCATATGGGGAGTTTGATGACCTCGGATCTTACAGGTATGAATCATGTGATGAAAGCCTTAAGCAACTACTCAATGTTTTTTTTAGATAGTAAGACAATCGGTAGAACTAAAACCAAAGAGGCGGCAAGCCAGTACGCTATTCCCGTTCTTGAGCGAGATGTCTTTTTAGATGATAAAATAACTGAAACCGCAATCGGCCAGCAATTTGAATCAGCAATTAACGTTGCGCGCAAGCATGGCGTAGCAATTGCAATTGGTCATCCTCATCCACAAACGGTGAATGTGCTAACATCTAAACTGGCAAATTTACCCGATGATATTGAATTAATTAAAATCAGCGAGTTAATTCCAGCCCCGGAGTTACCTACGCAAAACCCACTTTACTTAGAAAAACTACTCGACAAATATCGACAATTATTTGAGCTATTGTGTCAGTTTATGCTAACCAAACAGTAGCGGTTACTTTTTTTCCAACGTGCGATGACGAACTTGAATTTGTTTATTTTGCGCCCGGAAAAACGCCGCTAACTGCTCAGCAATAAAAACCGAACGATGTTGACCACCCGTACAACCGATAGCAATGGTTAAATAACTGCGGTTATTTTTTTCTAAAAGAGGCAGCCATTGCTTAAGGTAATTGGCTGTTTGATAGATAAAATTGGTCACTTCGTCATGTTTTAACAGATATTGCTTAACCGGCTCATCTAATCCGGTTAGGGCTCGTAAATTGATATCCCAGTGTGGATTGGGTAAAAAGCGCACATCAAAAACGAAATCGGCGTCGACCGGCAAACCATGTTTAAAGCCAAACGATTCAAAAATAATAGTTAATTCACGTTCTTTTTTACCTAAAATTCGAGACCTTAAAATACTTGATAGCTCATGTACCGAAAGATTATCGGTATTAATCACTAAGCTAGCGTGCGATTTTAATGGCTCCAGAAATTTTTCTTCAAGGTCGATAGCTTCTTCTAACGAATATTTTTGATTGGTTAAAGGGTGAATGCGTCTTGTTTCACTGTAACGGCGAATAAGGGTGTTTCGACTGCAATCGAAAAAGATAATTTCGGGGGTTACCGATGCCGGTAAACGCTGTAATACATCGTGATTAAAGTCAAAATTGGCGGGTAAATTTCGGATATCAATACTAACGGCAACAGGGGTATTGTTGTTTTTTAATGAATCGGCTAATTGTGGTAATAGTGCAAGCGGGATATTATCGACACAATAAAATCCCATATCCTCTAATGCACGTAACGCAATCGATTTTCCGGAACCTGAACGACCACTTACTATCATTAAAATCATGATAACAACTCCAGCATATTTGTTGCCTTAAGTATATACTTTTTACTTCTTGTTGTGCAATTTTGTGTATAAACAATCATGCAAAACATCATGCTTTAGTGCTTA
This sequence comes from uncultured Gilliamella sp., assembly GCA_945291235.1. Next base: position 13,215 of record CALYQY010000010.1, read on the forward strand.
GCTTTAATTTGGGCAATTAACTGCTTAAGCGCTAATCCACGATGTGATATCTGGCTTTTGTGATCCTTGGTTAACTCCGCCGCTGTGCAATTGAGTTGCGGTATGTAAAACAGCGGATCGTAACCAAAACCACCTTCGCCTTTTAATTCATTTAAGATAACACCATCCCATTTACCTAAACAGATAATGGGCGTTGGGTCGTTTTCATGTTGCAAATATACCAGCGCACAATAAAAGTAAGCTTGCCGATTTTCCGGCGGGACATTTTTTAATGCATTGAGTAATTTTTCATTATTACTCTGGTCGTTGCCATGCTCACCGGCATAACGAGCCGAATAGATCCCGGGAGCGCCATTAAGCGCTTGAACAACTAATCCTGAGTCGTCAGCAATGGCGGGTAAACCGGTTAATTTTGCAGTATGACGAGCTTTTAAAATAGCATTTTCAACAAAGGTTAAACCTGTTTCTTCAGCGTCCGGAACATTGAACTGTTTTTGCGCAACAATATTAAAACCGGCGTCGGCTAATAGCGTTTGTAACTCATTGACCTTACCTTGATTATTGGTTGCTAAAACAATTTGTTGCATTTTGTTGCTCCTTAATTGATTGATGTTGTTTAGGCTATTTTAGTCAGTTAAATGGTTACTGATTACCTAGCGGTTTAAAATTCCGGTTCACAAGTAAATGTCATGCTTTCCCCGGTTTTAGGGTGATTAATCGTGAGTGATTGTGCGTGTAATAGCAATCTTTTCGACATCGCAAAAGCTTGCGGGTGCGCATAAAATTTATCGCCTAAAATTGGGTGTCCGATAGCTTGCATATGTACCCGTAATTGATGCGAACGGCCAGTAAACGGGTATAACTCAACCCGTGTGGTGTTGTCACTATTGCGTGCAACGACTTGATACTCGGTTAATGCATGTTTACCGTTTTCCATATCAACCATTTGCCGTGGACGATTAGGCCAATCACAAATCAAAGGTAGTTCAACTTGGCCGTAATCTTGTTCAATATGCCCATGTACAACAGCGATATAAGTTTTTTTCGGAATCCGTTCTCTAAATTGTTTCTTAATTTCACGATCGGCAAGTTTAGATAGCGCAGCGACCATAATACCGCTGGTTGCCATATCTAAACGATGTACCGATTCAACATAACTGTATTTTTGTTGTAGACGATGAATAATACTGTCAATAAATTGAGGCTTATTACCCGAAACAGATAGCAGACCAGATTGCTTATTAACAACCACAATATGATCATCTTGATATAGAATTGAAAGCCACGGATCAGTAGGCGGATGATATTCCAAAAGCATTTGTGTGTGACAATTTGTAAAATAAAATTGTCACACATTCTAACAAACTCGGCAAAAAGTGCCAGTCTAATATTATTTATGCCACGTTGAGCTTTTGGCTGTTGGGAAAATTTGTGAAAACAGGACAATGATACCGACAATAATATAGCAGGCAAAAATGATAATCATCCATTGTGACATTTCAATGGTTAAAAAAGACCATATTTTTTCAGCGCAGCTACCATAAGCATTAAACATGCTTGGAAACCATTGATTTAATGGTAGCCAACTTGGGAATTGAACGTTTATAGCACAGCTATCGGTTAAATTGGGTTCAAATTGTAAATGGGCGTGATACATGGCTAAGTTCAAACCTTTATAGGCACTATATAACCAAATTGCAATACCCAATAGGCGATAAATTAGCTTTTGGGGTGCAATTAATCCGAAAATACTGCCTAACATGATGCCGTAAATTGCGCATCGTTGATAAATACAAAGCGTACAAGGGGCTAGCCCTAAACCGTGTTGAAAATAGAGTGCGGTTATTTCAAAAACAGCTGTAGATAAAAATAATAGCGCCCATGCTATTCTTCCACGTGAGTATTGATTGAGCAATGCTAACATACTATTTTATTCTCCCGTATTCCGTTATAATCATTCATCAGTGAGTGTATTGGAAAATGTTCTATTATTAAGTTAGCGGTAGTGTAGAGGATTTTTCAATAATGTAAAACGACTTTTACTCATTGATAGTGGACTCATCATCTCTAATTAATCAAAGTTAAGACTATCCGGATTTAACAAAAGAAACTTGAATAGTTTAAGCAGATATTGAAAATTTAATATTTGCAAAAAACCGGTTTTTCCTAGTAATAATGGAAGAAGAATGGCAAATCAACTAGCGCAAATCAAATTATTTTTTCAAGATAATTTAATTATAAAAAACGATAACAATGATTTAAGAGATAGTTTAAATATTGAAGATGCAGAAATACTATTTAATATCGGTTTACCCAACTCCACAGAATTAGATTTTAAATTTACAAAAGAAACTAACTATCTCAATAATAATGAATTAATTTTAGATGATAGTGAAAATGGAAAGATAATATATAATATTACTAATCATCACGTTTATTTATTTTTTCCTTCAAATAAGAAAAAAATTATATTAAATGTTGGATTATTTCAATTTCTATTCTCTATTTATTATTATGAATTATTTTTAAATAATTGGAAAAATGATAAAAAAAATAGAGCACACTATTTTGATGATTTTGAACAAAAAATGAATATATTAAATAATCATTTTCAAAGTCTGGATTATTATTGGGAAGCAATTATCAACGAGTTATCACCTATATGCATACAAACGCCCCACAAAAAAAATTAAACGTTACTTTTGTGACGATATCTGAAGAAAATGCGACTCAACGTATCGATAACTTTTTGATCACACATTTAAAAGGTGTCCCAAAAAGTATGATTTATCGCATATTGAGAAAGGGGGAAGTGCGGGTTAACAAAAAACGTATAAAACCCGAATATAAGTTAAATATCGGGGATGAAATTCGTATTCCGCCTATTCGTGTGTCAGAAAAGCCCGCGCCGGAAATATCAACTAAGCTCAACAAAGTGGCTGATTTAGAAAAAGCGATTATTTATGAAGATGAGGTCATTTTGGCCATTAACAAACCTTCCGGCATCGCGGTGCACGGCGGTAGTGGGCTAAGTTTTGGCGTTATTGAGGGATTACGTGCGTTAAGACCAGAAGCAAAATTTCTTGAATTAGTTCACCGTATCGACCGTGAAACCTCGGGTGTGCTGTTAATTGCTAAAAAACGTTCAGCTTTAAAAGCACTGCATGAACAACTCCGATTAAAACAGATGACCAAAAACTATCTTGCTTTAGTCAAAGGCAGTTGGCCTTCTGAATGCAAAGTCGTGCAAGCGCCGTTGCTTAAAAATGTGCTTAAAAGTGGTGAACGTGTGGTTAAAGTCGATAAAAATGGTAAACCTTCAGAAACACGCTTTAAAGTTGAAGAGCGGTTTGAATGTGCCACATTGATAAAAGCAAGTCCTGTCACAGGGCGAACGCATCAAATTCGGGTGCATACTCAATATACCGGACACCCGATTGCTTTTGATGACAGGTATGGTTGTCATCAATTTGATGCATTATTAAATAAAACCGAGTTGAATCGATTATTTTTACACGCTGCCAATGTAAAATTTATTCATCCCAAAAGCTTAGAGCCAATGCAACTACAAGCGCCGATGGATGAGACTTTGCAAACTTGTTTGGCATTGCTGAGAAAAGATAAACATCAACAGTCAAAATCATAAAATTAAAAGGTAGTAAGCACGAATGAAAGATCTAAATTTATATCTAATAAGACACGGTCAAACTGAGTGGAATATTAAAGATCAGATGCAAGGATCGCAAAATTCTCCTTTAACTCAAGACGGTATTTTAGGGGCTAAAGTGACCGGACAGCATTTAAAAAATGTGCCTTTTATGCAGGCGTATTCCAGCCCTCAGCAACGAGCAATGGAAACTCGAGATTATATTATTCATGAAAATGATAATGTGATACCAACATTTGAACTTGCCGATCTTCGGGAAATGGATTTTGGTACCTGGGAAGGTCAGCATGTTCCTATGCTGAAAAAAGAAGTCCCGGAATTTAATACTTATTTAACCGATCCGGCTAATTTTGATGCAAGTGTCAATCAAGGTGAAAACTACCTTGAAGTGTTATCCCGAATGAAAAACGCATTAACCACCATTGTGCAAAATGCACCCGAACAAAATGGTAACATTCTTGTGGTTTCGCATGGCACGGTATTGCGTTTATTGCTTTGCGTTCTAAATGGCGGTGACTGGCGGTTGCATCGTGACGAGGATTACTTCCCACGAATGTTAAATACCAGTATTAGCGTGGTGAACTATCAGCAATCAGATGATCAGACAGAAGGTCAATTTTCAGTTAAATTCTTCAACAATGTCGATCATTTAAACCAAAAATAGTGTGATTTTATTCTCCAGACTCATCGAAAATGTCGTCTGGAGATGTTTTGCTACTTGTTATCTTCGATAAGGCGCGTAGCGTTTTTGTAGTTTTTGTATTTGATTAATTCTTGCATCAATCTTTGAAATTAAAGTCTGATTGTTTTTGGTTTGACGTTTGGCATTTTGCAAGATATTAATTGCCCCTTCAAAATCACCGTCTAACGCTTGTACTTCAGCTTGAGCGCTCATCTCTTGCGCGCGTGAATTTAAGCCACCGTAAGCTTGTACCAGTAATTCCCAGCCGTTTTGATCATCACTGTTATCAAAGGTATAACGATGTAACAAACTGGCAGCTTGCTGATAGTTTTTCGTTTTAATATAGGCATTTGCAAGGTTAAGCTTTAATGCCGCGTTATTCGGTGAATGTTTCAGTGCCGCTTGCAGGCGAGTAATAGCGCTGCTGCCATTATTCATTGCCAAATCAATATCGGTCATCAAATCGATATACCAGATATTGTTTGGATCATTATCTAATAATGGTTGTAGTTGCTCTTTAGCTTTCTGATTGTTGCCATTATGATTATCAACCAGCGCATTGGCATAGATAATGGCTACTTTACTTTGTGGCGTATTAAGTTTTTTGTAATCTTCAATCAAGAGTTTAGCAATGTTTTTATTTCTTGAGTTATAAAGAATAGCAAGTCGTGCTTTGGCTAAATAGTAGTCTATTGACGAGGAGACATTTTTTTTACCGTACTGTAAGGAACGGCTGCGAACATCGCTTAAACGGCTATTGGGTAAGGGGTGAGTCAATAAAATTTCTGGCGGTTTAGTGGTAAAACGGCTTTGATCGGCGAGTTTTTGTAAAAATTCAGATGAAGCGTTAGGATCAAAACCCGCTTTAACTAATGTTCTAAGCCCGACACGATCGGCCTCTTGTTCATTTGATTGAGTAAAGCTTATCATGCTTTGTTGCGATCCTGCCATCGTGCCGGTCATGGCTGCCATGCCAGCTTCAGGATTGGCTAAAGTAAGCAATAACGAGCCTAACGTAGCTCCCCAGACATAAGGGCTATTACGATTCTGTGCTTCCATTGCTCTTGCCAAATGGCGTTGAGTAACATGGCCAATTTCGTGCGCCATAACGGAGGCGAGTTGGCTTTCGTTATCGGTATCTAATATAAGTTTAGAATGAATCACCACATTTCCACCAAAAAAGGCGAAAGCATTTAGCACATCGCTTCGCATAATGTAAAAATGGAAAGGGGTTTGCACGGATTCAGATTTTGACACTAACTTTTTGCCAATCTCATTAATATATTGGTTCAAAACCGGATCGTTAATGATTGGCGCACTGGCTCGGAGCATTCGCATGTAGTAATCGCCCATTTCCAGTTCTTGACCAATACTTAAGGTCGAAGCGGCAGCGGTGCCGATATCCGGTAGGGAGATGTTATTCGCGTAGACGACAGCGCTATTTTGTAATAATAATGTACTTGATAAAACTAATGCGATTGCTTTCTTTAACATTCTTTTCAACCATAATCATAGGAGTGATAGGCAGTTATTTTAGCTGAAAAAAAAGACAATACCACACTGAATTTTAATAACCTTTCCTAAAAAAGCATAAAATGCGTATTGAGGCGAACTTGAACGGTTTTTATACCTAAAATGAATTATTGAAATACGACTGCACGGATTTTTTCAACATCCACTTGTTTCAGATATTGTATGATATTGGGGTATGCTTTTTTGTGATAACCCAATTCCGGTTGCATCAATTCGTTTATTGCTTGCTCTTTTGTCCAGTTTTGAAAAACCAAACGGTACATCGCACTGACTACACCGGTGCGATCGCTACCATGCCAACAATGGATCAGAATCGGTTTAGGGGATTTGGCAATAGCGGTCAGCACTTCAATCATGTTTTCATCATTGATATCTCCGGCTCGCATTCTAACCCAAACCTCAGAGAGGTTAGTATCGGTTAATCTACCACGATCGCTGTGCATTAATCGTAAATTAATGATAGTTTTAAAGCCCAGCTCATTAAGATTCTGTAGCTGTTTCGTTGTCGGTTGTTCAGCGCGATAAACATCATCAGAAATTTTATGAAAATTGCCGGGTAGTTCCAGCTGGTTTTTATTCGGCAACTGGCAACCGGTGGTAATCAAAATTAAATAACACAACAATAATAGCATCACCAATTGTTTTAGTATGCTTGGATAGTTTGCTATTAGATGTTGTGTTTTATAATTCATCTTCAATAATTGATTCAGTGTTAAATTGACTGACGGCGTTTTTGGATAAAGCTAAGGATATCTTCAACTTTTATCAGCGTTTTATCACCACCGGCACGATGTTTATATTCAACTTCGCCGTTATCTAAGTTTCTTTCGCCAATGACAATGGTGTGTGGAATACCGATAAGCTCAGCATCAGCAAACATAACGCCCGGGCGCTCTTTACGATCATCAAATAGTACTTCTATGCCAGCAGCTTGCAAGTCGGCATAGAGCTTTTCAGCCGTTGCTTGTACTTTTTCTGATTTATGCATGTTCATAGGTATAATCACAACACTGAAAGGCGCAATTGCTTCTGGCCATACAATCCCACGTTCATCATGACACTGCTCAATGGCAGCAGCAACAATACGGCTTACACCAATACCATAACAGCCCATGATCATCACATGATTTTGACCATCTTCACCTTGTACAGTGGCTTTCATTGCTTGTGAGTACTTAGTACCCAGTTGGAAAATATGCCCAACTTCGATACCTCGTTTTATTTGTAGCGTGCCTTTACCATCCGGGCTGATATCTCCTTCAACAACATTACGAATATCTTCGATGCGAGGAAGCGGGCAATCACGTTCCCAGTTGATATTAAAGTAGTGCTTATGATCGATATTGGCGCCTGCACTAAAATCACTCATTACAGCCACATCACGGTCAATAATAATTGGCATATTGAGATTAATTGGTCCCAATGATCCTGGTCCAGCTTTGACAATTGCCCGTATCTCTTCTTCGGTCGCAAATTCAAGAGGAGATGCCACAATATCAATCTTTTCTGCTTTAATCTCATTTAAACTATGGTCACCACGGACTAATAGTGCGACTAGCTGGTGCCCACTCTCTTTACTTGCTTTAACCATGAGTGTTTTAACCGTTTTTTCAATCGGTAATTCAAATTGTTCGACTAATTCCTCAATAGTTTTGGCATTAGGCGTATCAACTAATGTCATGGCGCTTGTTGGCGCAAGGCGAGTTTGCGTTGGAGCTAATGCTTGTGCCATTTCAATATTGGCAGCGTAATCCGATTCGGTTGAAAAGACTATATCATCCTCGCCACTGTCAGCTAATACCTGAAATTCGTGTGACCAGTTACCACCAATTGAGCCTGTATCCGCTCGCACCGCTCTAAAGTTTAATCCGGCACGAGTAAATACCGCACTATAGGCTTTATACATATCATCATAAGTTTCTTGAAGCGATTCTTGAGTGGTATGGAACGAATAAGCATCTTTCATAATAAATTCACGTGATCGCATCACGCCAAATCTTGGGCGAACTTCATCACGGAATTTTGTTTGAATTTGATAAATATTTAGCGGTAATTGTTTATATGAACTCACTTCATTACGCACTAAATCAGTAATGACTTCTTCATGGGTTGGACCTAAGACAAAATCACGATCGCCACGATCTTTAATTCTTAATAATTCCGGACCATATTGTTCCCAGCGTCCGCTCTCTTGCCAAATATCGGCAGGTTGAACAACCGGCATTAGCACTTCGATCGCACCGGCTTTATTCATCTCTTCACGAACAATGTTTTCAACTTTTTTTAGCACACGATAACCAGTCGGTAGCCAAGTATATAATCCCGCGGCAACTTTGCGGATCATTCCGGCACGTAACATTAATTGATGGCTAATGACTTCAGCATCAGCAGGCGTTTCTTTTAACGTAGAAAGAAGATATTTACTGGTTCGCATACGTTTATCCTGAAAAAAAATTTATCTATAAATATAATAAAAATGTTAGCTAGTTTAGCAGTACCTAACGTAACACTAAAGTAATTTTATTGTTATTTTTTTTGCAGTGGCATAATTGGTTTAAAAGAGTTTGGTTAGATCAACCCACAGATTTATGTAATTAGGATAGTGATTTTTATGCATTTCGTATCAAAAATGATGCTTTAGTAATTTGGGAGTTGGCTAGGTATCAAAAACGATATGTTTATCTTGTTGATTATATTTAACTTTTTATTTATTTGTGTGATGTAGATCACTTTAGTAACGTTGTTAAATTGATATCATATGCCCAAATTTTTAGGTATAGGAGAATATAAATATGGACAATGCTGTAGAAAACAAAGATGTTTTCGGTGGGGCAAATGGGGCAAAATTACCCAAGTGGCGTAAAAGTGATACTTTATGGATGCTAAGTCTGTATGGCACAGCAATCGGGGCTGGCGTTCTGTTTTTACCAATAAATGCAGGTGTCGGGGGCTTGATTCCACTATTGGTGATGTTAGTCCTTGCCTTTCCGATGACGTTTTTTGCTCATCAAGCGTTATGTCGATTTGTTTTATCGGGTAAAAATCCTGAAGGCGATATCACGGTGGTGGTTGAAGAGGCATTTGGACGAACTGCCGGCAACTTTATCACGGTGCTTTATTTTTTTGCTATCTACCCGATTTTATTGGTTTACAGCGTTGGTATCACCAATACTGTTGATAGCTTTATGGTACATCAATTAGGCATGGCATCGATACCAAGGGCGTTATTATCTTTTGTATTAGTCGCTTTTTTAATGTCGATTGTTCACTTTGGTGAAGAGCTGATTGTCAAAGTGATGTCGATTTTAGTGTTTCCTTTTATTGCTGTACTGATGATTTTAGCGCTATTTTTAATTCCGGAATGGAATGGTGAAATTTTTTCTAACGTATCATTAAGTGGGGCCGGTAGTGACGGCAGTCAAAGTATTTTAATGACGCTGTGGCTGGTTATTCCGGTTATGGTATTTGCATTTAATCACTCTCCAATTATCTCTTCTTTAGCCGTTGCTAAACGCAAAGAGTATGGCGATGTTTACGCTGAACCAAAATGCTCTACAATTATTGCCGCAAGTAATATAATGATGGTTGTAACGGTCATGTTTTTTGTGTTTAGCTGTGCACTTTGCTTAACCCCTGCTGAGCTGTTGGATGCAAAAGCACAAAATATTTCGACATTATCTTATTTGGCAAACCGATTTAATTCACCTGTTATTGAGTATATTGGTCCCCCAATTGCGTTTATTGCAATGGCGAAATCATTTTTAGGGCACTATTTAGGGGGTAAAGAGGGCTTTAATGGCGTAGTTAATAAAGCATTGCGTAGCTGTGATAAGACAATTTCACCGGCAAAATTAGATAAAATTGCCATTGGCTTTATGTTTATCACGGCCTGGGGAACAGCCACACTTAATCCGAGTATTTTAGGTTTAATTGAATCATTGGGTGGTCCAATTTTAGCGATACTGCTGTTTTTAATGCCAATGTATGCGATCAACAAATTACCGGCATTAGCTAAGTATCGTGGCAAATTAAGTAATGTATTTATTGTCATTATGGGTTTGATTGCTATTTCAGCAGCTATTTATAATTTGCTTTAAGCTTGAATTTATCAGTAATGATGACCATTTAAAGAAAAAATCCGCTTAGGTAAATAGGCGGATAAATATTCTTCAAGTTGATAGCAATTGTGTTATAAAGCAGTCCTAATTTTTCATTCTAAGCGTGAGGCGTTTTGTCCTAACTGGTGGTTGTTAAGCTTTTAACACAGATGTTTGTTATCCAATTTGTTTGAGTAATTTATAAAGTTTTTATCAAAAAGGCTCAGTCACATTGGGCTTTGAAAAGGGAAAAATATGAGTTCGGTATTTGAAATATTTAAAATCGGTATTGGGCCGTCAAGTTCACATACAGTCGGACCAATGCGAGCTGGAAAAGCATTTGTCGATGAGCTGATAAGCCAAGGGTTGATGCCGTCTGTAACCAAAATTGTAGCAGATGTTTATGGTTCATTATCACTAACCGGTAAGGGGCATCAGACCGATATCGCCATTATTCTGGGGCTGGCTGGTGAAAAACCCGATACCGTTAATATTGATAACATCCCGATATTTATTGAAAAAATCAGTCAGACTAATCGGTTACCGATTTATGACAATCGTTATGAAATTGATTTTCCGCTAGCTGAGTGTATGGTTTTTCATTCTAAATTTTTACCATTACATGAAAATGGTATGACATTAAGCGCTTATCATGGCGATGAGATGCTGTTTCAAAAAACTTACTACTCTGTTGGTGGGGGCAAAATTGTTGAAGAGGCGCAATTTGGTCAGCAAGAACAAAATCCGGTTTTGTTGCCTTATCCATTTTCGACTGCCGCACAGCTATTAAAGTCGTGTGAAGATAATTCGTTATCCATTTCCAGTATTATGATGAAAAACGAGCTGGAATTGCACTCTTATGAAGAGATTGAAGACTATTTTCATCGTGTCGGCCAGACTATTTTAGATTGTATTAAACGGGGCATGAATACCGAAGGGTTATTACCCGGCCCGCTTAAAGTGCCACGCCGAGCGTTTTCCTTGTACCGTCAATTATCGACTACCAAAGATAATATTATCAGCGATCCTATGGTCATTATTGATTGGGTCAATATGTTTGCCTTAGCGGTGAGTGAAGAAAATGCTGCCGGTGGGCGGGTTGTCACGGCGCCAACTAATGGTGCATGTGGGATCATTCCTGCGGTGCTTGCCTATTATGATAAGTTTATTAATCCTGTTACGCCGGATATCTCAATGCGTTTCTTTTTAACTTGTGGCGCAATTGGGCAGCTTTATCAAAAAAATGCCTCAATATCGGGTGCAGAAGTAGGGTGTCAGGGTGAAGTTGGTGTTGCTTGCTCCATGGCTGCCGCTGGGCTTGCTGAGCTTTTAGGTGGGAATCCGCAACAAGTTTGTATGGCCGCTGAAATTGCCATGGAACATAATTTAGGTTTAACTTGCGATCCGGTTGCCGGGCAAGTACAAGTGCCATGTATTGAGCGTAATGCTATTGCTGCTGTTAAGGCAATTAACGCCACTCGTATGGCTTTAAGACGCACAACCGTTGCCAAAGTGTCGCTAGATAAGGTAATTGAAACCATGTATGAAACCGGTAAAGACATGAACGCTAAATATCGTGAAACATCACGAGGCGGGCTGGCAATTACCGTTCATTGTAGTTAATTTGCCGTTAACTGCGATAAGTTAATCCTTCAATTCGCCGATTAACAATTTGGCGAATTGAAGCGATCAAAGTTAATATTTCCAGCGCATGGTATTGACTTTAGAACGTAAAAAATCATTATTGGCCAGCATATCGACTTTTTCACTTTTTATTGAACGTAACTTTCTTTTTCGTTTAGCTTGCTCAGTTGATGTATGATGCATCAGTTCATTGTAGGCAAGTAAATTATTGAGCTGATCAAGTTCGCCCAATCCTTTTAGTACGTTAATCAGTGTATGTAAAGTAATGGATTCACCACTTTCGATGCGTTTAATGGTTGCTATGCCAAGCTCAGATTTTTGAGCAAGTTCTTGTTGTGATAAATTTTTTTCAATTCTGGCCATTTTTATTCTGCGACATAACATGGCAACCATTTCGGTTGTTTCATTCATGAGTTATCCTCAATATAGAGATAATGCATTGGGTTTCAAGCCTGTTATTTTGGGATTAATTGGGTAGTATATGGGTTAAACCTTCGATGATATCAGAAGCTAATAAACTGTATTTATTTAATTTTTCAGCCGCTTTATTACCAGCCAAACCGTGCAAGTAAACACTTACTGGGGCTGCTTGAGCGGCGGATAAATGACCGGCAATGAGTCCGGCTATTATGCCAGTTAACACATCACCTGATCCAGCCGTTGCCATACCATTATTACCCGATTGATTAATATAAGTCGGTTTGTGAGGTTGGGCAACGACGGTCTTAGCATCTTTTAACACACAAATGACATTGTGCTTTTGCGAAAAAGTTTTTGCTGTTGCGATTAAATTATGTTTAATTTCATCGATAGCGCGTTTGGTTAGGCTGGCCATTTCACCTAAATGTGGTGTAAGGATAATGGGCGATTTGGCTTGCTTAAGTAATGACAAATCTTGCGATAACACATTTAGTCCGTCAGCATCAATAATAATTGGCACGGTCGCATGGTTAAGCACGTAAGATAAAATCTGATGACTATCATCTGATACCCCCATACCGGGGCCGATAACAATTACCGAAGCCCAATTTATCCATGTTTCAAGTTCATTAAAATTAACGTGATTTGGTGTAAAAGGCGATAATAATGCTTCGGGGAGTTGGGATAATAAAATAGTGCTATTACAAATTGGTGTGTAAATACGTACTAACCCGGCGCCGGCTCGATAGGCGGCTTTAGCCGATAAGTAAGCGGCACCGGACATGTTTTGCGAACCGGCGATTGTCAATACTTTACCATAAGAGCCTTTATGGGAGTCATTTGCTCGCACCGGTAATAATTTATCGAGATCATCTTGCTCGAAAGTATAATGCGAAGCCGGTTTGTCAGCATAAATCCCAATATCGGCAATCGTTACTTTGCCGGCTAACTCAAGGCCGGGATAGAAGGATAATCCGAGCTTAGAATAGGCAAAGGTTACTGTCTGTTTCGCTTTTACCGCCGCACCTAATATTTTTCCGGTGTCGGCACACACGCCGGAAGGGATATCAATCGCTAGCACATCGGCATGACTTTGATTAATCAGCTCAATTGCCCGCAAAAATTCACCGCTAACATTGCGATTAAGACCAATACCGAAAATAGCATCGACAACCGTTGTATAGGACGAAAGTGAATCGGGTAACGATGTCATGACAGGGATTTGATAGTGCTGAGCGATTTTAATTTGCTGTAATGTTTGAGCCGATGCACTATTAGGTAAGCCAACTAAATAGACTGTCACATCGATATGGTGTAATTTGAGTAAACGCGCAACGGCAATGCCGTCTCCACCATTGTTACCATAACCACATATGAGCGCAACTCTGCTTAGGTTAAAATCTTCAGTTTGAAGTTGATTGGCGACCGCTAATGCCGCTCGTTCCATTAACACTAGTGAAGGCAAGCCGATTGTTTGCGAAGTATGAGCATCATAGTGCTGCATTTCAGACGAGGTGACTAAGTATTGCATGCAGTCTCCTTGTTGGTAACGATATGCCACACGCTGTGGCATATCTTTGAAGGGGTGAAAACGACTATTTGATTAACAAGGGTTTGTCTTGCTGATTTTTAATTTGTTGTTTTTCCAGACTATCTAAAATCTTTTTATGAATACCATTAAAACCACCATTACTCATAATCAATATAGCGTCGGTCGGTTTTGCGGATTTTGTGATCATTTCAACTAAAAGATCGATATCGCCCGACCAATAAGCCGGTTGAATACAGGCATCAACAACATCAACAACCAACCAAGGTAACTGTTCCGGTTGGAACATATAAACTTCGTCAGCCCGCCCAAGCGACGGTGCAAGCTCATCTTTAGATATACCGAGTTTCATGGTGTTGGAACGTGGTTCGAGTACGGCTAAAATTCGGCGATTAGCACCAATTTTACTGCGTAATGCTTCTAACGTCGCTAAAATTGCGGTTGGATGATGCGCAAAGTCGTCATAAATTTCAATATTATTCACTTGACCATATAACTCTAAACGTCGTTTGGCATTGATAAATGAGCCTAATGCCTGACAAGCATCTTCAGCTTTAACCCCGACATTGTTGGCAGCAGCAATAGCCATTATGGCATTGTGCATATTATGTTCACCAACTAAAGAGTATCGAACTTCGCCTACTTTATTACCATTAAAGTAGACCGCAAAGTGGCTGGCATCGTTATTCATTCGTTGGGCTAACCAACCTGTTTCCGATTCAGTAAAAATTTGATCACTCCAACAACCTTTGGCTAACACCTGTTTAAGATTGACATCTTCTTGAGGTGCAATAATCAGACCTTTACTTGGCACTAAGCGCACTAAGTGATGAAACTGTTTTTGAATTGAGCTGAGATCATCAAATATGTCAGCGTGGTCAAATTCTAAATTGTTCATTATTAGCGTTTTCGGGCAATAGTGCATGAATTTAGAGCGTTTATCAAAAAACGAACAGTCATACTCGTCAGCTTCAATAACAAAGAAATTTCCTTCGCCTAATCTGGCTGATATGTCAAAGTTTCCAGGTACGCCACCAATAACAAAGCCTTGCTTAAAGCCTTGTTGTTCTAAGATCCAGTTTACCATGCTGGCGGTAGTGGTTTTACCATGAGTACCGGCAACCGCAATCACCCAGCGATCTTTTAATACATTGTCATGCAACCATTGCGGTGCTGAGATATAAGGAATGTTATTATCTAAAATGTATTCCACACAAGGATTACCCCGTGATAATGCGTTACCAATGATAACTAAATCCGGTGTAGGATTTAATTGCGCAGGATCGTCGCCTTCAATGATTTCGACATTTTCTCGTTGTAATAAGGTGCTCATCGGCGGGTAAACATTTTTGTCTGAACCGGTGACTTTGTGACCTAGTGAGCGGGCTATTAATGCAATTCCTCCCATAAATGTGCCACAGATACCAAGAATATGAATATGCATTTTTAGTCCTTAACTTTGTATAAATTGTAGTAAAAAATAATGGTTTTGTTACCAGTTTGGTTAAATAGGTTTTTTGAAGTAGTTTCGTTAATTATAGTCGATTTTTATGGCTTATGCGATAGGCCATAAATGCCTTATCATTAATTTTGCAGCTTGATTGCCTCGAAACTCATCGACACCTAAGTGATAAACGATTGTTACATTTTTGATTGACTGATCAGGCCATTTAGTTGTATCAGCATTGAAATATATCCCTTCAATAATGGGTCCACCTTGTTTGGGCTCCAGTACTAATCTAAGATGTTTTTCGGCAAATAACTGCTGTCTGTGAACGATAAACTCACCGTCAAAAATTGGTTCGGAAAAGCCTTCTCCCCATGGGCCGGAATCTTTTAGCTGTTTGGCTATAGCATAATTGAAATCTTGACTGGCTATCTCACCGTCGGTTTCAATCACTTGTTCAAGCAGTTCATCATTTAATACTTGATCAACCAGTGCTTCAAAACTGTCGGTAAAATGGGCTAAATCTTGTTCTCGAATAGACAAACCCACCGCCATAGCGTGTCCACCAAAGCTGACTAAAAGATCAGGATGAAGCTGATCTAACTGTTCAATCAGATCACGTAAATGTAAACCAGCAATCGATCGGCCGGAGCCTTTTAATAGACCGTCTTGCGTTGAAGCAAATGAAATCACTGGCCGATAGTATTTCTCTTTCAACCGAGCCGATAATATCCCAATAATCCCTTGATGCCATTGTGGATGATGAACAACTAATGCACTAGGAATTGCCGCTTTTTGTGTTTCTATCTTTTCAATAAGCGATAACGCTTCTTTATGCATTGTTTGTTCGATTAATTTGCGATCGTTATTTAACGCATCAAGTTCGGTTGCTTGTTTAATGGCGGTGTCAAAATCATCACAGAGTAATAATTCCACTCCCAATGACATATTATCCATTCTTCCTGCGGCATTTAAGCGCGGCGCAATATAGTAAGCAAGATCGATAGAGGTAAAACAAGCCGCCTCTTTTTTCGCAACTTGCAATAATGCTTTGATACCAGCACAACAATAGCCGGAACGAATCCGATTGACTCCTTGATGTACTAATATACGATTGTTATGATCTAATTGCACCACATCAGCAATCGTTCCTAAAGCCACTAAGTCCAGTAAGCTGGCAATGTTATATTCTTCTAAGTTATTGCTTGCAAACCAGTTTTCCTTGCGCAATTTAGCCCGTAAAGCCAGCATTAAATAAAACGCCACACCTACGCCGGCTAAATGTTTAGAAGGGAAAGCGCAATCAGGCAAATTCGGATTGACTATGGCATCAGCATTAGGTAACTGCTCCGGACATAAGTGATGATCGGTGATGATAACCGCAATATTCGATTGTTTGGCAAATTCAACCGCATCGAATGAAGATATCCCATTATCGACAGTCACAATAAGATCGGCTTTTTGAGCTATGGCTTTCTCAACCACACTGGTGCTTAAGCCATAACCGTCTTGAAAACGATCAGGTATAATATAATCAACAAATTGGCACCCCATTTTTTTTAGGGCTCTGACTGTTAAAGCGGTGCTGGTTGCGCCGTCTGTATCAAAATCACCGACAATCATAACACGTTGATTATTTTTCATTGCTTGATAAAGCAATTCGACAGCATCATTGATGCCATCTAAATTATCATAACCGGTTAAATTGCGTGTGGTATAGTCAAGTTCTTTTATTGATTTTACGCCTCGTAGTGCATAAATTCGCTGCAATAATTGCGGAATATCTTTCGGTAATTCCGGAAGCGATTGCGGTAACGGACGATGTAATAATCTATTTTTTCTCATAATGTAAATGTTAGCGCATTGGCGCTAACATGGATATTAAATTGGTGCTAAATTATTAATTAATTGAAATGTTTTAAGGATTTTTTTTATCTAAAATTTCAATTAACTTATCGGCCGGTACATAACCCGAAACAAGTTGTCCGTCAGGCAAAACAATGGCTGGCGTACCAGAAATACCTAAACTTCTACCCACATCAAATTGTTGGGTGACGTAAGGTACCATGCTTGTTGCTGGTGAGATTTTTTTGCCTTTGTAAGCATCGTCAAAGGCTGCTTTACGATCAGCTACGCTCCAAATTGACTGCATATTTTTTCCTGCTTCACTATTAACACCGCTTCGTGGGAAGGCAAAGTAGTGAACAGAAATGCCCGCATCTAAATATTGATCAATATTTTCGTGGAGCAATTTACAGTAATGGCATGTATAATCAGTGAAAACCCAAATGACATACTTTTCATTTTTAGCTTGATAAACGATTGCATCTTTTTCAATTTTTTTAATGGCATTTAAATTATCTTTATTGGCAATATTTTCCGGTTCATCACCTTCAACGTTATAAAAAGGACCTTGTGTTAGATATTTCCCATCAGCAGTAACATAAAATATTCCGTCATCTGTGGTAACCGCTTTTAAGCCTTTTATCGGCGAATTATTAATTTTTATTGTATTGGAATTGTACCCCAGTTTTTCGAAGCTTTTTAAAATATCACTATTGCTTGCAAGCGCAGAGGTTGAAATTAATGCTAAAGCTAAAACTAATTTTTTCATTCAATTACCCTTATTTTTTGAACTTTTATGCTCGAGGATGATGTTTAGTGTGTAACTGTTTTAATCTCTCTGTTGCCACGTGTGTATAAATTTGCGTGGTGGATAAACTACTATGTCCAAGTAACATTTGTACAACACGCAAATCGGCGCCATGATTAAGCAAATGTGTTGCAAACGCATGCCGTAGTACATGGGGAGATAGCGAGTCAATATTAATCCCGGTTAGTATGGCATAATATTTTATCCGATGCCAGAACGTCTGTCGTGTCATTTTTTTGCCCAATCGACTGGGAAACAGGATATCAATTGGCCCGGTTTTTAACAGATCATTACGGGCATATTTAAAGTAGTATTCAAGCCAGTAGACTGCTTCTTCCCCTAACGGGACTAGCCGTTCTTTATTGCCTTTACCGATAACTCTTATCACTCCTTGCCGAAGGCTAATATCACTGATCTCTAAATTAACTAATTCAGAAACCCGCAAACCTGTTGCATAAAGCACCTCTAACATGGCTTTATCACGTAATTCGATTGGATCGTCTATACTAGGCGATTGAAGTAAAGCATCAACTTGTGATTCAGTGAGATCTTTCGGGAGCTTTTTCGGTAGTTTGGGCGCGGATAAAACCGCTGACGGATCGTCAGTGCGATAATTTTCTTGATATAAGTACTGAAAAAAGCGCTTAGTTGCGCTCAGTAACCGGGCTGAACTACTGGCTTGGTAACCGGCATTGACTCTCGACATCAAAAATTCTTGCAAGTTATGCGTTTGTGCGTTGACAAAATTAACTTGTTGCTGTTGTAGCGATTGGCTTAATGCAAATAGATCGTGCCGGTAAGATTCAACCGTATTTTCGGCTAAATTGCGTTCTAACCAAATTGAGTCTAAAAATTGTTCAATTAACATTTTATTTTGTGGTGGTATATCTTTTTCAGACATAAAAAGCCTGCTCTTTATGACACGTATTGCAACTATTATATACCAACAAGAGTCAAGTTGCAGTTTCGGCGATAAGATTAGACGAAGCTCATTCAATTGAGTTTAAATTGCTATAAATTTA
Organism: uncultured Gilliamella sp.; assembly: GCA_945291235.1. The sequence continues at coordinate 31,929 of CALYQY010000010.1, forward strand.
CCTATTTTTATACTTAAACATAGGGTATTTCTGAAACTTCTTGTCAGATGTTGCTAAAAGGATTTTAATTTATACATTGTTTTGTATTTTTTTTATTTTCTGATATATACTTCCTGCCAAAATTTGGGCTGTTCACTTTATGATCATGTTGAAACGAAATATCTATTGTCTTATTGCGTTATATATTTTTTTTGTAATTGGTATTGAGACCTATACCTATTGGCATATCCAACTTCGCCCTTGGCAACCAAAATCACCATTAGGGCGCCTTGAATATTATTTCAGTTTTTTTACTGTGCTTTCAAATATTCTGTTAGCGGTAAGTTGCATATTTTTAAGCTTAAATCCTCAATGTGATCGATATGGTTTTAAGGTGATTCGGCTAAATGGCTTAATTGGTGTAGTCATTACGGCTATTGTTTATAATTTAGTCTTAAGAAAGATTCATATACCTCCAAACAGCATCGCTCGGTTTGCCAATGAAAGTTTACATGTTATTGCGCCTGCTCTGGCTGTATTGACCTGGCTGATTTGGGGGCCATTTAGGCGTATCAATTTTAAGGTCGTAATGGGTTCAGCGCTTTCGTTGTTGGCTTATGGGGTTTATATTTTTGTGCGTGGTTATTATACTAATCGATACCCCTATCCATTTATCAATGTTACTCGCATTGGTTATCCCAAAGCTTTGCTTGCTGCCGGTATTGTTTTCCTCATGTTTGTAGCCTTAGCTTTATTGTTTTGGGGTATAGATGCCTTAAGGAGACGAAAATGAAACTGTATATCTATGAGCACTGTCCATTTTGTGTAAGAGCAAGAATGATATTTGGTTTAAAACATATACCCGTTGAGCAACATGTTTTGCTGAGTGATGATTTTAAAACGCCCGAAAAGATGATTGGCAAAAAAATGGCGCCGATTTTGCAAAAAGCGGATGGTAGTTATATGCCGGAAAGTTTAGATATCGTCGAATATATTGATAATAACTATGGTCAGCCTATTTTAACCGGCGCTAAATCTCCCCAAATAGCCGACTTGATTAAACAGCTACAGCAATATGATTATAAGCTTGAAATCCCTCGTTATATCAAGCTAGGGTTAGCGGAATTTGCCACCCAAAGTGCGATTGATTATTTTATTAACAGTAAATTGGCAAAAATTGGTTCTATCGACGAGTGTTTAGCTCAAAGTGAAAAATTAATTTTAGCGGTGAGTGAAATTTTAAACCAGTTTGACGCTGTTATTGTTTCGCAAAATGCGTGTAATGGCGAACTATCGTTAGATGATATTTGCTTATTTCCGGTGCTACGTAATTTAACCTGCGTGAAAGGGTTATCTTTTCCACCGAAAATAAAAGCCTATCTTTTATCTATGGCGGCAGATAGCGGCGTGGATCTATTTTTTGATAGAGCTATTTAAGATTGTCGTTATTGCAGATTGCATTCGATTCCTGCGGGGGAAAGAGTACAAGCAAAATAGGAAGAAAACTTGTACTCTTTTTTTTAATCCATTAATAATAAAATCTAACGTCCTTAATTACCCAATTTAATATCGATTACTTCGATATTATCTTTACCACCGTAGATATCATACCAAGGGGTAGCATATTGTTTTAAAATTTTATTGAGGTGTTCAACATTTTCACGTCCGGTTTTATCTAACCAACGTTTTAGTTCATCTTTACCACCTTTAGCATAGGCAGCAACACCTTCAAACCATGTAGCTCGACCACCTAAAATACCACTATATTTTGCGCCGTGTTCACCGGCAAAAATTAGTTCTTCATGGAAAGTCTTCGTCGGTACGCCGGCACTTAAATAGATGAAAGGACGAGTAGCGGCATCGCTTGCTTGTTTAAAATAGTCTGCTGCTTCTTTTTGGGAATAAACCACAACGTTATTATCATTAAAGCCTTCGACATTTTTGAAAAGTACCGGTACTTCAACTTTTAACACATCGATGTAATAGTGATCTTTAGTAAATTCTTCAATAGTTTTAATCACTTTTTGTGGTTTAATTTTGGCAAATTCGGGGCTCTTATCATCGGTGATTTGATTGTCATAGACAATTGGCTCAACAAAAACAGGAATATCAGCAGCTCTTGCTTCGTTGCCTAAGCGCTCTAAAAATGCATGCTTTTTATCTAAAATATCTTGTGGATCATCGGGATTGTAGTAAACCAATACTTTTGCAGCATCGGCACCTTTTTTGATGAGGCGTTGGAGTGAGTCTTCGGGCAAAATATCGGGTAAACGTCCCGGCGTATTGGCATCATAGCCTGTTTTTTCATACGACATGATTAATCCGGCATTCTCATTTTTGGCTGCCATGCCTTTATAACCGTATTGCTCATCAAGTAAAATTGCACTGACATATTTTGTCAATTCTTGAGAAACCAGCTCCTTAAATTCATAGACCATATCAACGTGATAACGATCTTTACCGACTGCGGCTTCCATCATTTTGACCATTGAGCCGCGTTGGTCGATAGCTAAAGCGGCAATCACACCATCTTGGTTTGATAATTGTTGCATACGGTTAAATTTGCCGCGAGAAATACGTTTTATAGCCATTTTCAACTCTCCATTTAATAATGAGAAATTATTATAGATTGGATGAATGACCGTTTATTAATCATTTGTGCTAGTTTCAATCCAATTCTACATTTAATTGATTTAATTAGTTGATATGATAACTGATGTCACTATTATGTCATTAATAAAACAGGTTTCAAATGATAATTTCTTCACAATAAAAAGACGTTCGGGTATAGTAAGGCAGCATAACCGACTGTTTGTAAACAATAATTTGCAAGGATTACTATGTCAGACTTTGTTTCACACGCTCCATTGCGCAAACTCAATAATCAAGACTATAAAACGCTTGCGCTTTCTGCTCTGGGTGGGGCTTTAGAATTTTATGATTTTATCATTTTTGTCTTTTTTTCTATCACCATTAGTCATCTGTTTTTTCCGCAAGATATGCCGCAATGGCTAAGTCAAGTACAAACCTTTGGTATTTTTGCCGCTGGCTATCTGATTCGCCCGTTTGGTGGCATTGTTATGGCACATTTTGGTGATCTGTTTGGTCGCAAACGAATGTTTACACTCAGTATTTTGCTTATGGCACTACCCACCTTGTTTATTGGTTGTTTACCCACTTATGCCAGTATTGGTATTTTTGCGCCGATATTACTCCTGCTCATGCGGCTTTGTCAGGGTTTAGCCGTTGGCGGCGAAGTGCCAGGCGCATGGACATTTGTGGCTGAGCATGTTCCCAGAAATAAAATCGGTTTAGCCTGTGGCATTTTAACCAGCGGATTAAGTTTAGGTATTTTACTTGGATCGTTAGTTTCAACCGTCATGAATAAAAGCTTATCTCCAGCACAAATGGTTGATTGGGGGTGGCGTATACCCTTTATTATCGGCGGTATTTTTGGCTTAATTGCGATGTATTTACGCCGTTGGTTGAAAGAGACCCCAATTTTTCTTGAGATCCAAAAACGTAAACAGCAAGAACAATCCCAAAAATTACCGGTAGTAACTGTCTTAACCCAATATCTGCCGCAAACTATACTATCAATGTTACTTACTTGGGTGTTATCAGCAGGCATTATGGTGATAATGCTCATGACCCCAATTTTATTACAAAAACAGTTTGGCTATTCGGCTATAGAAGCGTTACAAGGTAATATATTAGCCATTATCGGGTTGATTATTAGTTGTACTTTTTATGGCATGATGATGGACAAATTTGCGCTGGCTAAAGTGCTTTTAATTGGTTGTATTATTGCCGCAGTGATGATAGCGATCTTTTTTGGCTCATTAGATAATGCTCAGCTACTATTTATTACCTATCCGCTAGCGGGCTTTAGCGTCGGTATTGTTGGATCGTTTGCTTATTTTATGGTGAAAGTTTTTCCAACTTCGGTTCGTTATAGCGGTGTGTCGTTCTCCTTTAATATGGCGTATGCCATTGCGGGTGGTTTAACGCCATTACTAATCTCATTTTTTAGTGATTTTGTGAGTAAAATGG
>CALYQY010000011.1 GCA_945291235.1 uncultured Gilliamella sp.
ACTTAGCCAGTCAAGAAAGTCCCGATTATTTAATTACCTCAGACCAAACAATCCGGATGACATCGCAAAGAATTCAAACGAAAAATACGCACGGTACAGGTTGTACCTTATCAGCCGCTATTGCGGCTTTATTACCTAAAAACAGCTTAGAACACGCGGTTAAACAGGCGAAAGAATATCTTCACGGAGCCATACGCCATGCTGATGATTTAAATATTGGTAAAGGGATTGGACCAACACATCACTTTTATCGTTGGTGGTGATTCAAAAACACAATTGACGCATATTTGCGAACACTCTCTTCAAATTTTTCAAAATATGAGTGATTAAAAGAGGATGTAAAGTAGGTTTTGGACGTTTTAAACGTGTTAATGAAAACAGATAAATAAAAAAACTAACGTCCAAATTTGTTTGCTTTAATATAGGTTAATTAATATGAAATACCTACAAATTCATACCCAGCTTCATTGATAGCCGCTATAGCGGCTTCTTGTGAAATGGTCCCGCCTTCGATATCAACTTCATGTTTAGCCAAATCAATCGTTACTTTCGCTTTTGGATCAATATCGTTAATCGCTTTAGTAATCGTATTAACACAATGCTGACAACTCATATTATCGACAATTAATTTCATAGTTGACCTCTCTTTTCAATTAAATCTTATCAGAATTCGGATCGCCCAAATTAGCGTAGGCTTTATAATTGTGTTCGATCCATTGACCCGCATTATTACTCGTTTGATAATAATCAAGCCCAGTAATTTTCATCATACTTTGTGGGAAACAAAAAAGATTGCGTACAGTAAAAAATGAAGCTAAATTTTTTGAAACGTCCACAATATTGTTTGTAAAAAGCATGCTTCAGTTACAAAGCCACAATGACATTATTTCTTTTATCATACACAATTTTTTATTCTGATAAAACTGGCTCTGACATATTATCGTTTTGCGTATAAGGTATTGCCTTTAGCATATCGAATTATTGCGTGAATGTTGCGAATTTTTTTGTTGGACATTGTCATCGCAATACTTTTTAAAACTAGAATTTGTCAGGCATCTCTTTTATCGTTTCGATTTACTCATCAACGTGATTCACTTTAGCTTCAAATAAACTGGAATTTATAGGACACAAATAAAAACATCTCAATCATCTTTTCATGTTCAACACTTGGAATCATTATCAGATAACAAACTGAACAATCTAGGATTAATAGCATCATTTTTACAAATAGTGAATGGTTAACAATCTAAGTTTATCCATGGTTATCATAATTTAAAACGCCAAGATAATTTTTTTATAGAAAAATTTATTCATGCATTTAATTTATTTACTCTCTGAATTAACAACAAAAAATGCTATAAATCCAGAACTTCTTTGACACTATTGTTTGTTAAACGTTATACTAAAGGCGATATTTTGTACATCTGAATAGTTAAGCACTTTTTTCAAAAGCAGTTTAAACATAGGGGGGTGTAATTTGGGTATCTTAAATAATATTTTTTCTAAAATCTTTCCAAGTGCTCAAGCGGCTGTCGGTAATGTCGCTGATGCCGTTAAAAATCAAGTCAACAGCATTACCGGTCATGATAAAGATGCCGCGTCAAATAATCAGAATCAAGACCAAAATCAAAATCAACAACATTCAGACAACCAAACGCCCATTTCGGACGTGGATGTTATGTCAATTCTTAATAATTTAGCGAGTAAATTTCCTGAAAAACTTAATTGGAAAACATCGATTGTTGATCTTTTAAAATTATTAGGAATAGACAATAGTCTAGATGCTCGTAAAAGATTGGCAAAAGAACTTAATTACACGGGTAGTACAGATGATACCGCTGCAATGAATACTTGGTTAATTAAAGAAGTATTTAAACGAATTGCCGAAAAAGGCGGTAATATTACCCATCTATTTTCTTAATCAAAGATTGTTACGTGATTTGTTATCCACCTGGTCTTCGGGTGGATTTTTTATATAGCATATTGTAATTCGTTCGACTCAATCAACGGCATTACGCTTTAAACGAGTGTAATCGATTCATTGCGGCTTCAAAGCTTTGTGATAATAAAATATCCGTGCAACGTGCAGATTCATCAATCGCTTTATCTATTAGTTCTTGCTCGGGCTTAGAAGGTTTATTTAACACAAAACCGACCACTTTATTTTTATCACCCGGATGCCCGATACCGATTCTTAATCGATAAAAATTTGGATTATTGCCTAATTTGCTAGCAATATCTTTCAAACCATTGTGACCACCATGACTTCCGCCAAATTTAAATTTCGCAATACCCGGATTTAAATCAAGTTCATCATGAGCAACTAAAATTTCTTCGGGTTTTATCTGATAAAATGAAGCCATCGCTTGAACAGCTTTACCACTTAAATTCATAAACGTGGTAGGCACTAATAAACGTATGTCATGTCCTGCGATATTGATACGTGAACTATAACCAAAAAATTTAGGATCATTTTTTAACGGTTGTTGATAACGTTGTGCAAGCAAATCAACATACCATGCCCCTGCATTATGTCGAGTTTGGGCATATTCATTTCCAGGATTGGCCAGTCCTACAATAAGTTTTATGGTTGTCATGATGTTTTAATTGTTAGCTGTTGTTACTTGAAGATGTTAAATTAAAAAGCCCCAAAAAACGGGGCATCTTTATCATTAAAAATCAATTATTGATGGAACATTGCAGAAATCGATTCTTCGTTGCTTATGCGACGAATTGCTTCTGCTAGCATTCCTGATAATGTTAATTGACGTACATTTTTCAATGCTTTAACTTCAGCTGTTAATGGAATAGTATCACAAACGACTATTTCATCAATGGCTGAGTTTTTAATATTACTGACGGCTTTACCCGAGAAAATCGGATGCGTTGCGTAGGCAAATACTCTTTTAGCACCACGTGCTTTTAATGCATCAGCGGCTTTGCAAAGCGTTCCTGCTGTATCAATCATATCATCGACTAAAATACAATCTCTATCAGCAACATCACCAATAATATTCATCACTTCAGCTTCATTCGCTCGTTGACGACGTTTATCGATGATCGCCATATCGGTGTCATTTAACAGTTTTGCAATAGCACGAGCTCGCACCACCCCACCAATATCCGGAGAGACAACAATTGGGCGTTCAAAATCACGTTGAAGCATATCTTCTAAAATCACAGGGCTACCAAATACATTATCCACTGGCACATCAAAAAAACCTTGGATCTGTTCAGCATGAAGATCAACCGTTAATACTCTATCAACACCGACAGTTGATAAAAAGTCAGCAACCACTTTAGCTGTGATCGGAACCCGTGCAGAACGCACTCGACGATCTTGTCTAGCATAACCAAAATAAGGAATAACAGCGGTAATACGACCTGCAGATGCTCGACGCATTGCATCAATCATAACAAGCAATTCCATTAAATTATCATTGGTTGGTGCACAAGTTGATTGAATGATAAAAACATCCTCACCACGGACATTTTCATTAATTTGAACGTTCACTTCTCCATCGCTAAAACGACCAACAACAATATCACCAAGAGAAGTATAAAGACGATTAGCTATACGCTTTGCTAGCTCAGGTGTAGCATTGCCAGCAAAAAGCTTCATATCAGGCACGAGAAATCCTCAAGCATGTAATCATGATTACGTATCCGTAATCGGTTAAATCGGAGTGACAATTATATAATCATTTGGTGATCATGCTCAACCACATTATAAAAAATTATCAAAATAATTTAACCTGCCTAGCAAAATAGTGTAAGAGTCCATGGGTAATCAATATGTTTTTTGACGTCAACTTAAAATCGAGTAAACTAAGTAATCATCGCTATTTTAGAGTAGCTTTCAATTAGTTTAAATCAATTTTACAACACAAGTAGATAATCTAATGGCAGAACAATTACATACAGATATTGAAGAACAAAAACCGAAACGAACAATACGCAGTTTTGTGCTACGACAAGGTCGTTTGACCAAAGGTCAAGAACAAGCATTACAAAATTTATGGCCCGTCTTTGGTGTCGAATATAATGCGGGATCGCCCATTCACTTTGAACCTAATCAACACGTCGTTTTAGAGATTGGATTTGGTATGGGCGCATCACTCATCGAAATGGCAAAAAATGCCCCCGAGAAATCTTTTTTAGGTATTGAAGTACATAAACCGGGTGTCGGAGCTTGTTTAATGGCGATCGAAGAAAATCAATTATCAAACTTAAATGTGATGTGCCATGATGCAGTCGAAGTTTTAGAAAACATGATTGCAGATAATTCATTAGATAAGGTGCAAATATTCTTCCCTGACCCTTGGCATAAAGCAAGGCACAACAAGCGTCGAATTATTCAGCCTGCTTTTGTCGAACTTATCAGACGTAAATTAAAAGTTAATGGTATTTTACATCTAGCAACAGATTGGCAACATTATGCCGAACATATGCTTGAGGTGTTAAATCAAGCGACAGGTTATAAAAATTTATCATCAACAGGAGATTATATTCCAAGACCAGCAGACCGACCTATTACCAAGTTTGAAAAAAGAGGTCAAAATCTTGGTCATGGTGTTTGGGATTTACAGTATCAAAAACAATAACGTTATTAAGGAGCCGTTATGGAAAATCAAACTCTTGATTTCATTTATCATCGTCGTTCAATTCGTGCTTATAAACCCACCCCATTGACGCAAAAGCAAATAGCATCGATGATTCAAGCAGCACAATCGGCTCCGAGTTCTAACTTTCTTCAATGTTCAACCATTATTCGTATCACAGACAGTGATAAGCGAAAAAAATTAGCTCACTATTCAGGTGATCAAAATTATATTTATCAAGCTCCCGAATTTTGGGTGTTTTGTGCCGATTTTAATCGACATTTTCAAATTGATGCAACGATTCCTCTTGAACGAGCCGAACAACTTCTCGTTGGTTGTATTGATACAGCTTTAATGGCACAAAATACGGTAATTGCAGCGCAATCGTTAGGATTAGGTACAGTCTATATTGGTGGTTTACGTAATAATATATCTGAAGTGACACAATTACTAGCCTTGCCAAAATATGTTATCCCCCTTTTTGGTCTCTGTATTGGGTATCCAGATCAAGAACCCGAAATGAAACCAAGATTACCGAGTGAATTAATCTTTTTCGAAAATCAATATCAACCAATCAATCAGACATTATTGGCACAGTATGATGAGCAAATAGAGGATTATTATCAAACTCGTAGTTCTAATCAAAAAGAAGGCGGATGGAGTAACAAAATAGCTGAAACGATCTACAAAGGACAACGAGAATTTATTCTCAACTATTTACATCAACAAGGCTGGGTGAAACAATAATGAACAATCACTATCAATTGGATAAAGTCGTCATATTAAGCCGACATGGAATCCGTACACCATTACAAAATACACTTGAATTTTTAGAACAAGCCACGCCGTTTAAATGGCCTAAATGGGATCATCCTTATGGCTATCTAACTACCCGAGGCGGTGCGCTAGAAGTTTATTTTGGACGATACTTAGCGACATGGCTTGAAAATCAACATATTCAATACCAAGCAACTTCTTCTGATGTGTTTGTGTATGCAAATAGTTTACAAAGAACCGTTGCTACAGCTCAATTTTTGACAGCTGGTGCTTTTGCCGGATATGACATCCCCATCAATCATAAATACCCCATTGAAAAAATGGATTCCATGTTTGATCCTAGTTTACATAACGATTCTGACGAATTTAAACAAGCTGTTATTAAGGACATTGATGAAACTGTTACAGCAGAATCAATCTATAAAAATTTAGCGCCTGCTTATGAAATTTTAGCCGATATTTTAGACTATAAACATTCCAAATTTTATGCACAATATCAATGTGATTTAGCCGATATTCCTGTTGAAGTTTATTTGAAAAAGCATGAAGAACCTGCTCTGTTAGGTGCATTAGCGATTGGTGTTAGTGCAGTAGATGCATTTTTATTACAATATTATTCGGGCTTTCCCAAAGAACAGATTGCGTGGGGAACAATCAACAGCCAAGCACAATGGCAACAACTTATTCAGATACGTAATCAATATCTAAACTTAGTCTGTCGAACTAAAACGCTTGCCAAACATTCTGCTACCGAATTGATTAATATGATAAACAATCTTATGCATCATGATGATCGAAAAATTCATTTACTTGTGGGACATGATAGTACCATTGCTTCATTATTCGGCGCATTAGACTTTGAACATTATCAGTTACCGAATCAATATGAAACAACACCAATCGGTGGTAAGGTAATTTTACAACGTTTTCGTCATTTAGAGTCTGGAACATACTATTTTAAAGCCGAATACGTTTATCAAAGCTTTGAACAACTATTTACCGGTGCTCAAATCAGTATGAATAACCCACCACAACATTTTACGTTGCAGCTTAAAAATGCCATGCAAAATCAAGATGGATTTTATGACTGGCATGATTTTGAGCAGCGTTTAAACATGTTTAAAGGATGATTTAATCAATTCACTTCTCACGTCAGCATTTATCCTACATGGCGTGAGATGATTTTAACATTTAGCTCCCTGTTATTGTTAAATACCTCTTATATTATCTCACCTAATCACTATTCCCTACCTTATCTTCAAGGAGTGGATAGAATAGATAAAAACGGCTTCTTGTTTATTAATGTAACCGATACCATAAAAGTTATCTTATTTTCGCTCAACATATAAACTGCATATTAACGCTATATTTCATTTCATTGTAAGCAGAATCGCCTCATCAATAAATTGATAATATTAAATAGAATAGAGTTATCTTCTTGAATTCTTTGAGTTGAATTAAAACATCGTCATCAACAAAACATCTTACTCATAAACAACAAAAATAATGTAATCGATTTCATAAAGTGTTATCTAGATCACTTTTTTCATCATTTTATGGTGATACTATCCACCATAAAAGAGAAGCAAGTTCATCCATAAAAAAATATGTAAACGATTTCCTAATGAATGCATGTTCATTCAAATTCGATTAAAGGAAGTAAATTATGAATCAAAATACTAAGTCAGCAAGGCATAATAAGAATTATTGGATTTTCAGTTTTTATTTCTTTCTCTACTTTTTCATCATGGGTGCCTATTGCCCATTCTTTCCCGTTTGGCTGAAAATGAACGGGCTTGATGAAGCAAAAACTGGCTATGTTTTTTCGTTTATTTCATTTTTTGCACTACTCTTCCAACCTTTATTCGGTTTAATTTCAGATAAATTAGGACTGAAAAAACATCTCCTTTGGCTTATTACTCTACTGTTAGTCTTGTTTGGGCCATTTTTTATTTATGTGTTAGGGCCACTTCTACAATTTAATGTTACTGTCGGTGCGATAGCTGGAGGGTTTTATCTTGGCATGGTTTTTAGTGGTGGTGCGCCTGCTATTGAAGCCTTGGTTGAAAAAATAAGCAGACGCAGTGGATTTGAATTTGGGCGTTGCCGTATGTTTGGCTGTTTTGGTTGGGCAATTTGTGCATCATTTGTTGGAATTATGATTTCGAAGAACATTAATGCGGTTTTTTGGCTCTGTTCTGGTTTTGCATTATTTCTACTTATTTTAGTGAAATTAGCCGATCCCGCTAAAACTTCCACCACCGATATCGTTGAACAAATGGGATTAAATAAGCCTGAATCCTTTAATTTTAAACTCGCAGTCGATTTATTAAAAATGCCGAAACTTTGGTGTTTTATGCTTTATATAATTGGCGTCGCCTGTACTTATGATGTTTTTGATCAGCAGTTTGCAAACTTTTTTACGTCGTTTTTTTCCAGTGAACAAGTCGGTCAAGAAGCCTTTGGTTATGTCACAACTCTCGGTGAAATTTTAAATGCAACCGTCATGTTTTTTGCTCCATGGATTGTGAAAAAAATTGGTAGCAAAAATACGTTATTAGTTGCCGGTGCTATTATGTCAATTCGTATAACTGGCTCAGCATTTGCCAGCAATGCAGTTGAAGTTATTATTCTAAAAACCTTACACATGTTTGAAGCGCCACTATTACTTGTCGGGGCATTTAAATATATTACAAAACACTTCCCTCTACGATTATCGGCAACCGTTTATTTGATTGCATTTTGTTTTGCTAAACAACTTTCAACGATGTTTATGTCCACACTTGCAGGTCTAATGTATGTCGAAATTGGATTTACAGGAGCCTATCTGGTGCTTGGTTTGATTGCATTTAGTTTTACATTTATTTCATCTTTCACTTTATCCGGACGAGGACCTTGGGATCTATTCATACCTAAAAATAAACACCCGTCTGAAATACAACAATAACCAAATTTTTAACAATTTAAGATAAATTGAGGTTTCTATATGAAAGTATTCGTTACTGGTGGTTGTGGATATATAGGAAGTCATACCTGTGTTCAATTGATTAAAGCAGGTTATACGCCAATTGTGATAGATAATTTATTCAATAGTAAAGCATCGGTATTAAAAAGAATCCAACAAATTACGTATCAGCCAATCAATTTTTATCAAGGTGATGTACGAGATGCCAATTTATTAGCGCAAATTTTTAATGAACATGATATTCAAGCAGTGATCCATTTTGCGGGTTTAAAAGCCGTCGGTGAGTCGGTATATAAACCACTTGAGTATTATGAAAATAATGTCTATGGTAGCATTGTGTTAATGAAGGCAATGCGTGATGCAGGCGTCAAACAATTAGTTTTTAGTTCATCCGCAACCGTTTACGGTGAATTAGCCCCCGTACCTTATGTTGAAACCTTGCCACAAGGTTTACCAACCAGCCCTTATGGAAAAAGTAAGTTAATGGTCGAACAATGTATTATGGATTTGGCTATTGCCGAACCTGATTGGTCATTGACTTTACTACGCTACTTTAATCCTGTGGGGGCTCATCCTAGTGGATTAATAGGCGAAGATCCTCTTGGTATTCCTAATAATCTTATGCCATTTATTACCCAAGTTGCTGTAGGAAAAAGAGAATCATTGGCGGTGTTTGGAAATGATTATCCGACGCAAGATGGAACGTGTGTTCGTGATTTTATTCATGTTGTTGACTTAGCTGATGGTCATATCGCCGCATTAAAAGCTGATCATAATCAACCCGGTGTCCATATTTACAATCTAGGATCAGGTGTTGGGTATAGTGTTTTACAAGTCATCGAAGCATTTGAGAAAGCGTCAGGAAAACCGTTAAAGTGGCATTACGCACCCCGACGTGCGGGCGACCTACCCGCATTTTGGGCAGATGCAAAAAAAGCAGAACAGATACTCGGGTGGAAAACCCAATTAACGCTTGATGATATGGTCAAAGATTCTTGGAATTGGCAATCGAATAACCCACAAGGTTATCCTCAAGATTAATGAAAAAGATGAATACCAGCAATATGTTAAAAGAGGCAAACATGCAAATATTTAATCCTGTTGATCATCCCCACCGTCGTTATAATCCATTAACGGCTCAATGGGTCTTAGTGTCACCGCATAGAGCCAAGCGACCTTGGCAAGGTCAACAAGAAACACTAAATCAAGAACAAAAACCCAGTTACGATCCTAACTGTTTTTTGTGCCCCAGCAATAAACGGGTCACGGGTGATAAAAATCCGGACTATACAGGTACTTTTGTATTTACTAATGATTTTGCCGCATTAATGGATGACACCCCTGATTCGCCGCCAGCTGATGATCCTCTTTTTCAAATGCAAAGCGCCAAAGGAACCAGTCGAGTAATCTGTTTTTCCCCCGATCATAGTAAAACCTTGCCAGAATTAGACTTAAAGGCAATTGAGGGAGTAATTAAAACTTGGATATCACAGCAAAAAGAACTAAGCCAAAATTATCCTTGGGTGCAAATATTTGAAAACAAAGGTGCAGTAATGGGATGCTCTAATCCTCATCCACACGGACAAATTTGGGCAAATAGCTTTATCCCAAATGAAATCGCTCGTGAAGACCAGAATATGCATCATTATTTTGAAACCTATCACCGCAATTTATTAGTTGATTATGCCCAAAAAGAATTGATCTATCGTGAGCGAATAGTTGTTGAAACAGAGCATTGGCTTGCTGTCGTGCCTTTCTGGGCAACATGGCCATTTGAAACGTTATTATTACCCAAAACACATATTGCACAATTAACCTTATTAACCGACAGCCAACAGATTGATTTAGCGGTGGCGCTGAAAAAATTAACAAGTCGTTATGATAATTTGTTTAATTGCTCTTTCCCCTACTCTATGGGTTGGCATGGCGCACCATTTATGCAAGGTACCACTGACTATTGGCAAGTTCATGCTCACTTTTATCCTCCTTTGCTTCGTTCAGCGACAGTCAAAAAATTTATGGTAGGTTACGAAATGTTAGCTGAAGTACAACGGGATTTAACGCCTGAACAGGCAGCTGAAAGACTGCGCAATGTCAGTGATGTTCATTATAAAGATAAAAAGGATAAATAGATGAAAGCATTAATCGATAAAACTAAACAAGCTTTTGCAACCCTATTTGGTTATCAACCCGATATCACTGTGCAAGCACCAGGGCGAGTCAACTTGATTGGTGAGCATACCGATTATAACGATGGTTTTGTATTACCTTGTGCGATTAATTATGGCACAGTAATAAGCTGCCATAAACGTACCGATAAATTAATACGTGTAATTGCCGTTGACTATGATAATCAACAAGATGAATTTTGGCTAGATTCCCCTATTGAGAAACATTCACAATATCAATGGGCTAATTATGTTCGAGGTGTAGTAAAACATTTAAAAAACTATGCAAATACCCTTTATGGTGTTGATTTAGCAATTAGCGGTAATGTCCCCCAAGGTGCAGGATTGAGTTCATCGGCTTCGCTTGAGGTGGCTATCGGCAAAATGTTTCAAGTTCTAAATAATTTACCTTTAGATGGCACTAAATTAGCATTAATCGGTCAGGAAGCTGAAAATCAATTTGTTGGTTGCAATTGTGGAATTATGGATCAATTAATCTCGGCACTTGGACAGGAACATCATGCTTTACTTATTGACTGCCGTACGCTCTCTGTTCATCCAGTTTCAATACCCGATGATTTAGCTGTTGTTATTATTAACTCAAATATTAAACGTGGATTAGTCGATAGCGAATATAATACTCGTCGTAGGCAATGTGAAGCAGCAGCAACAGCGCTGGGCGTAAAAGCATTACGAGACGCCACATTATCAGATTTATTGAAAATTAAACCAACGCTTGATCCTACCGTTTTTAAACGTGCACATCATGTCATTACCGAAAATGAACGGACTTTACTGGCATCTCATGCACTTGCACGTCGTGATTACAAATTACTATCGACATTAATGGCGCAAAGTCACAATTCAATGCGTGATGACTTTGAAATTACAGTACCTGCTATCGATTATCTGGTGAACATTATCAACAAGGTTATTGGTGAACAAGGTGGAGTTCGTATGACAGGTGGCGGTTTTGGCGGCTGTGTTGTTGCACTGGTAAATAAAAATAAAGTTGATGCAGTAAAAACCGTTGTAAGCAATAATTATCAGAATAAATTTGGTATTAAAGAAGATATATATATCTGTCAACCAAGTGAAGGAGCGCACGCCATATGTCTTTAACAACGATCATTACACTATCTAATAAGCAAGGGATGCAGATTAAATTATCTAACTGGGGAGCGACTTGGCTTTCTTGCTTAATACCGGTTGATAATAAAAATCGTGAAGTACTTCTTGGTTGTAGTTCGTTAGCGCAATATCAACAACAACATGCTTATTTAGGTGCAACTATTGGGCGTTATGCTAACCGTATTGCTCATGCATCTATTGAATTAGGCGATAAACGCTATCCGCTTGTTGCCAATGAAGGTAAAAATCAGCTTCATGGCGGAAAGTTAGGCTTTGATAAGCAATTATGGCAAATTGATGATCAATCTAATCAACAAGTCATTTTCAGTTTAATTTCTTGCGATGGTGATCAAGGTTATCCCGGTGAACTGAAAGTTCAAGTGACCTATCAACTTACCGATAATAATCAAGTTATCATCAAGTTCAATGCCTCTACCACGCAAACTACTGTGGTAAATTTAACCAATCATGCTTATTTTAATTTAGATGGCGAAACAAGTAACACTATCCTCAATCACACTTTACAAGTCAATGCTAACCAATTTTTGCCCGTTGATAATCATGGCATACCTGATGACAATTTAGCTAGTGTCGCTGAATTTGATATGGACTTACGCCAAGCAAAACGATTATCAGACCGATTACTTGAAAGTTCTGAACGACAAAAAACAGGTGGCTATGATCATGCGTATTTACTGGACAAAACCCAGCCAATTGCCGCACAATTAATCTCATCCGATAATAAAGTGACCATGAATGTCATAACGACCAAACCAGCGTTACAAGTTTATACCGGTAATTTTCTGCAACATACACCTAACCGTCATAATGGGGAATATGACAATTATGCAGGTATCGCGCTAGAAGCACAATTTCTACCAGATAGCCCACATCACCCCAAATGGCCACAACCTAGTTGTTGGTTAACACCTGATGAAACCTATCAATATCAAACGATCTATCAATTTTTAATTGAATAATATTATATCAATTGAGTATGTAAACGGAAAAATGAACACTTAATGCTATATGAGCTAACACCAATGGAGTTAAGTCCAACTGGATTTAATGGGACTTACTACCACGGTAACACCTCAATTTTATTCAATGCGCGTTTATAACCAACGATGAATATTCCGATAAAACCATCAAAGCTTTTTGTCAAGTTACCCTAACAATTTTGATAAGAATTCGGTATGATAGAGCTATCATGGCAAATGGACATTATGATTGATGAAAAGTAAAAGTTTAACTGCAATTTTTCCGGGAACGTTCGATCCAATTACTAACGGGCACATCGATTTGATTACTCGAGCTTCGCTGTTGTTTCCTCGATTAATTGTTGCAATTGCGGAAAATCCGAATAAAAAAACGTTATTTAGTTTGAAAGAACGGGTCAATTTAGCATCCAGTTCAGTTGAACACTTACTTAATGTACAAGTGATTGGATTTGATAATTTAATGGCAGATTTTGCACAAACTCATAATGCAACGGTCATTGTTCGAGGTGTTCGAACCACTCAAGATTTTGAATACGAAAGACAATTAGCCGAAATGAATCGCGCATTAAAACCGGATTTAGATACTTTATTTTTAATGCCATCAATGACTATTGGTTTTATTTCTTCAACCATTGTGAAAGATGTTGCTTATCATGGTGGCAATATTACCAATTTAGTTCCTTTACATGTCAAAACAGAATTGTTAAAACGGTTAACATAACGTTGAATTTATATGGTTATTTTTTATACTCCACCTTCAAAAAAACAAGCTCCACAAAAATTAACGGTCACCATCTCAGCGATAGATGCCTTCGGACAAGGAATTGCAAATCACAAAGGCAAAACTATTTTTGTTAAATCAGCCTTACCCGATGAAACTGTTGATATCCAGTTGACAGAAAATAAAAAAAATTATGCTAAAGCGAAGGTCATCAAATACCACAATCAAAGTGCCCAACGGGTAAAACCATTATGCGGCTATTATCAAAAATGTGGTGGCTGTGAATTGCAGCATATTTCAACGGATTTGCAGCAAAGTGCAAAGTATAATGCGCTTATTAATCTCATACAAAAAGAAAGTGGGCAATCGTTAACTCATATCACTGACTCAGCACCGCTTATTATTGCTGATCAACCTTATCATTATCGCCGACGAGCCCGACTTTCAATAAATATTGTAAAAGGTGAATTATTTATTGGTTTTCGTCAGGCTGAATCAAATCAAATTATCAATATAGAATACTGTCCTGTATTGGTCGAAAGCTTGGATCAATTACTCGCTCCTTTGCAAAAAATATTACGTCAAATTAAATCAAGAAAATCGCTTGGGCATATTGAATTGGTTGCTGTTGATAGTGGTATTATCATGGTATTAAGGCATACTTTGCCTATGACCAATGAAGACACTCAGTTACTATCAAACTACGCTGAAGAAAATGGTATTTCACTCTACTTTCATGGCACAAATTTACAACACATTACCGGCCATACGGAACATTATTATCTAATCAATCAGTTAAAGCTTACTTTTAGTCCTTTGGATTTTATTCAAGTTAACAGCAACGTTAATCAAAAAATGATTGAACAAGCGCTTGATTGGCTAACATTAACATCAACCGATAAAGTGTTAGATCTCTTTTGTGGTATGGGTAATTTTTCATTACCTATGGCTACCTATTGTCAATCATTAACGGGCGTTGAAGGCGTAGAAGAACTAGTTGAAAAAGCGAAATTAAACGTTATATTAAATAGCAATAAGGTTTGTGCCGAAACTCATTTTTTAACGAGTAATTTAGAGGATAATCAACAATTTTTTACATGGAATCAATCACAATTTGATAAAGTTTTATTAGATCCTGCCAGAGCTGGGGCATTTAATGCAACGACAGAAATTGTTAAAATGGCTCCGTCAAAAATTGTTTATATCTCATGTAATCCCGCAACATTAGCGAGAGATAGCAAAGTGTTAACTCAAGCGGGTTATAACATTGCTCAAGTAGCAATTTTAGATATGTTTCCACAAACTAAACATATTGAATCAATGTTGTTGTTAACCAAATCAGGATCATAATTATGGTATCAATTAGAGGAGCACACCAACATAGTGAAGAGCATTACTCTCTTGCACAGTTTGATGTCGAACAATGGGCAAAACAAGAATTACAACTGACTAACGCGGATAGTTATCAGACGTTTAAACAAGTCTGGGATTTTTGCTTTGAAAGCAGTGCCGGTGCAGCTGAGCAAGTCTACTGTTTTCAAAATGCCGTTGAAATGGTTGAAATATTATCCACACTTAATATGGATATCAACAGTTTATGTGCGGCTTTGTTGCTCCCTTTCCTTGAAACTAAGATTATACGTCGAGAAGATATTCCTGAAGATTTTGATCGTGAAATGATGCACATTATTTCTAGCATTGTTCGAATGAAAGAAATTCGTCAACTTCGCGCCATCCGCAATGGCAGTGCAACGTCTGAACAGATTGATAGCATCCGCCGTATGTTATTGGCAATGGTTAATGATTTTCGCAGTGTAGTGATAAAAATTGCCGAACGCATCACTTATTTACGTAATTTGTTAAATGCTCCACAAGAAGAACAAGTACTGGCTGCTAAGGAGTGTTTTAACATTTATGCACCGCTTGCCAACCGTTTAGGAATTGGTCAATTAAAATGGGAGCTGGAAGATTTTTGTTTCCGTTATCTCTATCCGAATGAATATCGCTTTATTGCTAAAAAATTACACGAAAAACGCCTTGATCGTGAATCCTATATCAATCATTTTGTTAAGCATCTACAAGCGTTAATGAATAAAGATCATATTCGTGCAGAAGTTTATGGACGCCCGAAACATATTTACAGTATCTGGCGAAAAATGGAACGCAAACACCTTGAATTTGAAGATCTTTATGATATTCGTGCTGTACGGATTATTTGTGATCGTATTGAAGATTGTTATAACGCATTAGGTATTGTCCATAGTCATTATAAACATATTGCTAAAGAATTTGATGATTATGTTGCCAACCCCAAACCAAATGGTTATCAATCAATTCATACCGTAGTGTATGGCCCCGAAAATAAAACGATTGAAATTCAAATTCGAACTGAGCAAATGCACAATGATGCTGAATTAGGCATTGCTGCGCACTGGAAATATAAAGAAGGCAGTACTGATAAAATGACTGCTTATGATCAGCGAATTACTTGGCTACGAAAATTATTAACATGGCAACAAGAGATGTCTGAAAGCGGTGAAATACAAGAAGCCGTACGTAGCCAGATTTTTGATGATAGAGTCTATGTCTTTACGCCTAAAGGTGATGTGGTTG
The DNA here is from genome assembly GCA_945291235.1 of uncultured Gilliamella sp. The sequence continues at coordinate 15,978 of CALYQY010000011.1, forward strand.
ATTTGCCTACTGGTTCAACACCGCTTGATTTTGCCTATCATATTCACAGTGATGTAGGTCATCGTTGTATTGGTGCAAAAGTTGGAGGACGAATTGTACCATTTACTTATAACCTAAAAATGGGCGATCAAGTTGAAGTAATCACTCAAAAACAACCTAATCCAAGCCGAGATTGGTTGAATCCAAATACCGGATTTGTAAATAGTAGTCGGGCAAGAGCTAAAATTCAGGCATGGTTTAAAAAACAAGATCGACATAAAAATATAGCAGCTGGTCAACAAATTTTAGAAGATGAGCTGGAACCTTTAAATATAAGTTTGAAAAGCGTTGAAAAAATGCTGATTGATAAATATAACGCCCATTCCTTTAATGAAGTTCTTGCCGGTATTGGTAGTGGTGATGTCAGAATAAATCAATTGGTCAATTTTGTTAATGCACAAGTCAATAAACCTACCGCTGAAGAAGAAGACGAAGCGGCATTAAAACAAATTGTTCAAAAATCCAATTCACAAACGAAAAATACCCACAAAATCGGTAATAAAAAAGGAAGTGAAATTATTATTGAAGGTGTCGGTAATTTAATGTGCACTATTGCAAATTGCTGTCGTCCTATTCCCGGTGATCCAATTGTCGGTTTTGTAACTCAAGGGCGAGGTATTTCCATTCATCGGGCGGATTGTGAACAGTTACAGGATTTAAAAAATCACGCTCCTGAACGAATCACTAGTGCGGTTTGGAGTAATGAAACCAATTCAAGTTATACCATGGTGATACAGATCATCGCTAACGATCGGAGTGGCTTATTACGTGATATCACCACCATTTTAGCTAACGAAAAAGTCAATGTGCTTGGATTAATAAGTCGAAGTGATATGAAGCAACAATTGGCTAATATTGATGTCGACATGGAAATCTTTGATCAAGACTCGTTAAATCGTATACTCAATAAAATAAAACAGCTACCCGATGTCATTGAAGCAAGACGCCAGCAAGGGTGAGCTATTTTTTAAGCCACCCTCACCCCCTTAAGTTTTGCTCAGACAATCATTTCGTAATGTGATTTAGTTACGTTCTAACACTTCAAAGTAATAATCGTAAGGATTTTTATCATCAGCTTGATGATGTTCTTGAAAAACTGATTGCCAAGTTTCGGGGGCATAATTAGGGAAATAAGTATCACCTTGTAAATCAGCATCAATATGCGTTAAGTAAAGTCTATTGATAAACGGTAAAACTTGCTGATAAATATTGCCACCCCCAATGATAAAGACTTCCTCACATTGTTGACTATTGGCCACTACCAGCGCCTCATCAATAGATGTGACCCAACTTATATTAGGATTTGTATTTGATTCGGCTTCGGTTTTTGCTTGCCTTGAAATAACAATATTATGTCGATTGGGTAACGCTTTGCCGATAGATTCAAACGTTTTCCTGCCCATAATAACAGGTTTATTAAGCGTATTTTTTTTAAACCATGCCAAATCCGCAGGTAAATGCCAAGGCATCTGATTGTTAAAACCAATAACACGATTATGTGCCATGGCAACAATGATACTAAGTGTCATGTGAGTTTGTTTATACATAACCTAAAGCTTTAATTCGTTGATTTACATTTTCGGGAAAAACAGTTTGCGCCCAAAGTCGTTGACTTAAAGAAAGCAAAGACTCTTTTTGCCCATTAACAATCCAATTAGCAAGTTCAGTTGCAACATCAGGATAGACCGTTGGTTTTGGCGAAGGTAAATCTAACCAATACTTAAGTTTAATGCTATTTAAGGTTTCCATCACCGTTGCCATATCTAATGTATGTAAACATTGAGCATTATAGATTTGTTCAAACTGACCCGAGACAGGTTTAGTCAAAATCTTTTTACCCAAAACTAATGCTTCAGATATCAGTGCAAATCCCGTGTTAGAAATAATCCCCGAACAGCTTATTACCGCATCCATAAAACCGTCACGACAAAGAGGTTGCAAAGTAACATTATCGTTTTGTGATAATTGCTTTATATTTGGATGAAAACAGATAAATTGATGTTTAGCAAATTGTTTAAGTAATTCAACAATTTCAGTCATATTTTCAAATGGCAAATAAACAACAATGGAACCATTTTCGGTAGGCGCCACTTGAAATGAATCAATCATGGGTGGCAATAATTTATGTCCAAAATGAAACCAGTGTAAACCAATTGGCTTGGTTACTGGCGCATAATACTTCATGATCACATTTGCAATCAGTCCATATTCTTTGGGTTTTAAATACTGACAAACCGCCTGATTACTGATACCTAAGCATTCTCGATGCTGATGATGAGCAGCCCAAGCGCTTACCGGCTCAAAATCACTAATAATACAATCATACTTTGATAAGTCCAGTTCGCGAACATCTTTAATTAACCGAAAAGCACGGATGCGTTGAACCGTTTTACGAAAATTTATCTTTCCATTGACTGTTGCAAAGGTAACACCCCGAAAAGTCTTATAATGACCAAAAACGTCCATATCAAAATAATCTTTTGGATCACGCCCACTAAAAATATACTCAACATCAGCGCCTGCCTTTTTTAGCGCTTTGGCTAAAGTTCGACATCGGCTAATATGACCATTTCCTGTTCCTTGAACACCAAAAAGAATTTTCATATTGTAATGATTAGTCAATTAAAATTACTGCATATCATACCAGAAGCCTAAACAATTATCTTGCTTATTTTAAACAATAAAGGGGAATTTTGAGACAAATTTGAAAATGAGTTTAAGGGTCAATCGCAATACGAATTTCATGAACTCGCCAAACTTAAAAAAAGTCTATAGTTGATTTTTATAATTAATATAGTTATTCAATCTGTTAGCTTTCAATTATACTGTTTAAAAATAAGAAATGTTTAAAAAACGTGCTATATCGTGACGTTTGAAGTACAATATTGCTTATTAGCGATTTGATGCGTTGTGAGATTGTAATATGTCAATAAGGATCCTCAATATACAATTTAAAGGCATCGTTGTGTTAACAGCGGTTTTGTTGCTGTTTGGTTATTTTTTACTACCATTATCAAAAATGGGAAAATCTTTTGACTCGACTTGTTTTTCAACGACTCATTCCATTTTAACATTCGATCAAAGCTCGGATCCTCATCACGCTAAATCTTTATCATCAAAAATAAATTGTTCATTAATCAATCATTGTGCTGTATGTGGGGCAATCGTTTCAAACTATGCCATTAACCTCGATAGGCAAATCAACTTTACACATTTTTTATCACTTAAATTCATTGCAAATGATAATGAATTTATTCCTGAATTAAGACCACCACGAATTGCTTAATAAGTTATCGCTATTAGATAGTAGTTGTTAATCACTATCAGTTATAAACAAACGTTATCTATCGTTATGTTTGCTCACATCACGATTTTCAGCGTTATTGTTAAATCAGTTAATTTATTATGGGAATATTATGAAACGTCGACATTTTTTAATGAATTTTACGGCTGCTGTAGGTGGATTAGTTGCAACCAAAGCCATTGCTAAAATGGAACATACCAAGATGACGGGTATGACCTGCGAACTCAATTCTGATGATTGTAACAAGGGGGATAATATGCACGAACATATGAATATGAACATGAATATGAATCACGATCAAAAACCACAAAAGCTTTTGCCTACTTCCTCACTAAAACAGAACGACAATTTACCCAGCTTGATCAATTTAAAAAATGAAAGTAATCAACCGGGAGTATTTGAAGCGACCTTACACCTCAAACCCGTCAAAATTGCCTTAACACCTGAAATTACGACGGAATTTTGGGCATATAACGGTATGATTCCCGGCCCTAAAATTGAAGTTAACGAGGGTGATCACGTTAAAATCACGGTAAAAAATGATCTGCCACAAGCCACGACCGTGCATTGGCATGGTTTACTTATTCCATCGAATCAAGACGGTAACCCTCAAGATGCCATTCCAGCGGGAAAAAGTCGTGTTTATGAATTTGACGTTCCTAAAGGAAATGCAGGCACATTTTGGTATCATCCTCATGGACATGAAACAGTAGCTGAACAAGTTTATCGAGGTTTAGCTGGAACATTCATCGTTCGAAGCAAAGATGACCCTTTAAATTCTCTTCCTGAACAACACTGGTTCTTTTCAGATTTAAAATTAACGGATAAAGGTGAAATTGCCGATAATACCATGGTTGATTGGATGAACGGTCGTGAAGGTCAATTTGTATTAATTAACGGGAGTTATCGACCTAAAATTAAAGTTGATTCAGCGACACGTGTAAGAATCTGGAACGCTTGTTCAGGTAGATACCTTAACTTATCCATTCCTGATTGTGATGTCTTTTTAGTGGGGACTGACGGTGGATTATTGTCTGAACCTGTATCACTAAATAAACCATTACTGTTATCCCCTGCCGAACGGGCAGAAATTGTTATTCTACCTAAAAAAACGGGGACGGTTTATTTGCAATCTATCGGTTACGATCGAGGCAAAATGGGCAATGTACCACCTGAACAAGATATGTTACTTGCAGAGTTAGATTTAACGCAGTCAAACTCAATCACCTTGCCATCAACACTTCGTACCTTACCAAAACTCGGACAAGCCACCGCACACAAAAAATTGGAATATACCGAAGTGATGGACATGAAAGAGCCGCGTGGCGGAATGTTATTTTTAATCAATGGTAAACGCCATGATATGAATCGTATCGATCTTGAAAGCAAAATTCATGAGGTTGAAGAGTGGACTATTCATAATAACTCTCATATGGATCATAACTTTCACATTCATGGTGCACAATTTATGGTCGTTTCACATGAATTTAATGGTACAAAAACACCACCTCCATACGTGGCATTAAAAGATACAGTGAATCTTCGACCCCATGAAACAATCACGATAAAGATTCAACAAAATATGCCCGGATTACGCATGTATCATTGTCATATCATTGAACATGAAACACTGGGTATGATGGGGCAATTGATGGTGAAATAGTTTTTTATCTTTATCTATCTTGTCATTAAACGTTCGACAAGATAGATAAATTTCCTTTTTAACTGAATCTTCATTTTCTTGATAACAATACAAGTAATAAATGTTTTTCATTTTGGCAAATAATGCTAACATATTGCCACTATGATCATGACTAATTTCTGGCAAATACTCAGTAAACGCTTAACAATCAAAACAGCTCTATCGCACTTATTATTAGGTGTAATTGCTACTGGGTTTAGTTTATGCCAGCAAGAAGCAATCCCCAATGAATCAACGGTTTCTCACGTTGGGATTATGGCGAACAATGAAATCGTTCAAGATCAACAATTGTCAACCCGAAAGGTGTCACCATCGTTAACCAACCCCCAAAAATTCAGTACCAGTACTGTCTTTATGGCGATTAATTACGATATTTTATCCACCAATAAACCCATTCAAATAACTTCACATAATGCGATAAGAGCAGGCCCTAAAAACACTATTTAACTTAAGAGTTTATTACTTAATTTTTATGTTTTTATATAAGGTGTCGACCTTACATTCCCTATTAAAAGAAGAAAGAGAAATTTATGTTATTAAAATTATTAACTAAAGTTTTTGGTAGCCGTAATGAACGTGTGCTAAAAACCCTGCGTAAGCGTGTTGAAAGAATTAATGCATTAGAACCTGCAATGGAAGCATTAACTGATGATGAACTTAAAGCAAAAACAGTTGAATTTAAACAAAAATTAGCATCAGGTACCCGTTTAGATGATATTTTAGAAGAAGCTTTTGCCGTTGTTCGTGAAGCCAGTAAACGTGTTTTTGGTATGCGTCATTTTGATGTTCAGTTAATTGGTGGTATGGTTTTAAATGAGCGCTGTATAGCCGAAATGCGTACAGGTGAAGGTAAAACGTTAACCGCAACATTACCCGCTTATTTAAACGCATTAACAGGCAAAGGTGTGCATGTCGTCACGGTCAATGATTATTTAGCACAACGTGATGCTGAAAATAATCGTCCTTTATTTGAATTTTTAGGTTTAACCGTTGGTATTAACCTGCCCAATATGCCGCCAGCAATAAAACGAGAAGCTTACAGCGCTGATATCACTTATGGTACCAACAACGAATATGGATTTGACTACTTACGTGACAATATGGTGTTTAGTAAAGATGCGCGTGTTCAACGACCATTACATTATGCTTTAGTCGATGAGGTTGACTCAATTTTAATTGATGAAGCAAGAACACCGTTGATTATTTCTGGGCAAGCCGAAGACAGCTCAGATAAATATGTGAGTGTTGATAAAATTATCCCTCATCTTATTCGCCAAGAAAAAGAAGACTCAGATCAGTTTCAAGGAGACGGTGACTTTTCAATTGATGAAAAATCACGTCAAGTTAATCTAACTGAACGAGGATTAATTAAGGTAGAAGAACTACTAATTAAACAAGGTATCATGAAAAATGATGAGTCGCTTTATGCGCCAAGTAATATTGTGTTAATGCATCATGTCAATGCGGCACTACGAGCCCATCATTTATTTCATCGTGATGTCGACTACATCGTTAAAAATAACGAAATTATTATTGTCGATGAGCATACTGGACGAACAATGGAAGGACGTCGTTGGTCTGACGGCTTACATCAAGCGGTTGAAGCAAAAGAACATGTTAAAATTCAGAATGAAAACCAGACGTTAGCTTCAATCACTTTCCAAAACTATTTCCGTCTATATGAAAAATTAGCCGGTATGACGGGTACTGCCGATACTGAAGCCTTCGAATTCCATCAGATTTATGGTTTGGATACCATTGTTATACCAACTAACCGCCCAATGCAGCGTAAAGACCAATCCGATTTAGTCTATATGACTGAAAAAGAGAAGATTGCAGCCATTGTCGCTGACGTACAAGATTGTGTAAAACGAGGACAACCAGTACTAGTGGGGACTGCATCGATTGAAAAATCAGAATTGGTATCCAATGCATTTAAAAAAGTTGGCATTAAGCACAACGTATTAAATGCCAAGTTCCATGCCCAAGAAGCAGAAATTATTGCTAATGCAGGGAGTAAAGGCGCTGTCACTATTGCAACCAATATGGCGGGTCGAGGTACCGATATTATGCTTGGCGGTAACTGGCAAAGCGATTTAGCAAAACTTGAAAATCCTACTCAAGAAGATATCGAAAAAGCTAAACAAGCATGGCAAGTTAAACATGAAGAAGTTATTGCACTGGGCGGGCTTTACATTTTAGGTACAGAACGACATGAATCCCGTCGGATTGATAATCAGTTACGCGGTCGTGCTGGTCGTCAAGGAGATCCGGGCGGTTCACGTTTTTATTTATCGCTTGAAGATCCGCTGATGAGAATCTTTGCGTCAGAACGTGTTGGTAATATGATGCGTAAATTGGGTATGAAAGAAGGCGAAGCGATCGAACATCCATGGGTCAATAAAGCGATTGCGAATGCTCAAAAGAAAGTTGAAAGTCGTAACTTTGATATTCGTAAACAATTGCTTGAATATGATGATGTTGCCAATGAGCAACGTAAAGCAATTTATCGTCAACGAAATGAGATACTGGATAATACTGAAATTAAAGATACCATTACCGTAATCCGTGTTGATGTATTTAATGCGCTCATCGATCGTTATATTCCACGGGAATCAATCGAAGATATGTGGGATGTACCAGGACTTGAATTAGCGCTAAAACGTGATTTTGATTTGGATCTTCCAATTGCTAAATGGTTGGATGAAGAACAAAATCTTTATGAAGAGTCACTTCGAGAACGTATTATTCAAATTGCTCAACAAGCTTATGAAGAAAAAGAGCAAGCAGCAGGTTCAGAAGCATTTAGACATTTTGAAAAAACAGTTATGTTACAGACGCTTGATAACTTGTGGAAAGAACACTTGGCTGCGATGGATTATCTACGTCAAGGTATTCATCTACGAGGTTATGCGCAAAAAGATCCTAAACAAGAATATAAACGTGAATCCTTTAACATGTTTGAAGACATGTTAGAATCACTAAAATATGAAGTTATTGGGATATTAAGTCGTGTTGTTATTCGTTCACAAGAAGAAGTGGAAGAAGCAGAACGTCAACGCATTGCTGAAATGGAAAAACTATCAGCTAAGCAACATGCAAGTCATGAATCAGCTTCTAATATCGAAGGTGAAAGCGAAAACAATACAAGTTCAACTCAACCTAGAGTTCGCACTGAAGCCAAAGTGGGACGAAATGATCCATGTCCTTGTGGTTCAGGTAAGAAGTATAAACATTGTCATGGTGCTGTTCAATAAGCAAAAAATTTAGTATCATCAAACATTATTGATGATTTAATCAGCGATTATCATCGTCGTTTAAATTCAAGGGAAAGTGTTCACTTTCCCTAATTTTACGGATAGATAAACAGAATTATGAGAAAACATACTGAAATAGCAATAGGAATTATACGTTCGGAAAATTGTCAAATTTTTATTACCCAACGTGGAGAAGACTCTCATTTAGCGGGTTTTTGGGAGTTTCCCGGAGGAAAAATAGAAGTAGGTGAAACACCTTATCAAACTTTGCAACGCGAGATTGCTGAAGAAGTTGATATCCAAATCCATGATGCTCAATTTTTAAAAGTAGTGAAACACAGCTACGATGATCGTGATATTACCATTCACGCTTATTTAGTGGAAGAATGGGACGGCGTTCCATTTGCTAAAGAAGGACAACCCAGCCGATGGGTAGATCAAGAAGAATTGAATGCGGATGAATTTCCTGATGCAAATCGACCTATAATCGAAATGTTAAAGAATCTCGATAAACAAATTTAAGAAGTAATTGCCATAAATTGTTAAAATCACATCATTTTCAAATTAGCTATGCGCTATTTAGACTTTTGGTGAATTCTTTGTTCAGCTAACGCTAAAAAAATAATCCCGATGATTATACTTATTGCGCCTATAAAGCGTGTTAATGTAATCTTTTCATTAAACACCATTACCGACACTAACATTACCGTAACAACTTGTAAATGCGAGGCTGCAAAAGCAGGGCCAACTGGTGCTTTTTTTAACAGTACCATCCAGGTCACAAATGCACCGGTATAACCTATCATGACTAAATAAGCCCAACAGTGGCTAAAAATACGTAATAACCAATCAACACTCAATTCGAAAGGCAAAGCCGATATTGCTGTCAGCTTAAAACTGGTTTGACCAAAAGTATCAAAAAAAAGCAGTAATATAAAGCCAATTAAATAGAATTTTTTCATTCCGTGAGTCCTACTAAAACTACTCCTGCTGTAATAAAAAATATCCCTAACAACCGAAAACACGTTAGGTGCTCTTTAAATAAGATTCGTCCAGCTAACATGACCGTTATCATATTAAACGAACCCAATAAAATACCTTGTGACAAAGGCACTTCGCTTAAAAAAGCTAACCAGAAAATAAAACCAACAAAATAAGATCCAAAACCAATCCAAAGCCAAAAATTACCAAATAGTTTATGCCAATAATCCAAACCTTGATTATGCTTTGAGGTAATTGCTGCATATTTAAAGGCGATTTGACCGACCGTGTCACAGCCGATATTCAATAGCCAAAGAAAAATAATTAAGGTTGACACGACTGACACACTCCATGAATTTCCAACACGCTGTGTTTAATCAAAAATTGACTTTGTTGTGCCAGTTGTTTTAGTTGTTGTTCAATATTTGCTGAGTGTTTTTCAAAAATTTGTCGGCATTTATCACAAATAAAGAGAATTGAAAGATGATCGGGGTCTTGAAAATGTGGGCAAACAATATAACTATTGCTTGATTCAACTTTATGTATAAAACCTTGCTCAAGCAGAAATTCAAGGGCACGATAAATAGTCGGTGGTTTGGCTTGGGGTTCACTGACTTTTAATAAATCTAAAAGATCGTATGCACTCATAGCCTTATTTGCCGTTAACATGATATCTAAAACTGTACGACGCTGGGTTGTCAATTTAATACCGCGTTTTTTGCATAAGGTTTCAATCTTTTCAATTATCAGATTATGCATCGTGTTTCCCTTGCCAGTAATCATTATTTATTTAATGCTGCTCTTCTTCGTCTTATTTCTTTAGGATCGTTGATTAAAGGGCGATAAATTTCAATACGATCACCCTCTTTCACTAGTTCATCAAGCGAACAACGTTTTCCATAAATACCAATTAGATGATCATCTAATTGAATGCGACAAATAGATAAGATATTGGATTTTACTATTGCTTGCAAGATATTCGTCGATTCTTCAACCTGACAATCAATTATTGTCGGATTATTCGGTAACGCATACACAACTTGAACCGTTATCATATTAATAAATCTGCCTTGCTCGATTGGAAAACGCTTTAACCATATTTATCATCACATCTTTAAACATTGGGGTAAAAGTCATGTCTAATAATTTATTTTGAAATTCAAAATCTAAACTAAAACTGATTTTACTTTGGTTGTCAGAAAGTGTAGTAAACTGCCATTTGCCCGAAAGGTGCTTGAATGGGCCTTCTAAAAGGGTTAAATCGATTGAATTAGGTTCATTAATTTGATTTAATGTGGTAAATGATTTTTTGAAACCAAATTTTTCAACTTCAATAAATGCAGCAATAATATTATCCTGTTTTCTAATAATTCCCGTTGCGATACAATCGGGAACAAATTCAGGATATCGCTCAATGTCATTGACTAATGAAAACATTTGTTCAATTGAATACGGTTCAATAACTTCGTGAAATATATGTGCCATAACATTAATTAATTAAAAATAAAATTTGTGGCATATATTAACACGTAACTCTATAATAACGCACATTATGACTAAGAAAAAATCACACAAACCCGGTTCGGCAACCATTGCATTAAATAAACGCGCACGCCATGAGTACTTTATTGAAGAGGAAATTGAGGCGGGATTATCCCTACAAGGTTGGGAAGTTAAATCCCTGCGTGCAGGAAAAGTAAATATTAGCGATAGCTATGTACTGCTTAAAGACGGGGAAGCATGGTTATTTGGTGCAACCATTACACCATTAAATGTGGCTTCAACACATGTTGTCTGCGATCCCATGCGTAACCGTAAATTGCTTTTGAATGAACGTGAATTAAATTCGCTATTTGGTCAAATCAATCAAAAAGGTTACACAGTTGTTGCGCTTTCATTATATTGGAAAAATGCTTGGGCAAAAGTCAAAATTGGTGTGGCTAAAGGCAAGAAAGAGTACGATAAACGAACGGATATCAAAGAACGGCAATGGCAGGTTGATAAAGCGCGTATCATGAAAAACGCTAATCGCTAATCGCTAATCATCTTATTATTACTTTTGTCTCTCATCGTAAAAGCTATGAATGGCGTTTAATTTGTGGTTTGATGAAAATCGCGTTATGCTTTAGCGCTTTAAAATTAAGCAGATCATCAATAGTGTTTACACACGTCAGTGCCATAGTTTGAAAATCTTGTGCAATAGCATCAATCGGATAATAAGAGTAATCCAGATAAATATTATAATCATACGAACATAAGCAAATTTGGTCTGGATTAACTTTAACCTCGACTAAATAGCTCAACACTTCCTGCAATAAATTACCGGACGGAGTAAAAATAGCTTTCGGTAAACGCCCTAATTTTTGATGCAATCGTTTGAGTAAGTCATAACCTTTATTTGGGCAATAACTATCACAAATGATCCAGTCAGAAGCTGGCGTTAAGCCTGCATTCGTTAAACCTTGTTTAAATCCTTGTAACCGAGCACGAATTGAAGTGAGTTGTGCATCACAACCAATAAAATAAAACTCATTTAATTTTTTTGCATAAGGTTCGATTAATTCAGCTACCGATCCTATTGCCTCACTTGTAATAAATGGAAGTGTGGTATGCTCAATATAACGATCAAAAAATAACACCGGAGTATGTTGATTAATACTCATGTAAAACTCATCGCTATCTAGTGATGTGACCACTATCATTGCATCCACTTTTCGTTCAACCAAATTTTGCGCTACATTAATTTCAACCTCTTTATTATAGTGGCTACAAGTAATTAAAAGCTGAATATTTTTTTCCCGAAATGATGCTTCTAAATGGTGTAAAAACATCGAAAAAAACGAGTTCGACATATCAGGAACAATGACACCAATTGTATTGGTACTCTTCGCCTTGACTAAGTATCGACGAATATGCGATTGCTCTTTATACTGCTCAGCTATCGCAAGCACTTTTTGGCGAGTAAGAGATGAGATTCGATATTTTTTATCTCGTTTATTAAAAATATGGCTGACGGTCGTTGCCGAAACGCCAGCCAAACGAGCAATATCATTGATTCTTAATTTATTACTCGCCATATTTCACCTTCCAGACTATCGTGGTGTGCGTTGTTGTTTATTGGGAAAAGTCGGGTTGTGATTTTCCGACGGATTTTGATACCAATACGCCACGCTGGCAATATCATCACAACGTTCATACAATCTTATATCATCATTTCCGATCTGTTGAAAAGCTAACTTAATATTTTTATGGAAAGCAACCGGATCAGGTAAATGCCAACGGTATAAACCATGCATCGGAAGTGCATCATCGCCGAAGCCATGTACCGGATTTGAATCACCTGTTTGAAAAAAATCCCGTGTAGCATCTCGATTAGTTTGATAAGGATAGCCCATAAACAGTGTTTGAAAACATTTTGCTTTAGGCTTACCTTGACTGTCACGATTATGAAATGCCCATGCCCCACCAAAATAGTCTTCTGAGCCAGTTGAATGTTGTGTTGGATACGCACTATCATCATCCAGATAAAATTTGAACTCGCCTTCTCCCCACCAATACCGTTCTAAAGCGGTTAGGGCTAAATACGTCCCCACATAATAGCCATGACCTTGTACGTTATCTAATATGACATAATCTTGTGCATACTGAGTTACTCGCTGACGACGCCATTGTGCATGAAAATAGAGAGGCTGTTCGAACGGTTTTGGCATGATGGCATAATTAATAGTGAAAAAGAAATGTTGTAAATCTGCTTCATGCTCATTGTGAATTTCTATCCTGGCTTTTTTATTGAATGGCATTCTAAAATAACAGTTAAATCCCCCTGTTGGATTAACCACAATCGGTAATGAATTGATATCACATCTTGCTCCAAATCCATTACAGAAAAAATCACCAATTGGGCTTTCAACTGACGGTATTGTTTCGTCATCCCAGTAGATACGAATAACCACATCACGCAAGACAAAACTACCACAATGTGTTCTATCGGTTAAGGTAAACCACATATGTCTAATTTCAGCAGGCCCGCTAATTTCTGCAATTGTTATTTTTTCCCCTGCCGGAATCGAGATACACCCTTGTCCTTTACGGCTAGGGCCTAAAGCACTCGCTTTCATACAAGACTTACCCTTTTCGCCTGTCATATTTTCAGGTGAAATAGTTCGAGTTTGTTCAAAGTTAAATTGTGTCACTGAATTGAATATATTCATTTTTAATCCTTAATATGTCTTAATAAATTCTTATTATTACCGTCTAAAAGATATGTGTTTTTATTAATCTTTTTTTAATGTGTTTGCTTTTTGGTCTCGACTTAAGAAGAAAATGGCAAAAATCATAAAACCTAAAACCACCAAACCTAAATTATTAAACGTCGTTGCGGCGCCAGCGGTATCATAAATGTCGCCAACATAAGTTGAGAACAAAATAACCCCAACTGAACCTGCGACTTGATAACCAATCAGAAAAACAGTGGCAGAAAGACGAGCATTAAAATTGTTATCAATATACTTAAATACTGAGACTAAAATGGTTGAAATTTCTAAACAATGCATCAGCTTAATAATGGATATAATGACAATGCTATCAACATGAGCAGTTAAAAATATTCGTGATGCCGATATAAATGCAGCAAAAATAAGTGCATTTTTTGCGCCAACTCGATTAACAACAAAAGGAACACAAAACATGACTGCAGCTTCTAAGAACACTTGAAAAGAATTTAATAAACCATATAAATGATAACCATCATTTACATCGGTAAATTGTTGTGTGAAATAGACAGGAAACAGTTGCTGATCATAAATATTATAAAGGCTATAAGTGCCTAATACATAAATAACAAATATCCAAAACTTTTTGAGCGCAAACACAGAAAGGATTTCATTAAAGGTCAATTTTTCTTTCTTTTGAAATACCACACTTGAGGATTGAGTTAAGTCAGGTTTGAAATTGAGATTTAAAATCATAAAACAGAGACCGACAATTGACGCTGCCCAAAAATTAAGATGGGGATTAATACTTATTAAAATTCCGGCGATAAAAGTCCCTACTGCATAAGCAATACAGCCCCAAGTTCGACATTGTCCAAATTCAAATCCAAACGCCCGACTAATCTTTTCACAATATGAATCAATCAATCCCATACCTGCGACCCAACCAAATCCTAAAAAGAAACTGCCAAAAATCACACCAACATAAAAGTTATGCTTTAAAAGTGGTTCATAAATATAAATTAATGCAGGTGCTGCACAGGTGATAATAATACTTTGAAACCAAATAAGGTGTTTTTTTAAGACTAATTTATCTTGATAAACACCATATATAATCATGATAATTAACGAAATAAAGTAGTTAAATGAATAAATGATACCTGTTTGTTTCGCTGTTAAACCAATCTCTTTACTAAGCCAAATTGAGTAAAAAGAGAAAACAAAACTGCCTGCTGCGTAATACATAAAGCTATAACAGGAAGCAAACCAATAAGTTGGTTTTTTATAAAATTCACTTGTCATAATTTATCCTATGAAGAGTTAACCACTGATAAGGAATATAAAGAGCTAAAAATTTAGCTTTAATGGGTTTATTGGATAAATGTGATCCACATCAAAAATTATTTCTAAGACTTGCAATAAACAGCAAAATTCATCATGGTGTTTTGTTAACAATAGGTAAATCTAAAAGTAAGATAATCATTATGCTGATAAATTCAAAAAAATTTGAACGTTGAACTTTAAAACAAGATATCAGACAACTTTTTAATTCATAAATCGCAACAAGGTGGGTTTACCCATTGAATGATTAAAAATGTTTTAATTAGACGCTATTAACTGTGTTTTAAATGATCAAAAAATGAGGAATGTCGATTCAGCAACATGCGTGAGACGATAAAATGTAACACGGTTAAGTATCCCTAAAAAATCTAACTTATAACTGCAAGATAGTTAACCTATATTAGATATATAAATTTAGTGAAAAAGACATCAAATTTAACTCAAACATATATGACAATCTAAAAAGTTGACACACATGATATAGCTAAAATATAACAACAATTTAAGATGGTTTATCGACTTGTCAGTTATGTAAGAATTGATAAAAATAGTATAAAAAAAATTAGAGTTACATTATTTAACTCTAATCAATTAGATGTTATTTTAAGGTTATATTTAAACGACTTAGGTATTTTAAAAAAATAAATTATGACCGAAAAACAAAATGAATATCACAGGCTTTATCAAGTCATCGCATCAGAATTAAAAAATCGGATTATTAGCGGTATTTACCCAATAGGAAGCAAATTACCTTCAGAAAGATTGGTGTGCGAAGAGTTAAAAGTTAGTCGTTCTGTCGTAAGAGAAGCAATAATCATGTTAGAAGTTGAAGGTTTTGTTGAAGCACGTAAAGGATCGGGTATCCACGTTATTGGCAATAGCTCGCTTAAAAACCTTTCATCAACTTCAGGAGGATTAAATTTTGTAAAAAGTGGGCCTTTTGAACTGTTGCAAGCACGCCAACTTATTGAAAGTAATATTGCTGAATTTGCTGCCACACAAATCACCAAGGGAGATATTGTTAAATTATTAGAAATTCAACATAATGCTCAAAAAGAAGATCATCATCGCGATCCCTATTGGGATATTAAATTCCATACTCAGATTGCCATGATTACTCGTAACAGTGCTTTAACTATCATTGTTGAAGAAACATGGCAACAGCGCACGTTAAATCCTTTATGGAAAAAACTTCATGAAAATATGCCAGAACAAACCATTAATAATTGGGCAGATGAACATAACCAAATTTTGGAAGCTTTAATTAATCGAGATCCTCAAGCAGCAAAATTAGCGATGTGGCAGCATTTAGAAAACACTAAAAAAGCACTTTTTGATGCTGCAAATAAAGATTTTGAAACAAGACGTGATCACTATTTATTTTCTGATAATCCCGTCATTAGTATCAATAACAATGAATTAGACTAAACTAAACAAATCATCAAGCTTTAACTCACTCGTAGCTATCAACTAATTAAAAATAAATTTAGCAAAATTAATTGACGCTATCTTGTGTTTAAGGCTCAAAATGATAATCGATAATGACTTTTATTACTTTAAACGCATTGATCACTTATCGTTGATCGTCAATTTGAATGCCTAAAGGCGGTTCAAAATGAAACTTACTGAGTTCTACTTTTCCAAGTTTTTGGTGCGATAGATCATAAAAACTGCGTTGTCCATCTTCCTCAATAATCGTAAAATTGGAAATCATTCCGCTTGGTAACACTGAAATGATAAAATTCTGACTTGAACTGTCTGTCGGCTTTAAAGTGAATGAATCTTGTTTACGTGTAACTTGATAGTGGTTCCAAATAGGATTATGATTATCGGTAATTAAAAGCATTAAACGATTATCAACGGCTTTTTTTAAATCCATCACTGTGACTTGTTCGACTGTTGGCGTATAGACCCACATATTACTTCCATCCGAAATAATAGTTGTTTCCTCTGGCTCTGTCATTTTCCAATTAAAATAGTAAGGTCTTGTTACCCAAAGATCCCCCTTTCCTTCCTGAACTTGCTGATTATCTGCTGTTTTTACATCTTGTGAAAAGCGTGCATAAAATCCGTCAACTTTGTCTAAACGCTGTTGTAAGACCTCTTTATCACCTGCCCAAGCGGATACGCTAACTAATAATCCCATTAATACTAAAAATTGTTTCATAACGAATCCTTACTTTTTTTATCTATAACAAAGCGTTAAATAGTGTTCGTAAATCTGATTAGGTCAAAATATTACCGTTTTTCGTTAAGTTCGAAAAGTTATTTTCTTTTCTTTTTCACTTATCAATTAACAAGTATATAATATAATGAATTTTTCAAACTTGGATACCACCTGTTATGCCTAGCATGTCATTTGATTTTACGACCGATGAATTTCAGCCTTTAGCGGCAAAAATGCGTCCACGTAATTTATCAGAATACATTGGACAAACTCAGCTACTAGGAGCAGGAAAACCATTACCGAAAGCCATTGAAGCCGGAAACCTCCATTCAATGATCTTATGGGGGCCTCCGGGAACTGGGAAAACCACATTAGCTGAAATTATAGCGCATCATGCTCATGCTAAAGTTGAAAGAGTTTCGGCAGTCACATCCGGAATCAAAGATATTCGTGAAGCCATTGAGCGAGCAAAAATCAATCAGCAAGCGGGTATCCGTACGATCTTATTTGTTGATGAAGTTCATCGTTTTAATAAAAGCCAACAAGATGCATTTTTGCCTTATGTTGAAAATGGTACAGTTACTTTTATTGGGGCGACAACTGAAAATCCGTCATTCGAACTCAATTCAGCGCTGTTATCACGAGCTAGGGTTTATTTACTCAAATCATTAACCAATGCCGATATCGAAAATATTTTACAACAAGCCATTGATGATCCGGTTCGAGGTTATGGCAATAAACATGTCGTGTTACCACCAGAAACAAAAAAACAGATTGCTGAATTTGTCGGGGGGGATGCCAGACGTGCACTGAATACACTTGAATTATTAGTGGATATGTCCGGTGGCAATGAACTAACACCAGCGTTACTCAAAGAAGTCATGGGTGAGCGTAGTGCCAGATTCGATAATCAAGGTGACCGATATTATGATTTGATTTCTGCCGTCCATAAATCAATTCGTGGTTCTGCGCCTGACGCTGCATTATACTGGTATGCAAGAATCATTACTGCCGGTGGTGATCCCCTCTATGTTGCTCGTCGATTACTGGCAATTGCCTCTGAAGATGTCGGCAATGCTGATCCAAGAGCAATGCAAGTTGCATTGGCGGCGTGGGATTGTTTTACGCGTGTTGGCCCCGCCGAGGGAGAACGCGCCATTGCGCAAGCTATAGTTTATATGGCTTGTGCACCAAAAAGTAACGCCGTCTATCTTGCTTTCAAACAAGCTATGAGTGACGCGCAGTCTAAGCCAGACTATGATGTACCTGAACATTTACGTAATGCACCAACCAGTCTAATGAAAAATTTGGGCTATGGAGCACAATACCGTTATGCACATGATGAACCTAATGCTTTTGCAGCAGGTGAAAATTATTTTCCGCCTGAAATGGCCGATAGTAAATATTATCAACCAACTGATCGTGGTGCAGAAAAAAATTATGCCGATAAACTTGCATGGTTAGAAGCCCAAAATAAAGCAAGCGCAATTCAACGTTATAAAAACCAAAAATGATTCATAAGTAAAACCTTTCTAAACCATTTTATTTTATTACAGAAAAAAACGTTTACTAACCGATAGTTAACAAAATAAAAAAATGTTAACTGACTAATAAATACACTATATATAGTAATAAAATGATTAATAGGCACTATATATTGTATATTTTGACAAATATCAATTATGATAAGCTCCACAAAAAACGGGATAAAACTGGATGGAAAATGAATAAATCAATATTTGTGACCAAGCGAGATGGTAAGAAAGAACCTATCAATCTTGATAAAATTCACAAGGTAATTACATGGGCAGCAGAAGGATTAGAAAATGTTTCGGTATCTCAAGTTGAATTACGTTCACATATTCAATTTTATGATGGGATCCGAACATCTGATATTCATGAAACAATTATTCGAGCTGCCGCTGATCTTATATCGCAAGATTCACCAGATTATCAATATTTGGCTGCACGTTTAGCCATTTTTCATTTACGTAAAAAAGCGTATAACCAATTTACTCCTCCACCACTTTATGAACATGTAAAAAAACTAGTGGCAAGTGACCGTTATGACAAACACTTACTTGAAGATTATACGCAAGAAGAGTTTGAACAAATGGATAAAATTATCGATCATTGGCGTGATATGTCTTTTTCATATGCGGCAGTAAAACAGCTTGAAGGAAAATACTTAGTTCAAAATCGGGTAACAGGCGAGATTTATGAAAGCGCACAGTTTTTATACATTTTAGTCGCAGCTTGTCTTTTTGCTAATTACCCTAAAGATACGCGTCTTAGCTACATCAAACGCTTTTATGATGCAGTCTCAACTTTTAAAATTTCATTACCAACGCCAATTATGGCCGGTGTTCGCACCCCAACACGCCAATTTAGTTCATGTGTACTTATCGAATGTGATGATAGCTTAGATTCTATTAATGCGACGGCAAGCGCAATTGTCAAATATGTGTCACAACGTGCAGGTATTGGTGTTAATGCGGGCAAAATTCGAGCGCTTGGTAGTTCAATTCGTGGTGGTGAAGCTTTCCACACCGGTTGTATTCCTTTTTATAAATATTTTCAAACAGCGGTAAAATCCTGTTCACAAGGCGGTGTTCGTGGTGGTGCTGCAACGGTATTTTACCCGCTTTGGCATTTAGAAGTCGAAAGTCTATTGGTTTTACGTAACAATCGAGGTGTTG
>CALYQY010000012.1 GCA_945291235.1 uncultured Gilliamella sp.
TAATAATAGGGTCATCGGATAACCGACTACAAAAATGGAGAGTTGCGGTGTGATTCGGTTTAATAGCCCTAAAGCTAAGTTGACTATCAATAGTAATGTCAGTAATGGTAATGCTAGCATTAAACCATTGATAAAGAGCAAACCACTCATCTCAATGACGGTTAAATAACCATTGTGATTTAAAGGATCGGCGGCTATTGGAATAATATTAAAGCTATTTGATAAGCCATACAACAACCATAAATGGCCGTCGAGATTTAAAAAAATCAGTAAGGCGATTACATTAATTAATCTTGATAACACAGATGTGGAAGGTCCTCCTATGGGATCAAAAAAAGTTGCCATGCCTAATCCCATTTGCATAGAAATCAATTCGCCGGAAAACCGCATAGAGATAAACGCTAACTGCATAGCAAAACCAATCATCACACCAATCATAATTTGCTGAGCGATCATCCAAATCGCGGTTAAAGAATATATCGATAAGTCATCACTGAGCGGTGAAGACGGCAACAGCATCGCAATGATTAAGGCTAATGCTATTTTTACACGGTTAGGCACCTCTTTTTCACCGGTAATGGGCGCAACCATAATCAAAGCCAAAATACGCACAAAGGGAAAGAAGCAACCTTTAATCCAAGAGAAGAAATCGATATTGAAAAGCGTCTGAATATCCATAACGCTTAACTGGTTAAATTAGGAATATCAGTAATAACAATCCGAATATAGTCAATCATTGTCGAAAGCATTGTTGGGCCTAAAATGATTAACACCACAATAACCGCTATAATTTTAGGAATGAATGATAATGTCATTTCGTTAATTTGGGTTGCTGCCTGCAATAAACTGATAATTAAACCGGTAATTAAAGCAGCTAACAGTATTGGACCCGCCAATGAAGCGGCAACTTTAATCGCTTGCATGGCTAACGTGCTAATATATTCAGAGGGCATATCGTTCCTTAATCAAATCGCTATTAGCTAAAAAAACTTTGTGCTAAAGAGCCTAATAACAGGTGCCAACCATCTGCTAACACAAATAACATTATTTTAAATGGCAGGGAAACCGTTGCCGGTGGAACCATCATCATCCCTAGCGCCATTAAGGTGCTGGCAACCACTAAATCTATGACTAAAAACGGAATAAACAAGGTAAATCCGATCTGAAATGCGGTTTTTAATTCACTGACCACAAAAGCCGGTACAAGCACAGTTAATGGAATATCGTCACGAGTTTGAATATCACCAGCATGCGACATATTAACAAACAGTGCTAAATCGTTTTCACGTGTCTGGGTTAACATAAATTCACGCAGTGGTTTGCTGGCGCTGGCTAACCCCTCTTGCATGGTAATTTGATTTTGTGAATAAGGAATATACGCATCGTGATAGATTTTATCGGTCACTGGCGACATAATAAAAAAAGTCATAAACAGTGCAATACCTAAAATAACCTGATTAGGCGGGGCTGACTGAGTGCCCAGCGCATTACGTAATAAACCTAAAACAATGATGATGCGTGTAAAACTCGTCATCAATAATAAAATAGCCGGTATGAATGTCAGTAAAGTCAGAAACACTAAAGTTTCAACAGGTAATGACCAACTTTGTACACCATTAGATGATGTCTGAGTCATAATCGACAGCGGCGTGACATCAGCAGAACTATAGAAACTAAATAACAATAAGCTGAGCAAAATAACCCATTTTGACCACACTATTTGTTACTCCTTTTTAGATTTTAACGCTGACTGTAATAGTTGGTGAAACAAGCTATCTTTTTCACTTTCATTCGTTTCGGGTGGTTTGGCTAACAGCATTTCGGTGCGCTGCTCATTGATCGTATGCAGTAGTGTCATTTGATGTGGCGTGATCCCCACAACAAGGAGTTTATGATCGACATAGATGAGAACAACCCGTTCTTTAGGACTAATGTTGAAAGTAGCTTTAACTTCCATAAGTTGTTCGCCACGCTTTTTCCTGTTAATACGTTTAACCAACCAAGCTAACAACACAATAATGGCTATCACACCGATTAATGAAATTGCGAACAATGAGCCGACTTGTGAATAAAAATTCATATCAGAGGGCATTGTTGTTGAACTGGTACTTGCCATAGTTGGCGCTGTTATGTTATTCATTAGCGACTCAATCGGCGTACACGTTCTGAAGGCGTAATAATATCGGTTATACGTACGCCATAATTATCACCGACCACCACAATTTCACCTTGAGCAATTAAATAACCATTAATTAATATATCTAATGGCTCACCGGCTAATCCGTCCAAAGCAATCACTGAACCTTGTGTTAAATTTAACAGATCTTTAATTGCCATTTTAGTTCTGCCAAGCTCGACACTTAAGTTAACCGGAATATCCAAAATAAGATTTATATCTTGTTTTTTCACTTCGGATTGTTGTGGTGATAATGTTTCAAAGATCACATCTTGTGTGGTTGGCTTATCATTTGTTTCATTTTGAGATTGAGTATCATCGCTATTTTGTTTGATATCAGTCATTGAACACTCCTTCATTCAATTGTTCTAATACAGGATTACTTACCTGTTCTACTTGAATTGCGTATTGTTTATTCACTCGACCATAATGCCCTTTTAATACTGGCACACCGCCAATTGTGACATCAAGGCTATCAGGCTTTTCTATATCTAAAATATCATTGACTTTTAATGCCAATAGTTTTGCGACAGTCGTTTGAATTTGAGTGAAGTTGGCGACTAATTCAACGGTTGATTGTTTAATACCACTGGTTAACGAGCTCATCCAAACATTGTCATCTTGATAAGTTTGTTGCTCAATCGGTGGTTTGATTAATAACTCTTTGATAGGTTCAACCATTGCATAAGGAATGCAGATACAAAACGTAGCTTTACTGTTTCCAATCTCCACTTTGAACGTTGTGGCTAAAACCACATCGTCAGGTGAGCTGGTGATATTAGTAAATTTGCTTTGTACTTCTGATCGAATATATTCTGTTTCAATAGTGTAAATATCTGTCCAAGCATTTTGATAAATCGTTAATGCAAGCTCTAATACCCGTTTAATGATCTGTTGCTCAGTATGGGTAAATTCTCGCCCTTCGGTTTCCACTTTGGCGGCATGCCCATCACCACCAAATAGCGTATCGACGACAATAAAAACAATTTCAGGTGAAAATGAAAATAAACTTGTGCCCCGTAAAGGATTAAGGTGAACTAAATTTAAATGATAGGTAGATGAAACTTCTGAAAATTCTTTAAACGTTTGTGTTTCAATTGGCGAAGCAATCACGTCAGTATTACGGCGCAATAAATTGAATAAACCGATCCTAAATTGCCGGGCAAAACGTTCATTAATAATTTCTAATGCCGTTAAACGCTCAGGAATAAAACTATGTTTAACCGATAAATCATAAGGTTTTACTTCGGTTTTTTTACCTTGTAGGGTTTGAGTATCAAATCCGTTATCATTTTTTTTCATTGATGAACTATCCAATAACTCGGTATCGGAAGGCTCACTATTATTGACAGTAGATTTGAACTTATCGGACATAGAAATCACCGTATAATAAAATCAGTAAATAATACTTCATCAATTTTTACCTTATGTTTTGCATCATATTGGCGTGATAAAGCTGTCTTAATTTGTTCTTGTAAATCGATTTTGCCGGCTTCTTTTTTAAGATCACTGACATACTGTTTAGAAGTTAAAAGTAATACATCGCTTCTTACTTCCGGTAGATATTCTAATAACACCGTTTTTTGCTCTTCATTAGCAACGCGTAATACCATACCAACATAGAGAATTTTATTAATATCAACACTCTTTTCTGAGGTTGGTAGTGATATAGTGAAAGGTTTTAATGTTAAAAAAACCGGTGACACAATTTCCACCTCTTCTTGAGCCTGGACGGTATTTTTGGATTTATTTTGTAACCACAAATAAGCAGCAGCACCTAAGGCTAACAAAGTAATGAGAATAAGTATTAAGTTAAAAACACTTATTTTTTTTTGTGTAGTTGGCATAATTATTATTATCTCAATAAAAATAAAGAAAATTTATAGCTAAATAAATAGCAAAAAATTATAAAAATAATAAATCATGCAAAAAGAATTAATTTGAAGAATAGGCAATAAAAATACCACCTATTCGACCTTTTCAGCTTTAATTGGTAACAGACATTAGGTTATTAACATCATCACTATTTAAGCAAAGATACTGAGCCCGGAATAAGTCGATATCTTTTCTTGATGAGATTGCTCGATTGATTCATCAAAATCATCTGGTAATAATTCATCCATAAATTCTTTATGTTGGGGATCACTTGATGATTGTTCTGAATCATTCTTCATTGAAAACTCTCTGATATCGGTATGCTGTAATGTCATCCCTTGCTCTTCAAGCGAAGTTTTAAGATAGGGTAATGCCGACTCCAATACGCCTTTAACGGCATTATGTGCAGCCAGCATTTGAAGATTAAGCTTATCATCAATCATAGCAAGTTTGATATGTAACGATCCTAATGTTTCGGGGTGTAGTTTAATTTCAGCATTTTGTACACCTTGACGACAAATCATGGTAATTTTTTCAGTTAATGATGTTTGCCATTTTGAGACATCAATCGGCATCGGAAGTTTCATGGCAAAAACTTCCGAATTAGGCATCGTAGACGGCAGTAAAGTAGTCAGAAAATTTTGCCCGTCAACCACATTAAAAAAAGAGGATGATTGCTCTAAATTAATTGGGCTTATGTTTTCAATATTATTGAGCTGTTCCATTTGCTCAACAATAGAGTTAAAACTCGGTGTCGTATTTTGAGTATTGATACTAGTTTGCAAAGGTGAGAGATAACTTTGTACTTTATCAACGTTGGCATGCTCGATAGTTTGCTCGTCGCTGTTTGAATTTGATAAGTGTGTCACCTGATCTTTCACCGAAGTTTTACTATAAAATTGCTCGCTTTCATTAATTGAAATAAGTAATCGTTGAGCTGATCGAATGTCAATCGCCGCATATTGCTCGCCACTATCTTCAACTACCTTATCTAACATCAACGAATCAGTCAATTTAGTATTGATTGTCGAGATGTGATCTTCACCCATTTCACCTTGGTTGAATGAGCAATCAATTGTTAAGCTCGTTTGTTGTAAGTTAAACGTATCGAATGGATTAGCCATGGCGATTAAGATATCACTGACATCACCTTCATCATATTTATCGACAATATCAGATTCAGCCGTTAGACCATTTTCGGTGACAACTATTTGCTTTTGGTTTTGCGCTAAAAGTTGCTGAAATAACTCACCGTCAGCAAACGACGGATCGGTTTGATTAAATTCTAATTGTTGAGATGTGTTTAATGATATATCACTGGTGAGATTAATATTCATTCAATGCTCTCCTTGCTAATTGCTGTTGGGCAAATTCATCGGTCATTTTTTGCTGTAAACGACTTTGTTGTTGCATATATTTTTGATGTTGTTTATTGAGCAGCGTTGTAAAAGTATTTAAATTTTTTTGCGATTGATTAAGTTCATTGGTGATCTGTTTTTGTTTGATATCCAACGTTAATAACAACTTTTTTTGTTGTTCAATACCATGTTCAATTGCTGAAATAAATGCATTAAAATTACTTAACTCACACCCTTTAATGCCGTTTGATAGTGCATCATTTAATCGTTGTTGATATTCGGTATAATAATCATTTAATACATTAAGCTGCGACTGCGCATTACGTTGATTATCATGAGCATGTTTCAATTTTATTAATGTGTTATCAACCGATTTTTGGGCTAATTTTTTTAACGTTAAAAATGCAAATTGTCCCGGATTTTGCTTATTCATTATTATTTCCTAACTGACAACTTAAGAACCAACTATACTTAACAACTGCTGATAAGCTTCTTGATAACTACAATGCTCATCAATCCCTTGTTGTAAAAAATGCTGCATCGCCGGAAACAACTTGATCGCTTGATCTAATAATCGATCGGTGCCCGATACATAAGCCCCTACATTAATCAAATCACGATTACGCTGAAAGCTGGAAAAAAGTTGTTTAAATAAACGTGATTTTCGTTCATCTTCCGGTGCAGTCAAATCGGTCATTACACGGCTGATCGACGCTTCTATGTCAATAGCAGGGTAATGCCCTGATTCTGCAAGCTGGCGTGACAATACAATATGACCATCTAAAATTGCTCTTGCCGAATCGGCAATTGGGTCTTGCTGATCATCGCCTTCTGTTAATACCGTATAAAAAGCGGTAATCGCACCTTTACCTTGCGCATCATTACCCGCTCGCTCAACTAAGGCCGGTAGTTTGGCAAAGACGGACGGTGGATACCCTTTAGTTGCAGGCGGTTCACCAATTGCCAAAGCGATTTCTCGTTGCGCCATGGCATAACGGGTTAAAGAATCCATGATGAGTAACACATTGAATCCTTGTTCTCGAAAGTTTTCGGCAATTTTGGTGGCGTAGGTTGCACCTTGTAAGCGCAGTAAAGGCGAAACATCAGCAGGAGCGGCGACCACAACTGATCGGGCAAGTCCTTCTTCACCAAGGATATTTTCAATAAAATCTTTAACTTCTCGTCCACGTTCGCCAATTAATCCTACAACAATAATATCGGCCTTTGTATAACGAGCCATCATGCCCAGTAATACACTTTTACCCACACCGGAACCGGCAAATAATCCCATCCGTTGTCCTTGACCAACAGTGAGTAAAGCATTAATAGCTCTAATGCCAACATCTAACACCTGACTAATAGGCGTGCGCTGTAGTGGATTGAGTGATTTACTGGCTAATCCTTCATATTCGATATGTTCTGGCAACGGTTTTCCGTCAAGTGGTTTACCCATTGCATCAACTACTCGCCCTAATAAGCCCATACCAATTGGCAAAACTTTATGACTAAAATGGGCTAAATCGTATTGGGAGGTATATACTCTGGCACCAAGCAAAATACCGTCAGTTGATTCAAATGGCATTAAATATAGTGTTTGCTCATTGAAACCAACAACCTCACACTCAACCGCTTCAATTTTTCCATGCGTTTGTCGCTCTACAAAGCAGTTTGAGCCTAACGGTAGTTTTAATCCGACCGCTTCTAAGACTAATCCGGATGCTTTAACTAATCGCCCATATTGCCGAATCAAAGATAAAGATTGCAGTTGCGTTGTTGCCCGATCAATCTTAGCCATCCATTGAGAACCAAACGCCACGCTATTGCTTATCCCCATGTATACATTCAGACATTATTTTCCATTGTTCGGCAATACATGCATCAATTTCATTGGTATCAGTAAATACCTTGCACCCGCCCGGCTCAATGCTGGCATCTGGAACAATTTGCCATTCATTTTGGTTAGTTTGTTCATTCAGCAGAAGCTCTAGCCATTGCAAATCACTCGGATTAAGATGCAATGATAGCGGTTTGGATAACATTGAACACTCTTGAACTAGCGCTTTAATTGTCTGCATTAATTGTTTTTGCCGTACTTTGGTGATAGAGCCAACTGTTTTTTCGGCAGCAACTAAGGCCAAATCAAATAATTTAGGTACGATTAGTGCATCAATATCGTCGATAGCTTGCTGAAAATTGGTTACTAAATTACTAATTGATTTAACAGCATTTAGTTTTTCATCATTAAGCTGCTCCTCAATTTGGGCTCGCCCTTCTTGTTGACCAAGTTGATAACCTTGCTCATAACCGGCTTGATGACCAACGTTAATCCCCTCTTGTTTGCCTAAATTAAATCCTTCTTGATAAGCTTGTTCTTTGGTTTGCTGTCGAATATTTTCCAACTCTCGCTCAATTTCCAGCGGATCGACTTGCATAACAGCCGACTCAGCTTCAACTTCTGCAAGCAAGTCCAGTTCGACAATGTCTAACTCGTGTATTGGTTTTGTTAATTGTGATAATTCCGATGCGGATAAATCTTGAAAATTTAGTGGTTGCCAACTTATCGCATTTGAATGATTAGACATATTCATCATCACCACTACTTAAGATCATTTCACCGGTTTCAGCTAACCTACGTGCAATAACCAAAATTTTCTTCTGTTCAGTTTCAACTTGTGACAATCTAACAGGCGGTCGATTTTCTAAATCTTCACGCAAGATAGATGCAGCACGTTGCGACATATTACTTAATAATTTTTCACGTAATGAGAGTGATGCGCCTTTTAATGCAATAATTAATGTCTCGTTATCAACTTCTTTGAGTAAACGTTGGATACTTCTATCATCAACTTCAACCAGATTTTCAAATAAGAACATTTCGTCAATAATTTTCTGTGCAAGCTCACCGTCATAATCACGCAATGCGTTGATAACCAGCTCTTCTTGCTGTGATTTCATCAAGTTAATGATTTCAGCCGCAGTGCGGATACCACCAAGATTGTTCAATTTAATATTTTGTCCGTGCAGTAAGGTTGATAACGAAGTAGACAGGACTTGTAATGCTGAAGGTTCAACACCACCAAAGGTTGCGATACGTAACATCACATCATTACGCAACTCATCATCAAATAGATTTAATATTTCAGCGGCTAAATCACGATTGAGATGAACTAATATGGTTGCAATAATTTGTGGGTGCTCTTTTTTCACCAAATCAACTGCCCGTGCTGCATCAACAAAATTAAGCATTTCAAGCCCGTCTGTTGCTTCCTCTCGGTCTGTTTTCAATAATTCATCAAGTAATCGGCCAGCTTTTTCACTACCAATCGATTTTTCGAGTATTGAACGCAAATAGCCGTTGGTATCGGTATTTAATACCGCACACTCTTCAAGTGTGACTTGGCACTCATTAAGTATGCCTTTTAATTGATCTTGCGAAAATTGTGGCAAAGACATCATTGCGCTACTAATTTGTTGTACTTCTTTTGGGCTGAGGTACTGCATAACCTGAGAGGCAAGATCCTCACCCAACACCATTAAAACTGTCGCTGCTTTTTGGGATTGACTTAAGGTCATTATTCGGAGCCCTCATTATTTAACCAACCACGTATAATTAACGCCATTACACGAGGATCTTTCTCGACAATCTTACGAATATATTGTTGCTGCTGCATGTTATCTTCAAAGATTTTCTGTTGTTGTTTACTGTGTGCTTTGTAATCTAATTTCTCTTCTCCACTTGATGAAGCATCAGAAGATTGATTAGTCGAATGCAATAACTGTCGCTGTAATTTTATCCATAATGAACGTAACATTTTCTTCCACGCAAACCATGCAATTAAAATATAAATCAGATATTTAATGCCCATTTTGAGCAAATCATAAAATTCATACGAGTTTAAAAAAGCAAAGGTTTGATTATCATCATCAACCTGATCGGTAAATTTCAGATTGGCCACGGTCAGACTATCGCCTCGTAGATCAGAAAAGCCCATAGCTTGACGAGCTAATGCTTCTATATTGGCAAGTTCATCTTTATCTAGCTTTACCCACTGCTCTGTCGCTTCTTTTGCGCTGTCATCTTGCTTGTCATCCGTTTTTTCCATTTGCTCTGTATTGACAAACTTATAATTGACCAAAACAGCAACCGATAAACGTTTAATGCGTCCTTCCGGTATTTTGCTGTGAACAACTTGACGATTAACTTCAAAATTCAATGTATTATTGGTTTGTAAATTGTAGTTTTGTTGTTTATTGTTTTTATCTTCTTTATCACTTTGTTCATCAATAGGGGCACTTGAATTAGGTACCGGTTGATTAGATAAAGCGCCCGGCACACCACCAATACCACTGTTAGCAGCTAATTGCCGATTTTCTACTTGTTGCTTACTGCGAACAGTTTGATTAGCCATATCACTATTAGGGTCAAAGGTTTCTGATGTGGATTCTTGACGACTAAAATCGACTTCCGCATTAACCTGTACCATGACATTTGATTTACCTAAGATAGGAATAATAATTTTTTCTACCCGCTCACGAATACCGGTTTCGATTCGTTCACTAAATTCCAACTGTGCAACATTAACATTACTATCACGGTATTTTTCGCCCGTTAATAAATGACCACGCTGATCAATAATCGTGACTTTATCCGCTTGTAATTCAGGTACACTACTTGAAATTAAATGAATAATGGCATCAATTTGACCTTGTGATAAACTTCGTCCGGGTAATAAAGTGAGAGCAACCGATGCTGACGGGAATTTTCGTTCTCTGACAAATAATGAAGGTTTAGGCATAGCTAAATGAACTCTAGCATCATCAACACTGCTGATAATTGAAATCGTTCTTGATAGCTCGCCTTCTAACGCTCGTTGATAATTAATCTGCTCATTAAATTGGCTCATGCCAAAACTTTCTTTGTCGAGCAATTCAAATCCAACTGCCCCACCTTTTGGCAGTCCTTGCTGTGCAATACGTAAACGGGTCTGATAAATTTTATCTTCAGGTATTAATATGGTTGAGCCAGATGATGAAAATTGATAAGGGATATTCATTTTATCAAGTTGGCTAATGATTTCACCGCCATCTTTATCATTTAGATTGCTAAACAAAACCCCATAATCATCATCTTTAAGCCATAAATAGGCGATACTACTTATTGCCACTATCACTACCCCAATGATAAGCAATAGCATTTTACGATTTTGTTTGAATTGATTGATAAAAGGTAACTTATTAAATAAAGACTTGCCTTTATTACCAACAGTCTGGCTATCCATAAATATCCTAATTCTAAACTGATCAGATTAATTCTATGCTCTATTATCAGTCTATTTAGAAAATTCAATAGCTAAAAAAGCCGACCCTTTTCCCCTTAGTTATCCCTTTTAAATTTTTAGCAATATGATAATTTCATTACCACGTCAATCAAGCTCAACAAAAGTACTTTGCCTATCAATGAATACAATCAATACATTTAATCATCCTCAGCTAATAGCATTATCACCAGCAACCAATACCTTCTCGAAACAACCTTTGTCAGATAATCAAAGTTTTGCTGCGCATTTAAATTTAGCTTTAAACAAAATTAGTGATGCACAAATTTTGGCAAATAATCAAGCTAAAGCTTTTGAAATGGGAGAGCCCAATATTTCATTGAATGAAGTTATGGTCAATCTCCAAAAATCCTCAGTATCGTTACAATTTGGTATTCAAGTTCGTAATAAACTGGTTTCGGCATATCAAGAGATAATGAATATGAATGTTTAATTATTGATGTTTATTATCAATAATTAACTTTTTGTTTTTTAGATATTCGCTGATTTGATGTAAAAGCCAATTTATTGCTAATCGCAGCAGCTAATAAGCAAAAATCAGCTTCAACAGTTTAGTAGTAGGATTTTATCAACGCTATTGCCCGACTTACATTAAGCTGGCAATTTCTTGATAACGACTTATTTTATTTTGATAATCAACCTGTTCGCCAATCAACTCTTTGAGCTGAGTATGGCGAGTGATAACCAGTTGGGTTAATTGTTGTTGATAGCTAAATATATTTTTAACGTACATTTTCACCATATCTTGATGTTGTTGCGGTATTTTATCAATTTCAGTTAAATCTTCGTTGAACATAATACGTTTGGCTAGTTGAACATATTTTGGTTGCCAACTTAATAATAATTCCCAATCATTATTACGCGCATTAATTAACATCTGTTCAATGACATAATTAAACTGTTCATATTTTTCTAATAATGCAGTAGTGTTCACAATAAATTCCTTTTTATTTTGCAATCTCACGCCAAGCATCAGCAATGTTGTTTAACAAATCATAACAAGTTTGTAGCTTATCTTGGCTATTATGTAGATTGGCTAAAACTAATTGTTGACTGATATAGTGATATAAACGATCTAAGTTTTCGGCAATTTCACCACCTTGTTCAAGATCTAAAGCGCTTTTAAGACCATTATCGACAATATTAATCGCTTTGGATATCGCTTTACCTTTACCGGCAATGTCGCCTTTTTGGATATATAAGTTAGCTAACTTTATGGCATTAAGTGCCCCATCAAATAATAAAACGATTAGTTGATGAGGTGAGGCTTGACTAACACAGGTTTCTAAATTAACTTGCTGATATGCTTGAGAGCCAACTTTATACATCTTTATTCCTTACTTTATTTTTTCAAATTTGCCATCATTTCAAATTGTGTGGTCAAATAGTTACTCATGCTATCTAAAGAGCTGATTAATACATCTAATTTTGTAAATTGAACTCGATAACGCTCAACTGTTTGTTCTATTGAATTATTGACCTGTTCATAGCGTTTATCCAATGATTTTAATGTTGAATTTAAACCATTAGTGGCAGAATCAATCATCCCATCACTATCAATAAAACTACTTACTTTAGCGAAAACTTCATTGGCAATACCGGTTGTTTCACCATCACCAATAAATAAGGCCGCCACTGCGTCACTATTTTCATTGAGTACTTTTTGTAGTTGATTTTGATTAATGGTTAATGTGCCACTATTATCCATATTAATGCCAATTTGAGCTAAAACAGAAAATTCGCCCGATTGTCCTTTTGCAAATATTGAGCGGATACTTTGATCAATATTACGCAATGTCGAGTCACCAATAAGTGGGCCATTTGTATTGTTTAATTCGCCTGAATTTCCGTCTTTAGCCGTAAACTGCGTCAAAGTTGAAATGGTGGATTGTAATTGGTTAAATGCCTCAACCCATTGTTTAATTGCCTCTTGCGCTTTTTCATTATCGGCGGTGATAGCTAACGTTTGACTGGTTGTTGTGGTCGCCTTTAACGTGATATCCACACCAGCAACAACTTCTTTAACCGTATTTGAAGCACTGGTAATGGCAACACCATTAAAGGTAAATTTCGCATCTTGCGCCTTTGCAACTTGTGTCATGCTTGACGTTTCAGGCTGATTAATGTCAAATCCAATAGTATTATTTAATACTTCATCATCAGATGAAATCGAGGTAATTGTCTGCTGTTCACCTGTCTCTTTTGAGGTAATAACCAATTGATAGCTACCTGTTCCCGAACGTACCACTGAAGCATTCATGGTTGAGTCACTTTGGCTACCGTCCTCATTAGTTACTTTGGCTTGATTAATGGCATTAGCAATTGACTCAAGCGATGTTTCATCATTATTTAAAGTAACACTCAGGCTTTTGCCATTTGCTTGTTCAATGGTAACTGTTCGTGTTTGATTGCCGTTACCTAAAGCACTATTTTTATCATTAACTGCCGTTGTTGACACACTATGAGCGGTGGCTAATTGGTCAACACTAACTGCATAGTTGCCTAAGATAGCTTTGCTATTTACATTAGTGGTAAAGAAATTGTCATTACCGGTTGCTGTTCGGCTATTAAAGAGTTCTTTATTTTGAAGCTTTTGAGTGGCAGTATTAAAAGTTGTTAATGCACTTTTTAATTTACCAAAACCACTAATTTTGGCATTAATCGCCTTTTGTTGTGCAGCAATAGGGGTTAAACGTGCTTTTTCAACTGCTTCTAACTGATTTAAAACTTCATTAAGGTCAATGCCTGAACCTATTCCCAAAATACTCATTGACATAACTAAACCCACCTTTTGTCTTTATTCAATATTTTGTATATCGGCCAATTGAGCAAAAAGTTTAACGATTTACAATGATCTTTATTACAGGCACATAAGGACATTATTATTTTTAATTAAATAAAATCAGAAAACCAACCATAACATTATGATTAATATCAATATATAAATCAAATATTCTAATTAACTTGCTCACTTCGACAACTTAATAATTAAAAAAATTAAAGTTTCTTTTTTTACTACCGATACATTAACTATCAGCAAGGATATTGAAGATTATTTCAATATATCGTTGATTTTACTAATCATATTTAAGGAGATAAAAATGGCTCAAGTAATTAATACTAATACTATGTCTTTAATGGCAAAAAATAATCTTAATAATTCTCAAAGCGTTCTTGGTACAGCTATTGAGCGTCTTTCTTCAGGCATGCGTATTAACAGTGCTAAAGATGATGCGGCAGGTCAAGCTATTGCTAACCGTTTTTCTTCAAACATCAAAGGATTAACTCAAGCGGCTCGTAATGCTAACGACGGTATCTCTTTAGCGCAAACAACTGAAGGTGCATTAAACGAAATTAACAACAACGTTCAACGTATCCGTGAACTAACTGTTCAAGCAGCAAACGGCACTAACTCTCAAAGCGATTTAGAGTCAATCCAAAACGAAATCGATCAACGTTTAGAAGAGATTGACCGTGTATCTAAACAAACTGATTTCAATGGTTCTAAAGTATTATCAGCAGATAAAACACTTAAAATTCAAGTAGGTGCAAATGACGGCGAAACTATTGAAATCAATTTGAAAAAAATCGACAGTACTGAACTTGGTCTGGCTTCATTCAACGTTTCTTCAAGCCCAACAGCTGATCCTTTAAAAACACTTGATGCAGCTTTATCAAAAATTGACGGATTACGTGGTGAGCTAGGTGCGGTACAAAACCGTTTTGAATCAACTGTTAACAACATCAACAATACCGTTAATAACTTAAGTTCTGCTCGTAGCCGAATTGAAGATGCTGACTACGCAACTGAAGTATCAAATATGACCCGCGGTCAAATTTTACAACAAGCCGGTACATCTGTTTTAGCACAAGCTAACCAAGTACCACAATCTGTACTTTCTTTATTACAATAATCACACATCATTAGAATTAATTGCCCACTCTAATTTTGTACCTTAGCAATAATGATATTTCTTAATATCATTATTGCTAATTATGGTAATTACCTATTTTTTAATATCTTATTCTTGCCATTAAATAATCTAATTGTCGTCATAATACTATTTTGCATTTTTTAACATTGGTTCAAAATATGAGTGATTGCCTGTATAACTCACAAGGTGTAGTGAATCAAATTGATTGGCAACAATATATCTATTTAGTCCGAAATGAAGCACTTAAATTAGCGGTTCGATTACCGGCAACAATAGAGCTTGATGATTTGTTACAAGTTGGTTATATCGGTTTGTTAGACACGATAAAACGTTATGATGCCTCACAAGGCAATACCTTTACCACTTTTGCAATCCCAAGAATAAAAGGGGCTATGCTTGATGAGTTACGTAACCGAGACTGGTTACCAAGACAAACTCGAAAAAAAATTAAAGATGTGACAAGTGCAATAAATGAATTAGAACAGCGCCTAGGTGTTGCACCTAATGATCAACAAATTGCCGAATATTTACAGCTATCTTTAACCGAATACCGAAAAATATTATTAGATTCAAATTATAGTCAAATATGCTCGTATGATGAAATTCAAAAAAAATTAGGCGATAACGTCGATTTTATTATTGAGCAAGATGATGATAATAACCCTTTTTCATCTATTATAAATGATGAAATTCGCCATATTGTTATTCAACAAATTGAAAACTTACCCGAAAAGGAAAAAATGGTTTTAGCACTTTATTACCAAGAAGAACTAAATTTAAAAGAGATAGGTAAAGTGCTCGATATTAGTGAATCAAGGGTGAGTCAATTGCATAGTCAGGCAATAAAAAGAATACAAAGTAAAGTCAATATATAAAAAATAAGCATAAAAAAAGTAATACCAAGCGAAATTAATCGAAAATAAATTGAAATCATTTTTTTATTGACGTTTTGCGTTTAAAAATGTAATTTTGATGATAAAAAAAGAAATTAAGCGTTTTTTTATTAATTTTGCGTTTTTTACTGCGAACGCAAGCAGATATGGATTGGTGATTAAATTGGGAAACATACTAGATGACGATATTCTTAAATGTATACATCATTTAAATCTTTCAACACTGTTGTTAAGTCAGCGAATGCTTGAAAAAGATAAAATAATGGCAATGTATCGATTAGGAATAGATGAAAAAACAGCAGACATTTTAAGTAATTTAAGTGCGTCACAAATGCTGGTTTTATCAGAAACAAATCAATTGGCTTTTCAGCTACGCTTCGAAAATTCTGAAATGATGGAAACATTAACACAAGAGTCTCGTGTTGGTGATATTAAACAGATGCATACCGGAATTCTTTTATCGAGCTTACTCTTAGACTCAATCAATAAATAGGTAGGTAGGGATTAAGATGAGCAGCACAAGTATTGTTCAAAAATACAAAGAAGTTCAGTTAGCTATTCGTTTAATTTCGCTTGGCGCCAGAATTCAAATGTTAGAAAGTGAAACAAATTTAAGCCGTGGAAAACTGATTAAATTATACAAAGAAATTCAAGGATGCCCCCCGCCTAAGGGATTATTACCTTTTTCAACTACATGGTTTATGACTTGGGAACCGAATATTCATTCAAGCATTTTTTATAATGCTTATCACTTTTTAGTAAAACATGGTTGCAAGCCGGGTATTCAATCAATTTTAAAAGCCTATCAACTTTACTTAGAACAATGTCCTTCATCTCATGATGAAGAGCCTGTTTTAGGGTTGACCAGAGCTTGGATTTTAGTCAAATTTGTTGAAAGCAATGTTATGCAACAATCATGTTGTAAAGAGTGCAAAGGTCGATTTATTACTCATGCTTACCAGCCGAGTAACACGTTTATTTGTAGTTTATGTCAACCACCTTCAAGAGCAGAAAAGAACAACAAAACTCACAAAGATAACCATGCCAAATGCCTGCAAGTGCTATCAGTACCTAAGAGTTTTGATTCAGCGATTGCAAAATATATAACCGTTTAAATCAATAAAAAAATCAAACTTATTAACGACTGTCTAATGGAGAAAAAGGAAAAATAATGCTAATAATTATAGGATATATTGTGGTTATAGCTTCGGCCTTAGCGGGCTATGTGCTAAGTGGAGGGTATTTAGCAGTACTTTTTCAACCATTAGAATTTCTTATCATTGGTGGAACTGCTGTAGGGGCATTTATTGTCAGTAATGAAAAAAAAGCAATAAAAGCTACGCTCAAGTCGTTAGGGCAATTATTTAAAACCTCCAAATATAATAAAACGCTTTATTTA
Source organism: uncultured Gilliamella sp. (assembly GCA_945291235.1). Next base: position 16,973 of record CALYQY010000012.1, read on the forward strand.
ACATTAATTAATTTAATGTACACCGTTTTAACTAAAATTCGCCAAAATGGCGGTTTATCCATTGAAGCCGATATAGATAATCCAAAAGAGAGTGAGTTATTTAAAAAATACCCACTAATTTTAGCCAATCCACAGATCTGCGATTTTATCACTGATTATTTACGTTTAATGATTAGCGGTAATATGGAAGTGTACGAAATCGAAGCATTAATGAATGAAGAGATCGAAACTTATCAACATGAGCTGGAAAAACCGGTCGATGCCATTTCAAGCGTCGGTGATGGATTGCCAGCCTTTGGTATTGTTGCCGCTGTCATGGGGGTAATTAATACGTTAGCTCAAGCGGATAGACCGGCTAGTGAATTAGGTGAGCTCATTGCTCATGCAATGGTTGGAACATTTTTAGGAATATTGCTTGCTTATGGGTTTGTATCACCATTAGCTGCGCTTTTAAAACAAAAAAATGCTGATAATCTAAAAATATTAGAGTGTACAAAAGTGATACTGATTGCCAGCATGCATGATTATGCCCCACAAATATGTATCGAATTTGGTCGCAAAACCATTTTCTCACATGAACGCCCATCTTTCTTTGAGTTAGAAAAATATATTCAAGAAGTGAAAGATCAAAATACTAACCAAACAGAAAGTAAAGAATAATGAAAGATAAGTCAGTAAGAATAATTATCGCTAAAAAATCGGGGCATGGGGGAGGACATCACGGCGGTTCATGGAAAATCGCTTATGCTGACTTTATGACAGCCATGATGGCTCTATTTTTAGTGATGTGGTTAATTGCTAAATCTACGCCACAAGAATTACAAGGTATTGCCGAATATTTCAGAACACCACTTATTTTAGGCCAAAACGGCGGAAAAAATCTCAGTGACAGTGAAAGCCCGATTCCTGGTGGCGGTGATGATATTACTAAAACATTAGGCGAAGAAAAAAAGACGCCTGATGCCGATTTAAGTGCAAAACAACTCGAAAAAATACAGTTAATCGAGGCTGCTCGTAAAATATACGAAGTCTTTGAATTAGATCCAAGGCTAAAAAATTTATCTGCTAACTTAATTGTCGAAATAACCGAAATGGGCTTAAGGATTCAGATTTTAGCGTCAAATGATAAACCAATGTTTGATGTAGGCAGTGCAGTTATCCACCCCAATATGCAAGAAATCTTACATGCATTAGCACCAATTATAAACTCACTACCCAATAAAATTACCCTGTCAGGTCATACCGATGAACGCCAATATATTACAGGTGATCGTGGTTATAGCAACTGGGAGTTATCAGCAGACAGAGCCAATGCATCAAGAAGAGAGCTTATTGCCGGAGGGTTAGATTCGAATAAAATTATACGTATTATTGGACTGGCCGATACCGTCGGTTTAAATAAGCCGAACTACAGCAAAGATGCCAACCGCCGAATTAGTATTTTAATTTTAAATAAAGCCGCACAACAATATATTGAAGATGAAAACAATATGACTGGCTTCGATTTTTTAAAACAAGCACAACAACCTGTTCAATCAGAATAATTTAGCAAAAATAAGTAAAGTTGGTGATTAATAGAAATACCATTTCTAGAAAGATTTTATAAAAAAATAATTAAAGTTTTAGCAATTTCAGCCGATATAGAAAATAACACTTTAGTTTAATAATAAGATTATAAACTGAAAATTTATTTAGGAGCTTTTATGTCAAATTCATTGATGAATACCGGTATTAGTGGATTAAATGCAGCACAAAATATGCTTAATGTTATTAGCAATAATATAAGTAATGCGCATACCACTGGTTATAATCGTCAACAACAAATTTTACAGCAAGCAAATAGCTCTAAATATAATTTTGGTTTTGTCGGAAATGGTGTGTCGGTTAATTCGGTTAATCGAGCTTTTAATCAGTTTGTTGTGGGTCAGCTTAGGCAATCTCAATCACAAAATGGATCGATTAAGGCTTATTACAATGAATTGTCGAAAGTGGATAATTTATTGGCAGAAAACGATAACAGTATTTCATCCCAACTTAATAATTTATTTGCCAGTTTAAATAAACTCACCACCAATGCCGGTGATGCATCATCCAAACAAACTGTGATAAGCAATCTGACTTCATTAGTTAGCCAGTTTAATAAAACTGAAATGAGCTTGAAAAATCAGATCGCCAATATTAATACTGAATTAAGTAATAATGTTGATCAAATCAACGCTTACACCAAACAAATTGCTGAACTTAATCAAAAAATATCAAAGCTTCAAGCAGTCAGTGGCGGGAACGAACCCAATGCCTTGCTTGATGAACGTGATCAGCTTGTCAACGAATTAAGTGAAATTGTTGGTATCAATGTTACAGAACAAAACGGACAATATAACATTTCATTAGCGAACGGGTTAAATTTAGTACAAGGATCAACGGTTAACACCTTATCAGTGCAACCGTCTAAAGATGACCCGTCTTTGAATGCAATTGTTTACACGCATAATTCTGGTGCGACTCAAGAACTGACCAGTCAAAATATCGCATCAGGCAGAATTAATGGATTATTAGCTTTTCGTGATGGACCACTCTCCGAATCTCGCAATCAATTAGGATTGATTGCATTAAATTTGGCGGAACGTTTTAATCAAGTACAGATGTCAGGTGTCGATATCAATGGTGACCAAGGTGAAAAACTGTTGGACTACCAGAAACCAAGTTCGATAGCTAACACCAAAAATCAAGGCAATGCCTCAGTTAACATCGATTATCAATCGGTTAATGATGTAAAAACGTCAGATTATAAGATTGAATATAACGGTTCCGATTGGGTAGTAACCAGATTATCAGACAACACGCAAATCACACCGCAACTTGAAGAAGGCAAATTAATCTTTGATGGATTATCGATTGAAATAACCGGTAATGCTGTTAGCGGCGATTCATTTATGCTTAAACCCGTTGCCGACATAGCGTCTTCATTACAGTTATTAGTTAAAGATGTGAATAAATTAGCTACCGGTATTGCTGATGATGAAAATGGTTCAGGGGATAACCGTAATGTAGCTAAATTTTTAGAAATACAAAATGAAAAATTAATTAACGGTACAAAAACGTTAAATAGCGCTTATACTTCATTAGTCAGTTACATTGGTAGTGAAACGCATACAGCAAAAATTTCGGCACAATCGAGCCAAAATATTACGCAACAAATTTACGAACAAAACCAATCAATATCCGGGGTTAATATTGAAGAAGAATATATCTCTATGCAGGTATATATGCAGTATTACCAAGCTAATGCTAAAGTGATTGATGCTGCAACAACCATATTCGACACGATATTAGGTTTAGCCAAATAATGAAAGGATTTAAAAATGCGCCTCAGCACTAATTCAATGTATCAAAAAAATCTAAATAGTATTTTAAATACCAACAATAAATGGCAAAAATCGGGCTTACATTTAGCAACGGGCAAAAAGATTTTATCCCCTTCTGATGACCCTATGGGCGCTTCGCAAGCATTGATACTTAAACAAGCACAATCAAGAAATGATCAGTTTCAAGCTGCTCGTGAAAGTGCTGATAAATCGTTAAGTCGTCAAGACACCATATTGAAAGAAGCCAACACGGTTATCCAATCAATTCAAGAAACATTAGTTTATGCCGGTAACGAAACACTAAACGATGAAAACCGACAAGATTTAGCAAATAAGTTACAAGGACTTAAAGATCAATTGCTTTCATTAGCGAATGCAAAAGATACCAATGGCAATTATCTATTTGCCGGAAATAAAAACGATACGCCACCATTTGTGGTTGATGAATCAGGCAAAGTTAACTATGTCGGTGGCACAACGCCAATTAATATTTTTATTGACGATACCCGTGAAGTGTCACTGAGCTTTACCGGATTACAAGCCTTTATGACAGGCGCAAACATTACTCAGCCAGACGGTACACCTGCTGAAAGCGATATTTTTGCTAGTCTTGATTATGCCATTGCCGCACTTAATATCGAGTTAGACAGTAATGATGAAAAGGCCATTGAACAATTCAGAGACGGGTTATCAAAAGCAAGTGCCGGTATCGATAATTCGTTTGATAACATATCAACCCTTCGTGCCGCAGGCGGTACGGTTTTAGCTGAAGTTGAAAGGTTATCAGCACTCGGCAAAACCCTCGATATTGATTTTCAAACACAAATTAGCGAAATTGAAGATGTTGACTGGTATGATGCTATTTCAGACTATGTCATGTTACAAGCGAATTTACAAGCAGCGCAATATACTTTTATGAACATGCAAAACATGTCACTATTTCAAATGAAATAATTGATTAATCTAACAACACTTTCAGGAGGTTTACACCTCCTTTTTTATGACTGCAAAATGTTTTGGGTTATCCCCAATTAAATAGTTTAATTAAAGGCAATTTGCCTAAAACCGGCAACATTAGTAGACGGGTTATCTTTGGCTATTTGTTCGACTCGACTAATAATTTGAATCAGCTTATCACTATAATTAGGATCGGTTGCATATTGTGCCGCTTGTAGCGCTTTAGCGGCCGCTCTCGCATCCGGAGCAATAGCTACAGCACGATAGCGTGGGCTTTTGGTTAAAAGATTAAGATAATCAGTTAAAGCATGTTGCTTACTTTGGTAAACTTTAAAATCATCTTGAATTTTGATCATCTTATTGTTCACAAACTCTTGTGTCGTTAATCGGGTAAACTCCCCTTGCCATGAGGCCGTCGCTTTGATACCAAAATAATTATGACTCACATTGTTATCTGTCGTTTTGATCTGTTTTTGACCCCAACCCGTTTCTAATGCTGCTTGTGCAATAATTACTTCATAAGGAATACCCGATGCCTTTGATGCCTGTTTTGCTGGCTCTAGCCACTCAATGATAAACTCTGTGACGTAATCTTTTTCACTATTAGTTTGTTCATTTTTGAAAACTAACGCATTAGTTGTTGCTTTCGCAGCACTATTTGCTTTGTGGTTATGATAGAGCATCTGCCCAATTGCTTGAGCAGATACCGCTGCTTTGTTGTCACTAAATAATGATTGGGCTAATTGCAAATTAGGTTGCGAATTATTGCCATTAAACTGCGGTTTTATGTTCCCTGAAGTTGGTTGGGATTGGGTTAATTGCTTAGCGATAACATTAGCCAGACCAAATCCTTTACCTGCTGCTTGCTGCGCTATTTGTTGATCAAACATTGAGGTAAACAACTGACTGGTAGAACGGTCAAAAAGACCACCTTCCGGTACCGCTTTACGCATCGATTGCATCATCATATTAATGAATAGTGATTCAAATTGCTGCGCAACTTGTTTAACGCTATCTGTTGCTCCGGTCGCTGCATTTCGTTTTAATTGATTAAGTCCCGAAAAATCATAAGCAAACCGGTTGATAGGCTGACTAATTAAATGTTTCATTGTATCGTTTCTTGATTAAATAGTTTCCAATGATGCATGTAAACACCCTGCTGTTTTTAATGCTTCAAGTATCGACATCAATTCGGTCGGATTGGCACCTAAAAGGTTAAGTGAATTAATGACACGATTTAAATCAGTGCCTAAGGCAACGTTATGTAAAGCGCCACCTTCTTGCATAACACTGACCTGATCATCCGGTGTTACCACCGTTTCTCCGCCAGCTAATGGTGTGTCGGGTTGGCTTACTTTTAATTTATTATTGACCACAACAGATAAATTACCATGTGCCACAGCGCAATTATCTAACTGTACTTTTTGATTCATGACAACAACACCGGTGCGAGTATTGATAACCACTTTAGCCGAAACCGGCGTCGATCCAACTTCTAAATTCTGAACTCGCGATAAAAATTTTACTCGGGCTGCACTCTCTTTTGGCATGGTTAGGCTAACTGTAATACCGTCTAAAGCTACAGCACTATTTTTTTGAACCTTGTTTATGGCATCAGCAATTTTTAATGCTCGGGTGAAATCAAATTGATTAAGGTGCAAATGAATAACACTTTGCTCGTCTAATCGAATTGCAAGTTCTCGTTCAATTGTCGCGCCATTGGGAATTGTCGCACCAACCATTTGATTGATACTCACACTACTACTTTTACTACTCGCCCCCATTCCACCAACAAAGAGATTGCCTTGAGCAATAGCATACACCTGATTATCTGCACCTTTTAGCGGCGTCATAATTAATGTTCCACCACGCAAACTTTTGGCGTTGCCAAGTGATGAGACCACCACATCAATTTGCTGCCCTACTCGAGAGTAGGAAGGTAATTTCGCTGTTACCATTACAGCAGCAACGTTTTTTAGTTGCATATTACTGCCAGACGGTACAGTGATGCCCAACTGGGAGAGCATATTGGTAATGCTTTGAATCGTAAAAGGGGTTTGTGAAGTTTGATCGCCAGTGCCGTCTAATCCGACCACAATACCATAACCGACTAAGGCATTTTCTCTGACACCTTGAATAGTAACCAAATCCCGTATGCGCTCAGCATAGCTGTTAGATACAAAACATAGCATCATCAAAACAATAGAGATAAAAATACGCAAATTGTTAAACATAATGATACCTTTTAAAATGGTGAAAGATTAAAAAACAGACGCTGTAACCAGCCCATCGTTTGGGCTTCGTCAATATAACCATTACCTACATACTCAATACGAGCATCGGCAACTTGAGTCGAAATTACGGTGTTATTTCCACTTATTGTTCTTGGGTTAACTACGCCGGAAAAGCGAATAAACTCTGTACCTTGATTGATTGCTATCTGTTTTTCACCAATGACTTTTAAATTACCGTTGATCATCACATCTTGCACCGTAACGGTAATGGTGCCACTAAATGTGTTTTTCGCATTGGCACCGCCTGAACCTTTAAAATCATTAGCACCGGATAGATCGGTATCAACTTTACCACGCCCAATTAGTCCATCTAAAAATGGCGGTATCGCTTTTACACCTAAAGCAACCGAACTATTGCGCCCGGCATTAATTGATGAACTTTTGCTGGCACTGACATTTTCTTGTAATACGATCGTTAACACATCACCGATATGACGAGGACGGCGATCTTCAAACATCGGTTGATAACCATAACTGCTTGGTTGCGCCGACTGATAAATTGAACCGGTTGAATTCACAATCTCTGGCATTTTAGGAACAATACTTGTTTCGCCTTTAACTAACGGCTTTTTAGGTAACTGAGCACAGCTAAATAAAAAAAATGTCACAACAATACAAAAATATTTCATTACGTTGATCATATTCTTCATTTTATAGTTGATTTAAACGTTGCAACATTTGGTCTGATGCCGAAATCGCTTTGCTGTTAATCTCATAAGCACGTTGCACTTGAATCATATTCACCAGCTCTTCGGCCACATTCACATTTGATGTTTCGATATAACCTTGGTATAACAACCCAGCACCATTTAATCCAGGCGTATTTTCAGTCGGCGCCCCCGAACTTTCCGTTTCCAGATAAAGATTTTCGCCAACACTTTCAAGTCCAGTGTCATTAATAAAAGTGTGTAAAGTTAACTGCCCGACTTGCACTTGGGTTGATTGATTAGCTAAAGTTACACTCACAACACCGTCTCGCCCAACGGTCATTTTTATAGCATTAGAAGGAATATTGATTGTCGGTTGAATTTCGTAACCAGCAGCCGTGACTAATTGACCATTTTGATTAACTTGAAACGCACCGCTACGAGTATAGGCTTGCGTACCGTCGGGCATTAAAACTTGAAAAAATCCCTGCCCATTAATTGCAATATCACTACTGTTATCGGTCAACTCTAAGTTACCTTGACTGTGAATTCGTTCGGTAGCAACAGGTCTTACACCAGTACCAATTTGTAAGCCTGACGGTAGTGTGGTTTGCTCAGATGATTGAGCACCCGGCTGACGGAGCGTTTGATAAAGTAAATCTTCAAAGACCGCTCTTTGCCGTTTAAAACCACCTGTGCTAACGTTAGCCAGATTGTTAGAAATAATATCCATATTCATTTGCTGAGCGGTTAATCCGGTTTTAGCTATCCATAATGATTTAATCATTTTTTTCCTTCCTTAATTAAGTTAACGATAAAATTTGATTAGCGCTTTGTGCATTTTGATCAGCGGTCATAATTTGTTTAATTTGCATTTCAAATTGACGTGAATGGCTAATCAAATTCACCATTGCAGTAACAGGATTGACATTACTACCTTCTAAAACACCCGACATCAGTTTTGCATTGGGGTTATCCGGCAAAACAGCGCCAAGCGCATTACGTGTTTGTTCGGTTGTATGAAAGAAACCGTCATCACCACGGATTATTTCACTAGGTTCAAGGCGAACTTTTTTTATCTTGCCTACCTGAGCAATGGTGGTACGTTTATCGCCTGCTCCTAATGCTGATAATGTGCCGTCAGAACTTACACTAACTTGAGAACGTTGAGGCACAGTTAATACGCCATTATCACCCAGCAATGGGTAGCCTTGGATATTGAGCGTGCCATTTTCGTCAATTTCGATCGCCCCATTACGGGTATAAGCTTCACTGCCGTCAGTCAACTGCACCGCCAACCAATGGTCTTGAGAAAGTGCAACATCTAAATTACGTCCGGTATAGTTAAATGCACCCATCGTCGAATCGAAAGTTGGCGTGGTTGTGGTAACCATAGTTCTGGTCGGCAATGCATTTTCCACAATCGGCACCGCCTTCATCGCCGCTAATTGAGCACGAAAACCAACCGTTGACACATTAGCAAGATTATTGGTTGTAATCGCCTGCTGATTAAGCGTCTGGCTGGCAGCTGTCATTGCTGTATATATAACGCGATCCATAATTAATCCTTCAATTAACGCAAGTTAACTAGTGTGTTGAGAATCTGATCTTGCGTTTTTATGGTTTGTGAGTTGGATTGATAATTACGCTGTGCAACAATCATATTAACCAGCTCTTGGCTCATATCCACATTTGACGATTCAACAGCACCACTCATTAATGAACCTAACGTACCTGAGTTTGCCATACCTAAAACTTCAGCACCCGAATTAAGTGTTGCACGCCAATTGTTATTGCCTGCTGGCTCAAGTCCATTAACGTTAGCAAAATCAGCCATAGCAATTTGACCTAATAACATGGTTTGTTGGTTAGAATAAATACCAAAGAGCGAACCATCATTAGCGATACTGTAACCGACCAAATCGCCTGCGGCGTATCCGTCAACAACTGGGGTTTTAATGCTACCGACTTCTTTGCCCATATTTTGCTGAGAGCTGTTCGTAAATGACAAAGTAAAACTGTTATCAGCAGAGCCATTAATGCCATTTAAATTAATGGTCATATCCGGATCGCTAATTAATTTACCGGTAGAGTCAAACTCCATTTGACCTAATTTTTGCAAGCTCGCCGTTGGATCACTACCGTCAAGGTAATGCACATCCCATTGATTATCTGCCGTTTTAACATAAAACAGCTGAACATTACGTTGATTACCTAATGAATCATAAGTGGTTATTGTCGTTGAGTAATTGAAAGTATCAGCATCAAGTGCATTTAATGGCTGCTTTTCAGGAACTTTACTGTTCGAATTTAAATTCGTTTGTAGTGAAGCTTTAGTCGTTGCCGAAGCATTTAACATCTCTTGTGATACTTTTAAAGGTTCTGGGGTTGCACCTTGTTGAATTTTAGGTGGTGTACCGGTGGCAAGGTAACCGGTTAATTGTAAACCGTCAGCAGAGATAATGTTTCTTTCAGCATCTAATTGAAATTGCCCATTACGGGTATAGTAAACTTGACCACTGCTATCAACCAAACGGAAAAAACCATTACCCGAAATAGCGACATCTAAACTATTATTGGTTGCTGTGGTAGTGCCGTCATTGAAATTTTGCACAACAGCTGCAACTTTTACGCCCATACCGACTTTTGAGCCAGCATAGATATCAGCAAATGAGATACTGGCGCTTTTAAAACCGACTGTTGCCGAATTGGCAATATTATTACCAATTACATCTAATTGCTTTGAAGCAGCATTCATACCACTAATTGCCTGAGAAAATCCCATGTGAACTTTATCTCCTTTAAAGAATTTGACGAACTTCGTCAATACTAATTGAACCGAGTATTCCTAAATCAAGTAATACTTTATTGTTAACCTTGCTATTAATAACGCCATAGACAACTGAATAAGATAATGCAGTTGATGACACTTTTTGCCCTTCGCTGGTTGCCTTAACGGTAAATGTGTAACTCCCGTCGGGTGCTGTTGTGCCGTCATTTAATTCACCATCCCAAGTAAATGAGCTTACCCCAGCAGGGATTGCGCCCAAATCAACTTCTCGTACCACATTGCCATTTTCATCTTGAATGGTAATAATGACTGAGTCAGCATCACGAACAAGCTCAAACCCAAATGGTGTTGTAATGGTTTCTTTTTCAGTTTTAGAACCTTCAATATCAGAAGTGGCAACCAATATTTTATTGCCGGGCACCATAACGCCTTTACCAATCATATTACTGGCATTAACCGACAAGCTGTCATCAATCTGACCGGAAACCATACCCAGTGTCGTATTAAGCCTTTCAATACCGGCTAACGTATTAATTTGCGCCAATTGTGATGTTAGTTGGCTATTATCCATTGGATTGGTTGGGTCTTGATTCTTCATTTGTGCAATGAGCAAAGTTAAGAAATTATCTTGTAGCTCTTTACTGGAATTACCGTCAGATGAGCTTTTTTGCAGTGATTGTGGACTTTTTGTCGCAGATGATTCAGAAACAGACACATTAGAAATCCCCATAAGCCACTCCCTATTATTGTCCTAAAGTCAGTGTTTTTAGCATTAAACTTTTTGCCGTATTAATCACTTCAACATTAGCTTGATAACTGCGAGAGGCTGAAATAGTGTTTACCATTTCGGCAACCGGATCGACATTCGGTTTTTGAATATAACCTTGCTCATCGGCTAATGGATGATTGGGCTGATAAACTAAGTTCATTGGTGTTGGATCATCTATCACTTGAGCAACTTTTACACCAGAAACACGATTGGGATCCCCATAATTATCAACCTGAAAAATGACTTGTTTAGCTCGATATGCTTGACCGGAAGTACTGGTGACACTATCGGCATTGGCTAAATTACTGGCACTCACATTCATTCGTTGCGACTGTGCCATTAAAGCTGAACCCGAAATCGAAAAAATTGAAAAACTCATTATCGTTATCCTTGCTGCAATACTGCCATTACATTTTTAAACTGCTCACCTAAAAAGGTTAAATTACTTTGATAATGGATAGCGTTATCCATAAAAGCTGTTCGTTCATGATCCATTTCAACCGTATTACCGTCAGCAGACACTTGATAAGGAACTCGATAAAGAAGATCATAATTAAACTGATTTGATGAATTGACTTGAATATGATTTTTGGCAGTAATATTGAGTGTGACATGATTAATATTATGCTGATGATTAATAGCCTTTTTTAATTCACGATTAAAATCAATATCTCGAGCCTGATAGTTAGGCGTATCACTATTGGCAATATTTGCCGCTAATATCTCTTGACGCTGGTTGCGAATATTTAATGCTTGTTGATGAAAATTAACAAAAGTATCTAATTTATTTAACATAAAATCATCTCATCTTTCTTGATGAAAAGAATTTTAAGTGAATAAAAAAAAACTCATCGTACAAATAAAGATAAAAATTGTCCTTATTTCTACATTCAATCCGGTTTTGATGAAGTAGAATTCAGTCATGGAATTTTTAAAAGCCAATCACTATGACGATAATGATGAGATTTACATTATTCGCTTTATTGCTACTTAGCAGTAATATTTGTTTTGCTGACTTAATGAAAAAACAAATTAAAGATGTCGTATTACAACAATTGAGCATCAAAGAAATTGATAGCTTAGATATTAAGTACCTTTCAACTAAACCCATTTTTAAATGCGATTTTCCGGTATTCACATTACTCAATAAAAGTAAATATTGGGGAAATATGACCTTGAGCGCTAAATGCAACAAAACGACACAATACATTCAAATATATGTATCTGTGATAGGCAAATATTTTGTAGCCAACCAACCAATAAGCGCCGGTACACAAATTACGGAAGATCATATTAAAATGCGATCTGGTCAATTAGATCAGTTACCGGCTAGTGTTATTATCGATAAAGCTGAAATTATAAATAAAATAGCCATACGCAATATCAATAATGAAGAGCCACTCAAATCGGCAATGCTACAAAAAAATTGGCGCATTAAAGCTGGACAGATAGTAAAAGTGATGATCAATGGTGATGGATATTTAATTGCAACTAATGGTAAAGCATTAAGTAATGGGGCTTTAGATGATCTTATTAACATTAAACTTCAATCAGGTAATATTGTTGAAGGTCTGGTTACCGAGCAAGGTATAACAATTCTTAACAAATAAAATTAATGATTTTCTGATTTTTGCCGATAATTGAACTAAACAGATTATTTAAACCTCAACATAAATCAAAGGAATTTTTATGAGTATAGAGGCGACTAAATTAGTGACAACAATATCTGGGGTACTTAGCCGAGATGTATCAGTTGAACAGCATAAAAATAAAAATGCATCGGTGCAAACCAAAGACAACGCATCACAAAGTACTAACGTAAGTTTAAGCAAAAATACAATGACACTATTACAATCTACCCAAAGTGACATTGATATGGAAAAAGTTAACAACATCAAACAAGCGATAACAAATGGAAGCTTAGTGATAAACCCCGACAAAATTGCCGACGAGCTGATTAAACAAACAATTGAAGATATGAAATGCTAATTTAGGTTTGAAGGAAAATAAAAATGTTAGAATTAGATAACATCTTAACTAAAGTAACAGCCATGTTACACACACTTTCAGATATCCTACAAACTGAACAACAAATATTGACCAATAAAAGTTCAATTAATCAGCTAAATGAAATAATCAATCAAAAAAGTAAACTCCTTATCGAGCTAAAATTACTCGATGAGCAACGCATCAAAGTAAGCAAACAATTTGAGATTCAAACACCCTATAGCCAAGTTCCTGAGCTCGCTAAAAAGTGGCAAAAAATCACTGAGACAACCAAACAGCTTGCTCAAATCAATCGTGATAATGGCATGATTATTCAAAATCGCTTAAATATCACAGAGCAAACCATAAATCATTTAAGAAGCTTAAATAATCCCGTTGTTTATACCAATAATGGTTACCAACAAAACGAAACGATTTCATCAAAACGAGCTAAAGTTTAGTTCACCTTTGAATAGTTAATCTGTAAACGAGATAAATACCCTGTAAATTATGGTCTTTTCAAGCCAACAACTTTTCCAAGTTGCGTTCATACTATTACGACCAAAAACCCTAAATAGACCATAAATCGGTATTTAATTCCAAAATGGCTGACGATAGTGACTTAGATAAAAGTGAACAACCCACCGATAGCAAAATAAAAAAAGCTAAAGAAAAGGGACAGATTCCTCGTTCTCGTGAATTAACATCGTTAATAATACTACTCGTTGGCATTATGTTATTTTGGAGTATGGGGACAAATTTAGTCAGAAACTTAATAACCATTATCCAAACGGCAATGAAGGTATCTTATCGAGTCGACGACGATAAGCTAATGATATTTAATTTAGTCAATCTATTGACCGCCGGTTTTTGGGCTATTTTACCTATTTTTTGTGCTTTAGTTATCGTTGCAATCATTGCTCCAACTGGAGTTGGTGGTTTACTGTTTAGTCTGCAATCTATTAAACCTAATTTTAAAAAATTGAATCCCATTGCCGGATTTAAACGATTATTTAGTGGCAGAATTTTCTCTGAATTACTCAAAAGTGTCTTGAAAGTTATTTTAATTACTACCACTTCTGCGCTGTTTTTATTACACCACTTTCCTGACATGTTGGCACTGCCCAATATGTATCTAAATAATGCCTTAGCAAAGGTAGTACAACTTTTAATAATTTGTGGGATATTGGCGGTTTTATCTTTAATTCCAATGGTTAGTTTTGACATTTTTTATCAGATCTGGAGCAATCTGAAAAAATTGAAAATGTCTAAACAAGAGATCAAAGACGAATTTAAAGAGCAAGAGGGCAACCCACAAATCAAGGGGCGTATTCGCCAAATGCAACAGGCAATAGCAAGACGACGAATGATGAAAGATGCGGCGAAAGCAAATGTCATTGTGACTAACCCAACCCATTATGCTGTCGCATTACAATACGACGAAAAAACCATGGCTGCACCTAAATTATTGGCTAAAGGCACGAATAAAATTGCTTTGCGGATTAAAGAAATCGCAAACGAGCATAACATCCCACAATTAGAAGCGCCACCACTGGCACGTGCGCTATACCGACACGGCGAAATTGGTGAAACCATACCAGCTGAGTTATATACCGCCGTTGCTCAAATTTTGGCATGGGTCTATCAATTAAAACATTGGTATAAATATGGCGGTAATAAACCTATAGCACCGAATAATCTACCAATACCTGAATCATTCACCGTGAATAAATAAGGCAATCATTTTTGTTATGTTGAAATCAAAACTACAGAATTTATTATCAATTAATACTCTAAAAAATGGCCACTATCAAATATTAGCTGGGCCGATGCTTATTTTATTGATCCTGTCGATGATGGTACTGCCTTTACCAGCCTTTATTTTGGATCTATTTTTTACCTTTAATATCGCTTTATCCATTATTATTTTAATTGTGGCGCTATTTACTAAGCGTGTTCTTGATTTTGCGGCGTTCCCCACTGTTTTATTATTTGCCACTTTATTACGTTTATCTTTAAACGTTGCCTCAACTCGTGTTGTATTATTAAAAGGACATACCGGTAGTGCAGCTGCTGGGCGGGTCATTGAGGCATTCGGGCATTTTTTAGTGGGCGGTAATTTTGCAATCGGTATTGTTGTCTTTATTATTTTAGTCATAATTAACTTTATGGTTATTACCAAAGGCGCTGGTCGTATAGCAGAGGTTGGGGCTCGTTTTGCCTTAGACGGTATGCCAGGTAAACAAATGGCGATAGATGCCGATCTCAATGCCGGCTTAATTAACGAAGACGAAGCCAAATCCCGACGAGCAGAGGTAACTCAAGAAGCCGATTTTTATGGCTCAATGGATGGGGCAAGTAAATTTGTCCGTGGTGATGCGATTGCTGGCCTACTCATCATGGCAATCACCATTATTGGTGGCCTACTCGTTGGTGTTATGCAACACGATATGACGCTATCTGACGCCAGTAAAACTTATGTATTATTAACCATTGGTGATGGTCTGGTTGCCCAAATACCGTCGCTGATTATTTCAACCGCAGCGGGTGTGATTGTTACACGTGTTTCATCACAAGAAAATATCAGTGAACAGATGCTCAATCAGCTATTTAATAATCCGCAAGTTTTAATCTTAACAGCGGTTGTGATTGGTTTACTTGGATTAATTCCCGGCATGCCAAATATGGTTTTTTTAATCTTCACTGCATTTTTATCACTTATTGCGTGGTGGTTAACTAAACAGCAAAAGGCAAAACCGAAAAGTACCACCTTAAACACTGATGCACCAGCTACAACGCCAGCAAATAACGAAGCAAGTTGGTCTGATGTCAATATTGAGGATACTTTGGCAATGGAAGTCGGTTATGGGCTGATTCCAATGGTTGATCAAACACAAAATGGTGAATTATTAGGACGAATCCGTAGCCTACGCAAAAAGTTTGCCCAAACATTTGGCTTTTTGCCGCCACAAGTCCATATCCGTGACAATCTTTCTTTAGCTCCTTATCAATATAAAATATTTATCAAAGGCGGAGAAATCGGTAAAGGGGAGATAATGAATAATAAATGGCTTGCGATCAATCCCGGTAATGTTACAGATAGCATCGAAGGTATCGCAACCACTGAACCTGCTTTTGGATTACCGGCAATTTGGATAGATGAAAACAATAAAGAAAATGCCCAAATTTTAGGTTATACCGTAGTGGATACTAGCACCATGATTGCAACTCATTTCAATCATTTATTACAACAATTTGCCAGTGAACTACTCGGGCGTTTAGAAACTCAAGAATTACTTGAACGCATAAAACAAGAAGTGCCCAAACTTATCGAAGACTTTATTCCGGGCGTGGTGTCTTTAACGACATTTCACAAAGTTCTACAAAATCTAATAGCGGAAAAAGTATCAATTCGTGACATGCGAACAATTATTGAAACAATAAGTGAACATGCACCAAACCAAAATGATGCTTATCAGTTACTGAGCATTGTTAGAATCGCTTTAGGAAGAGTTATTACTCAACAATGGTTTCCCGGTACAGATCCAATTAATGTCATTGGACTGAATGTCAATTTAGAACGTTTGTTATTACAAGCAATGCAAAACACTAACAACGTTGAACCGGGATTAGCCGAACATATTATTCAACAAGTTCAGCAAGCAATTAATCAACAAGAAGCAATCGGTGCTCCGCCGGTATTATTAGTTAATCACACATTAAGACCAATGCTATCGCAATTTTTAAGACCAAGCTTTCCACAGCTAGCGGTATTATCAAATTTAGAAATTACGGATAATAGAGAGATTAAAATGACAACGCAAATTGGGGATGATAGTTAATAAATTATCTGTTAAAACCTTACATAAAATGAAACAATATTGAATGTAAGGTTTACCCTATATATTACTCAGCCACTACCGTAAAACGTTGCTTAATATGTTTGGCATTTTCAGCTTCATCGATCATGGCAATAGCATAATCGGCATAACTGATCCGGCTTTGTCCTTGCGAATTGAACAAGACCTGCTCATTACCGGCTTTATAGTGACCTGTTCTTGCTCCGTCGGCAATAAACTCAATCGCAGGGCTTAAGTAAGTCCAGTTTACATCCTGACATTTTTTAAGCTCATCTAGTGCTTTGGCCATATTATTGGCTAACGGTTTAAATTCTTCGGGAAATTCTGGGGTATCAACTAAACGAATAGTGTGTTGTGGATTAACATATAAACTACCGGCACCGCCAACAACTAATAAACGATTAGGTTTACCGCTTAAAATATCAGTAAGAT
>CALYQY010000013.1 GCA_945291235.1 uncultured Gilliamella sp.
CTTTATTTGGTTAATTTATCTTTCTGCCAAAACGTCATTAACATTAGTGCTGGTTATATAGCTAGTTTATTAGCTTGATTTGATATTAAGTTATCAGAGATTTTCAGTAATTAAATAGCTTTTTTATTGAAAGAGCAATGGTGTAAATTGCGTAAAACTTGTAGATAATTTTTATATCAAATTAGTTTTAGATTAAGTGAATAAAATATAACTGACAATTTAAATAATTTTTTGATAATTTTCACCTATATCAAGCAATAAAACCCCAGTTAAATAAATAACTGGGGGGTGAATTAAATTAAAATTTAATTCGTTGTCAAACCTCCAAGAACAAATTTGTCGAATCCAATCAACTCCAACGCATTATAAAACAGGATAGAAGAATCAAAATAACTTTGAAAATTCTGCCGATAAACTTGTTCAGTTATAATCGTTTCTGTTTCTTTAATGCGCATTCCGTTGATATAAGCACACAATTTGTAGCATACTTCTTTTTCGGCTGTTTGACTTCGACTAACAAAAATTTGAAAGTCTTTCAAAATTGAACCAGGAACTTCCCCGATTCTGAATTCTGGAATGTGCGTTCTTAACGTTTGCATAATACTAAAAATTTAAAGTTAATAAAACATTTGAATTCATTAAGGCATAGGTAAATTATACTTTGTAGTTAGTTAATTTTAAAAATTAACTGCTGATTATATTATATAGATAATCGATTTAAGTCAATATTATTTATAAAAAAACAATTAAGAAAGCCTATAATATTTAAGCATAACCTCATAAGGTCTATCATTCTGATTATGCAATAAAAAACCCCAGTTATTAATAACTGGGGTTCATTGGATGAAATCATCGATTATAAGGACGAATATCAAATTTTGCGTGCTTACTCAATTTACAAATTTGGGCAGCTTTAGTAAAAGCATATCCAGGCTTTTCAAATTGACCGGTAATTTCATTATAAGTCTCTTCGCTAATTGAGACTTGCGTTCCAGGAATTGGTAAACAATAATACTCAGCTAATAATCCATAACACTCACAATTAGTCTCAGGATCTCGATAGCCTAGTACTTTGATTTCGAGACCTGACAGACATGATCCTGCGACACATCCTAGGTCTTTTAACTTAAAATTTTTAAGTTCATTTTTCATGATAATAACATTTTTTAATTGCATAGTAACGCTATGTTCGTATCATTTCAAAACTAAAGAAATGACGATTTATATTATAACGATAACCTACAAAAGGTCAATACTAATCACTCACTTTAACGCATAGATTTTATATAGTAACTTTAAACACTATTTATTGTGATTATTTAAATACTCTTTATATGTAAAAGTATTTTCCCTAATTTTGCCTCTCAAAACATAAAGATTAAAATGTAAAAATCTTAAATATTATCGCGATTATGAATAGTAATTAAACCTTGTAATTTATGATGAAAAACACCTAGACATCTATGATAAAACTGATATTCTATGCTCCTTTTTAAATACAACTATAAATGAAGGAAGAGGAAAGAAATGAATACAACTGAAAATAAGATAATATCATTTAGTATGAACCAATTGTTATTTAAACAATTAAGATTTGTGGGAACGATGCAGCAAATTTTTGGGGTTTTAGGAATCATTAGTGGCTCTTTAACTTGTTTAGGTATTATTACAGCAATAGTAGGTGTTCCGTTAATTATAACTGGGGTCAAACTGTTTCAATCGGGAAAAGGATTTAATCAAACAGCGACTCTTGGACGAGAAGAAGATATTATTTATGCTATTCAAAATTTACATGGTTATTGGAAATTCAACCTTATTGTTTTTATCTGTTCTATTGTAATGATGGTTATTTTCTTTATATTTGCTCTTTTATCCATTATTAGTGCAGTGAATAATCAATATTATTAACAATAAATTATCGTTCCTAAACTTAGGTTTTAAATATAAAAGATAACAATAAAAACCTCATTAATTAATGAGGTTTTTATTTTTTAAGAAAAACAACTTTGGAATGAGTTTTATTCTATATCTTCGTTGTTGTCAGAAATTACATCGATAGGATCAGAAATGATTTGTTTATTCATTTCTTGTAGTGTTTTGGAACCATCAAGCGTTGAGTTTTTAATGTCAGTCACTATGCCCATTTCGTTAAAATAAATAGAATAAGTAATTTGGCTTATACCATTATGTTGTGGTTGTTGACGAAAAACATAATACCAAACGTTATCACCAAATACCGACGTTAACATAGGTGAACCCATTATAAAAATAACTTGATCTTTTGTTTGACCAACTTTCAATAAATCAATTGCATCTTGTGTTACATAATTACCTTGATTGATATCAGGTCTATATACCCAACGGTCTACCACTGAACAACCAGTTAATAATATACTAGCCACAATTGCAAGCGAGGTAAATTTACGAAACTGCATTTAACTTAATCCATATTGAAATTATAATAAGATGTATTATCGCTGATATTTGCACTAAGTGCTAGCCAAATTAATAAATTCTTTATGCATTTTATAAAAAAAGCGTTATTCTATTTTATTAATTAATATTTATTCTGTTGATCACAAACTTAATGGGTCTCGAATACTGTTTATAAACGACAAACAAAAGGTAAAAAATGAAATTAGAAACCATAGATCAAAAAGCAAGTTATGCTATTGGATTACAAATTGGACAACAATTAAAGGAGTCAGGTTTGAATGGTCTAGATCTTGATGCATTAAAATTAGCTATGCAAGACGTTCTAGCAAATAATCAACCTATTCTACCATTACAAGAATTGCATGATGCGCTTCGCCATATGCATGAAAAAGCCACTCAAGAGAAAGCAAAACAAGCTGAGAAAATAGCTCAAGCAGGTAAAGATTTTTTAGCAGAAAATATTAAAAAAGATGGGATTAAATCAACTGAATCCGGCTTGCAATATGAAGTCATTACCGAAGGTACAGGCGCCTTACCTAAATCAACAGACCGTGTTCAAGTTCATTATACGGGACAATTAATCGATGGTACGATTTTTGACAGTTCTGTACAACGTGGACAACCAGCTGAGTTTCCTGTTAATGGCGTTATTCAAGGTTGGGTTGAAGCTTTACAGCTAATGCCTGAAGGTTCAAAATGGAGATTGTATATTCCTCAAGAACTTGCTTATGGAGCACAAGGTGCAGGAGGCTCAATTCCACCCTACAGTACATTAATTTTTGATGTCGAATTATTGAAAGTTTTATAAATCTAATGGACGCATTTAAGCGTCCTTTTTTTATAATCTAACTATAAGCTCTAAATAACCTGCCAATAACAATAATGTTTAAAAGTTAACGACGATTAAAATAGAAATCAGCACCAATAATACCATCCTTTCCGATGTACCAAGAACAACAGATAAAATTGTTCATTTAAAGAATTACGATACATTACTTATAACTTATATTACAGCATTTTAATTTTGCACGGTGTATAAGTCTTTTGTTTTCCGATATAATATTCGATAATATTTTGAAAATAGGTAAGGAAAATTTTATGTCAACTAACCTCATCCGTATCGCTATTGCTGGCGCAGGTGGAAAAATGGGACGTCAATTAATTCAATCTGTTGCACAAATCGAAGGAGTAACTTTAGGTGCGGCATTTGAAAGACAAGGTTCTTCCCTCATTGGAAGCGATGCAGGTGAACTTGCTGGAATAGGCATTTGTGGTGTCACTATTACGGATAATTTAGAACTCGCCAAAGATCAATTTGATTTGTTAATTGATTTTACCCGACCTGAAGGTACGCTTGCCCATTTGAATTTTTGTGTTGAACATAAAAAAATGATGATTATAGGAACCACTGGTTTTGATTCTACAGGTAAGCAAGCCATAACGGATGCGGCAAAAAATATCGCTATTGTTTTTGCTGCCAATTTTAGTGTAGGTGTAAATTTGGTACTTAAATTACTTGAAAAAGCGGCAAAAATCATGGGAGATTATACAGATATTGAAATTATTGAGGCTCATCATCGTTATAAAGTCGATGCCCCATCGGGTACTGCACTTGCGATGGGTGAATCGATAGCTGAAGCTTTAAAATTCAATTTGAACGATCGTGCGATTTATTGTCGTGAAGGTCATACCGGTGAAAGACCAAAAGGAGCAATTGGTTTTTCAACTATCCGAGCGGGTGATATTGTTGGCGAACATACGGCAATTTTTGCCGATATTGGCGAACGTGTGGAAATTAGTCATAAGGCGTCTAGTCGGATGACATTTGCAAATGGCGCCGTCCGTGCTGCATTATGGCTTGCAAAACAGCCTGTCGGACTTTATGACATGCGAGACGTATTAAATTTGAATAATCTATAAATAATTGCAATGTCAGATGAATATTGGATGCAATATGCATTAACGCTTGCCAAACGTGCTGAATCCTTAGGTGAAATTCCGGTAGGAGCGGTAATTATCGATGAAAACAGTCAAGTCATTGGCGAAGGTTTTAACCAATCAATACTTACCCATAATCCAACTGCTCACGCTGAAATGCTTGCTATCGAGCAAGCGGGTAAGTGTATCAATAATTACCGTTTAATTAATACGACCCTTTTTGTCACACTTGAACCGTGTATGATGTGTGCTGGTGCCATTATACATAGTCGAATAAAACGAGTAGTATTTGGAGCAAGCGATTATAAAACAGGGGCTGCCGGCTCGTTTATTAATATTCTAGCTTATCAAGGCATTAATCACATTGCACAAGTACAAGGTGGCGTATTAGCTGATGAGTGCAGCTTGCTACTCAGTCAATTTTTCAAAAAACGTCGCTTAGAAAAAAGAGCAGCCAAGATCGATGCTAACAAGATGATAGATAAGAACATACTATGAATAGTATAGGGTTATCAAATGTTATGCTAAGCAGATTAAAATAAGCTTTGTTATTCTTTTTATCTATGAAAATTGTTAGAATCTAATTTAAATTTTATTTTTTGAGTATTAGTAATGAAGAAACACACTTTAGAAATGATGATATCAACGGATGATATTCAAAAACGTATCAAAGAACTAGGGCAACAAATTAGTCAAGATTATAAACACAGCCAAAATGAACTTATTTTAGTCGGTCTGCTACGTGGTTCATTTATTTTTATGGCGGATTTAAGCCGTGCTATTACTGTCGGGCATGAAGTTGATTTTATGACCGCATCAAGTTATGGTAATGCCGTTGTCAGTAATCGAGATGTCAAAATATTGAAAGATTTGGATGAAGATATTCGTGATAAAGATGTGCTAATTGTTGAAGATATTATTGATACTGGTAATACGTTAAGTAAAGTCATGGCAATTTTAAAATTACGTCATCCTCGTAGTATCGAAATTTGTACGCTTTTAGATAAGCCATCACGTCGGGAAGTGGCTGTACCAGTAAAATACATTGGTTTTTCAATTCCTGATGAATTTGTCGTTGGTTATGGAATTGATTATGCTCAACATTATCGCCATTTACCTTATATCGGTCAGGTTACACTGCTAGAAGCCTAAATAAATGTTGGTCGAAAATTTAGTCATTAATAGAATAAATCTGTGATACGACTTGATTAAAAGCACCTTAATATTAAACTGAACAGATGTTAACAATCTGCAGTTTGCATAATCATTTAAAGTTATAGTACTGCGTTATAGCGCAATCAATAACCTTTTTAAAATTTCTGAAACAAAAAAGGATCGATGTCTATCAATCGATCCTATATCAAAACAGCTAAATATTTTTTTTACATTTTAATAAGTTAACTTAGGGTATATTCATAAATTAAGTAAATATACCATTAATTAGTCCCTACTTTGCTTCATTGATATTATACATTAATGAAATAGTAGAAATCTTAGTCCCACTTTAGAATAAACTAAATGCTTATAGTAATTTATAATATTTTATTTGCTTATAAAAGGTTTTTCCCAAAGATCAAGGGGTTACCTTTACAATCTTAACTTAAAATGTTAAAACTCAATATTAATAAATTAGACATTGATCCTTACAAAAGATGATATCAAAACTGATTTAGTTAGCTTATCATAGACGATGAAATATTAAATATGTTAAATTTACGTTCATGATTAGCCCAGAAATTAACAATTGATCGTTTTTTAACTTAAACTTCTTCGAGGTCTTTGTGTCACAATTTTCCTATAGGTTTTGTTTACTTTTAATGTTTACAATCATTTCAACATCAAGCTATGCTGATATGAAGTTATCGATTAAAGGTTTATCGGGTGAACTTGCTGACAATGTCGATGCTCGTGTTTCATTAATCACTCCAGATAAAGTCGATAACACGCCTAATTTTAAACGGTATTTTGAAAGCGAGGTTAAAAAAGCGCTCCGAGCTTTGGGTTATTACGCTCCTGTGTTTCAATATAACACTCAAAATCCAAGAGTATTAGCGGTAACGATTTCAGCTGGTGAACCGATTAAAATTGAACAATTAAATGTGATTATTGAAGGTGAAGGTCAGCATGATAATGATTACCAACATTTACTCGAAAAAAACCTACCTAAAACGGGTGATATTTTAAATCATGGCATTTATGAGTCTTTCAAGAAAAGTTTGAAAAATCTCGCGTTAGAAAAAGGCTATTTTGATGCCAATATGACGCAACACCAATTAGCTGTGTCCATGGATCATCATCAAGCTTTTTGGAATATCGATTTTAATACCGGGCAGCGCTATAAATTCAGTCAAGTTAAATTTTCTAATACCAAAATTAGAGATGATTATCTTAAAAATATTATACCGTTTAAAGAAGGTGAACCTTATAGTGCCGAAAAACTTTCCATTCTTAATCGTCGATTAACTTCTACAAATTGGTTTAGTTCAATTGTTGTTGTTCCTGATTTTCCAAATGTTACAGCAGACAAATCACTACCAATCAATGTTGTCACCTCTCCTCGAAAAAAAAATAGCATGGATTTAGGGCTTGGATACTCAACCGACAATGGCGTATATGGCAAAATAACTTGGAATAAACCTTGGATTAACAGTCGTGGACAAAGTTTACAAAGTAATTTATCACTTTCTTCACCCGAACAATCCATTACAATGAGCTATAAAATCCCATTAAAAAAATCTCCCCTTGAACAATACTATACTGTTCAAGGTGGTTATAAAAAAATTGACAATAACGATACTAAATCACGTTCCTATACCTTTGGTGTGGTTCGATATTGGGACAATTTTGAAGGATGGCAAAGCGCGCTAGGTTTAAATCTTTTACATGATGACTTTACGCAAGGTGACTCAAGTTTTAATACCCTTTTATATTACCCTTCTATTAGTCTTTCACGAATTCGTAGTGATGGCAATCTTATGCCAATGTGGGGAGATTCACAACGCTATTCTGTTGAGGCAGCTACAAATTCTTTAGGATCCGATCTCAATCTTATTCGCTTTCAAACGCAACAAACTTGGATTCGATCCTTATTTGATAGTCATCGATTTATTTTTCGGGGTAATTTTGGCATAATTCAGGCAAATAATTTTGATCGTGTTCCGCCTTCATTTCGATTCTTTGCAGGGGGTGACCGTAGTATACGAGGTTATAGTTACCAATCTATTTCGCCTAAAGATAAAAATGGTAAATTAAAAGGTGCGTCAAAGCTCATCACTGGTTCAGTTGAATACCAATTTAATTTAACCGGTGCTTGGTGGGGTGCTGTTTTTATTGATTCAGGTGAAGCAATTGATAAAGTCGATAAAACTAAATTTTATACAGGAAGTGGTATTGGTGTGCGTTGGGCTTCTCCGGTTGGACCAATAAAATTCGATTTAGCAACTCCGTTAACGCGAAGAGACTCTGGTTCAGTTCACCTATATATTGGTTTAGGATCCGAATTATAATATGGCTAAAAATCCCATTAGAGAAAAAAAATTAAAAAAAATTAAAAGAATACGAAAATGGAAAAAGCGTAGTATTGTAGTATTATCTATTTTCGTGTTTTTGGTCGTGTTTATTATCTTACTGCTTTATACCAGTTTAGGCGTTAAGTTGACCACTTATGTCTTAGGTAAAGCCCTACCCGAATTGAAAATTGAACAAGTGGAAGGGACATTAAGCGATTTACAGGTGAATGGTCTTTCATTGCAACTACCGGGTATTGATGTTCAGGTTGATAATGCATCGTTAAAATTATCTGGGTTATGTTTGCTTGAAACTAAAATCTGTATCGAACAGTTTGAATCAAAGGGTATTAAAGTAAAACTGAACACCGATCAGATTATTACCGACCCCAATAAGCCAATACCAGACAAACGGGTTGTTTTGAAAACCCCATTACCAATCGAACTGAAAACGGCACATGTATCAGATGTGAAAGTTGATATTGATGATATGCAATTTGGTCTGTCTGATTTTACGGGTAAGGCGACTTGGGTAAACGAAAAAATTTATGTATTTCCTGCTGAGGCTCAGGATTTAAGTGCTATTTTTGCTGATCACCCACAAGTAAAATCAACAACAGATTCAGTTCAGAATGATTTGCCTCTAAATGAAAAGATAAATCAATTATTTAATCAGCCTTTAATTCAATCATTACCACAAGTTACAATTCCTCTCGATATCAATGTCGGTCGCTTAACGGGTAATAATTGGCTTTTACATATTGGCGGAGAAGATTATCGATTTAACAATGTGACTATTCAAACTAATATCATCAATAATCATATTATCGTTCAACAGGTGAATACAGATGCGATAACTCCTTATGCTAATGGACATGCTTTTGTTTCAGGAGATATTACATTAGGCAATGATTGGCCTATTTTGGCATTTATTCAATTAAAAACAACCAGTAATCAACTGCATAGCCAATTTTCAGGTAAATTATTGGGTGAATTGACGACAAATACGGTACTTGAAGGACTGAATTCAGCAAAAATTAATGCAAAAATCAATTTTATCGAAAAATATTTACCGGTGATGACCGACTTAAAGGGTAAACACATTCAATGGCCAATTGAAGGACAAGCGCAGTATCAAGTTAATAATTTTAATCTTTCAATAGGGGGTAACGTCCAACAGTATGACTTATCAGCTAAAGGTAAATTTAAAGGTGACGATCTGCCCGATACGTCATTTGATGTTATAGGCAAGGGAACGAATCAATCAGCCATATTCGATCATGGAATATTGAAACTACCACAAGGGGAAATCAATGTTTCAGGTAATCTTGACTGGCAAAAAGCCTTACACTGGGATGCAAAAGTTAAATTAACTGATGTTGATACCAGCAAAGATTTACCAAACTATCCTATACGATTAAATGGTCAACTTAAAACCAATGGCCAGTTAGAAGGTGATAAATGGCAATTGAATCTTCCCGAAATCCAATTAAAAGGTAATATTAATCACGCTGATTTTTCAACTAATGGCAGTATTCAAATTAACTCTCATCAATCAATCAGTGCGAATAATTTTGTTATGGATTGGGGAAAAAATCATATCAATATCAATGGCGCTTCAGATAAAGAAAATTTAAGTGCTAAGTTAGAGTTATCCTCTTTATCATTATTGGCTGATGACTTACAAGGTTCAATTGTCGGCACGTTGAAAATGAATGGCAGCTTTAATGAACCAAACGTGGATACCGATATCAATATTCACCAATTAAGTTTGATGAATATGTCAATATCATCAGCCCAACTTTCCGGAAAAATAGAATATAAAAAACAAATTAGTGGACATTTAAAACTCATAGGACACGATATAGAACTTCCTAATCAAAGCATAAAAAATGCCAATATTGAGCTTAAAGGTAATGAAAGTCATCATGTTTTAGATATCAATCTTACAGGAACACCAGCCTCATTTACAACATCACTCAATGGAAAATTAGATCCTGATCGAACAAAATGGACGGGGGATTTATCCCACGCTGTGTTAAATTTAGGTGATAAAAATCATTGGCAATTGGTTAAAACATTACCTTTATCTTATGATGTTACTCATCAAGTGCCCACTATAGGCACGCATTGTTGGTCAAACCAAGGGTCAAGTATTTGTTTAGATCAAGCACTATCTCCAACAGCTAACAGTAATACAAGTATCACGTTAAAAGATATTGATCTGGCAAAACTTCCTATTCCAAACGATGGTGAAACAAAACTAGCTGGCTTGATAAATGGTAAAGCTTATATAAAATTTAATGCAAATAGTGAAATGCCGAATATCAAGGCCAATATCAAAGGGAATGAAGTTTATATTCAACAGATGATCACATCCCAATCATTATCTATTCCATTTGAAATATTTACTATTAATGCTGAATTTAATCAACAACAAGCAAAGTTTGATTGGTTATTTAGCTTAAAACAATTAGGTAAAATGAGCGGTGATTTAACTATTATCGATCCCACTCAACAAAAGAAATTAAATGGAAAATTAAACATTGATCATCTTGCCTTAGCAATAATCAATCCCTTATTAGATAAAGATGATTTTGCTAAAGGCTCGATAAATGGCAACGTTAATTTTTCCGGGTCGTTAATGGATCCTTATTTAACAGGTAATATTGATTTAAAACACAGTGAAATAAAATCCAGTCAATTACCAATTGATTTGAAATCAGCAAAGGTAGATCTTAATTTCAATGGTAAATCCTCCACCTTAAAAGGAGTTTTAACCACCAAGTCTGGTAATATTGATATTAACGGTCACGCCAATTGGGATACATTTGATAAATGGAAAGCGGATCTTTCTGTCACGGGTGCAGCAATGGAAGTTACCGTACCGCCAATGGTTGTGTTAAGTATTATCCCCAATATTAGAATTGATGCGACCCAAGATGAGATAATTCTTTCCGGAAAAGTCAGTATCCCTAAAGGTAAGATTACCGTCGAATCTTTACCGGCATCCAGTGTTGATGTATCGCCTGACGAAGTTATGTTAGATAAAAATTATCAAGTAATCGAAAAACAAAAACTTGGCATAAAAATCAGTAGCCATATTGAAATTGATATTGGTGAACATGTGACTGTCGATGCTTTTGGGTTAAACGCGTCACTGAAAGGCAATCTCCTTGCGGCACAAACCAACAAAGGCTTAGATCTGCATGGGCAAGTTTTGATTCCAACAGGAAGATTTCACGCTTATGGTCAAGATTTAGTTATCCGTAAAGGTATTATCACTTTTTCGGGCCCTACTGACCAAGCTAAGTTAGATATTGAAGCTATTCGTAATCCAGACTCAATTGATAACAGTAGTATTACAGCGGGTATTCGTGTAACAGGATCTTCGGAAGAGCCCAAAATTGAAATATTTTCAGATCCTGCTATGTCCCAGCAAGAAGCATTATCTTATCTAATACGAGGTCAAGGACTTGAAAGCACCGACCAAAGCGATAATGATATGATGACCGCCCTACTCGTTGGTATCGGTACGGCAAAAACAGGTAAATATATTGGTGATATTGGTAATGTCTTTGGAATAAAAAATCTTTCTTTAGACACGCAAGGGGCCGGTAATAACTCTAAAGTGGTTGTTAGTGGGTATATTTTGCCTAACTTACAACTGAAATATGGAGTAGGTATTTTTGATTCACTGGCGACATTTACTTTACGATACCGATTGATGCCAAGACTCTATTTAGAAGCAACATCTGGACTTGCACAAACGTTAGATTTTATCTACCAATTTGAATTTTAATCACTTATTAGGATAATTGAGTTAGCCTTATCAATTATTTGGTTAAGGCTAGCTAATTTTTACTGCCGATTAACATTTCTCTTTTTAACCCAAAACCTTTTTGTTTTATCACATTGAATCCTGCATTGATTAAGTTTCGCCGAACAAATCCAGCCGCACTAAAAGTCGCAAACGTTCCCTTTTGTGACGTATATTCAAAACAGCTTTTAAATAAGGATTCTGACCACATGTCAGGATTTTTAGCGGGTGAAAATCCATCAAAGAACCAAGCATCAATCAACCCATTTTGTTTAGCCAAAAATTCCGGAAAATATTGAATGTCATCATAAAGTATATCTAAACTGACATTGTCTAAATGACAGGTGTTATCCGTTAAATAAGTATATAACTGCTTGGCTAATAGTTGAAGTTGGCGTTCATCTTCTATGGCGGCTTGATGCATCTTCATCATTTCTGTCACTGATAACGGATATTTTTCAATACTGATAAATTTAAGTTGCTGAAGTTGATGGTTGGGATATTCTTTTTTAAAAGTTAAAAACGTTTGCCAGGCTATAAGAAAACTTAACCCCGAACCAAAACCCGTTTCACCAATAATAAAAGTATCTTTATCATGTTGGATAAAACGTTGCTGTAGATGATTGCCTTCAATAAAAACATATTTTGTTTCAGCAACTGCACCTTGTGTGTTGAAATAGATATCATCAAAATAGACAGAAACTGGGGCTTGATTTTCGTTCCAAATAATAGTTGATTTTTGCATGACGCCTCTTTACTCAGTTATCGTTGATCAAACTGTATATTGGCACAGTTTACGTATATAATACGCTAAATCAATTTATGAGGTAAATTATGGTTTTTCTTTTCCGCTTAATTACAGTTGTGTTAATAGGTATTGTAGTTTGTGTACTGGGCATTATATTTTGCCTATTCAACCCTCGGAATCCCAAAAACGTAGCCAGATTTGCACATTTATTTAGTTTTTTCTTTAAACCTATTTTGGGCGTTAAAGTTGATACTCGTCTCTATCCTGAGATTAGTAAAATAGGCAGTTGTGTTTATATCGCTAATCATCAAAACAACTTTGATATGGTTGTTGCCGCAGACGTTGTCCAACCGAAAACCGTGACTGTCGGAAAAAAAAGTTTAGCGTGGATTCCTTTTTTTGGGCAATTATACTATCTGACCGGTAATATTTTAATTGATCGTAATAATAAATCAAAAGCCCACGATACCATTGGACAAGTTGTTAAAGAAATTAAAACACGTGGCATATCGATTTGGATGTTTCCTGAAGGAACACGAAGTCGAGGACGTGGGTTATTACCGTTTAAAACAGGCGCATTTAAAGCAGCAATTGCGGCAGGTGTTCCTATTGTGCCTATTTGCGTCTCTGATACCAATAACATTCAATTAAATCGTTTAAATAACGGTCATATGATTGTTGAAATGTTGGATCCTATTGACACCAAATCGTTACGTAAAGAAGACGCCAGAACATTAATGGAACAATGTTATCAACAAATGACTGAAAAATTAATTGAAATCAACAATGAAGTTAAGCAACTAAACAGTAAAAAATAATTAATGAATATGCAAGACCGTAATTTTGATGATATCAGTCATAAGTTTGCACAAAATATTTATGGCACAAGTAAAGGAAAAATTCGTGAAGCCATTGTCTGGCAGGAATTAGAAAATATATTAGCCACATTTCCAACAACCAAACCGTTGAAAATTCTTGATGCAGGTGGTGGACAAGGACAAATGGCTTGCCGATTGGCAAAATTAGGACATCATGTCACATTATGTGATATTTCTATGCAAATGCTAGAACTGGCACAAAAAAATGCCCAAGCAGAAAAGTTAAATATCAATTGTCATTGTTGTGCTATTCAAGATATTGATCATATCATTAATGAACAATATGATATGGTGATTTGTCATGCAGTATTAGAGTGGGTTGCCGATCCGATCAGTGTTCTTGAGTCATTAAAAAAACACCTCAAACCCGAAGGTTATTTATCCTTGATGTTCTATAATTATCATGCACTTCTTTTTAAAACGGTGACACTTGGTAATTTTGGTTATACTCAATCAGGGCTTGCAAAACGTAAGAAAAAAACATTATCACCCGATTTTCCTCGAATACCAGATGATGTCTATCAATGGTTAACCACGCTAGATTTTCATATTATTAAAAAAACGGGAATTCGTCTATTTCATGATTACATGAATAATAAAGAAAAAATAAATAGTCATTTTGATCAGTTATTGGCACTTGAAAAGCAGTACTGCCAAGCAGAACCGTATCTAAGTCTTGCTCGATATATTTTAGTTACTGCAAAAAATGGTTAACACTTTTCATCATACTGATACTAAGCTTGAAATAGTTAAACTTCACTCGAAAATATTGGCTTAACTCGGTATGATAAACAGCGTAATTCAATTAATTAAGGAAAATAATGATAATCATCATAACTGATGGTATTGTCTCTATTGAAAGTAATATTGTTAATAGTCTGAATAATCAAAAAATTAAAGATGTTTTAGACGTTGATAATTTAACTGATGAGACAAAATTTGCCAATTTACTTGATTTAAATATGGCTGATTTTATTGATAAAGATGACTTTACTACGGCTATCGTTGCCGATCAGCAATTAGACATTAAAGCAATATTTCATCACAATGTTTGTTCATCAACGATTATAAAAGGACATTAAATGAGAACACTAATTATTGGTCCTTCATGGGTTGGCGATATGATGATGTCGCAAAGTTTATATCGAACGTTAAAACAACTTCATCCTAATATTGAAATTGATGTTATGGCACCAGCATGGTGCCAAGCACTATTGAATAAAATGCCAGAAGTGAATCGAGCTATTGAGATGCCAATTGGTCATGGTAAATTCGGTTTAACCCAACGCTATCGACTCGGCAAATCACTCCGTCATCATCATTACGACCAAGCGATAATTTTACCTAATTCGTTTAAATCAGCTTTAATCCCTTTTTTTGCAAGGATTCATCAGCGAACAGGTTGGAAAGGTGAAATGCGTTATGGACTGATTAACGATCTTCGTAAACTTAATAAACAAGCCTTTCCATTAATGGTTCAACGTTATGTTGCCCTTGCCTACCCTAAGGATCAGATCCACACAGCAGAGCAAATACCACAACCCATACTTTGGCCTAAACTTGAAGTTTGTCAAACAGACATCAATGGCACGCTTAACACGTTTAAGATCAATGATAATTTGCCGTTAATTGGTTTTTGTCCTGGTGCTGAATTTGGTCCAGCAAAACGTTGGCCGGATTATCATTATGCCGCGCTTGGTGATATGCTTGTAAAGCAACATGCCAAAATTGTTATTTTTGGTTCTGATAATGATCGACAAGTTGGCGAAAAAATTATTGCACAAATGACACAAGGCGATCAGTGTATTAATCTTGCCGGTAAAACAAAATTGGATCAAGCGGTTAATTTAATTGCGGCTTGTAAAGCAATTGTGACTAATGATTCAGGATTGATGCATGTCGCCGCAGCTTTGGATCGCCCTTTGGTTGCGCTTTATGGCCCAAGTAGTCCAGACTTTACCCCACCCCTTTCTGATAAAGCTGAAGTTATTCGCTTAATATCAGGGTATCATAAAGTCCGTAAAGGCGATGCAGAACAAGGCTATCATCAAAGTTTGATTGATATAAAACCTGAAACTGTGTTTGAAACTTTAATGAAGCTTATTGCTCGTTGTGAAAAGAGTCATTAATTATGCGTGTACTTATTGTTAAAACATCTTCAATGGGTGATGTACTTCATACTTTACCCGCGTTAACTGATGCTGCCCGTCATTTACCTAATATGACTTTTGATTGGGTGGTTGAAGAAAATTTTGCGCAAATACCAACATGGCATTTTGCGGTAGATAAAGTGATCCCTGTGGCCATTCGGCGCTGGCGTAAAAACTGGTTCGGTAAATCTATTCGTCAAGAGCGTCACCAATTTATTCAATCACTACTAGAACGGGAATATGACTGTATTATTGATGCGCAAGGATTAATAAAAAGTGCTTTTTTTATCACGCGTAAAGCAAGAGGCATTAAGCACGGTTTAGATCGTCATAGCATAAGAGAACCGATTGCCAGTTGGTTTTATGATGTTAAACATTCTGTTCCAAAATCAATGCATGCCATTGAACGAGTACGACAACTCTTTGCAAAAAGTCTTGAGTACGACCTATCTGGTGACATGGGTGACTATGCAATTGCAAGTCATTTTTTATCAGAATTACCGTCTGACCATGGACAATATTTGATATTTTTACATGCCACTACCAGATATGAAAAACATTGGACAGAAGACGCTTGGCGTCAATTAATACAATTGATAGCGCCAACCGGTTTAAAAATTAAATTACCTTGGGGAACGGCGAATGAAATGCAAAGCGCTCAACGCTTAGCACAAGGATTTAATCATGTCGAAGTGCTACCAAAATTGTCTCTTTCTCAAGTGGCGACTGAACTTGCTGGGGCTAAAGCTGTGGTTTCAGTCGATACAGGATTAAGTCATTTAACTGCGGCACTCGATCGCCCAAACATAACTTTATTTGGTCAAACCGATCCGAAATTAATAGGCGGTTATGGTAAAAATCAATTTAGTCTTGTCTCTCCAGATCAAAAAATGCAAACTATCTCAGCAACGAAGGTATATGAGCAATTAGCCCGTTTTTTGTAAAACAGGATAGAATTGAAATAACGTTATTGAAAAAGATTAAAGGAATCGAACTAATGAATAAATATTGTGAGCTCATTCGGGAAAAATATGCTCAAATCGGCAGTAATGAATTAGGCTATGTTGAAGATGCTTTAGGAGCCGTTATGTTGGTTTTAAATGAAGTTACAGCTGATAAACAAGTACCTACTGAACTTAGAGAGAAAGCTGCTTATGCAGCAGCTAACTTATTAATGAGTGACTATGACATTAAATAGCCGTTGGTAAATTGATAATAAAACGTGTCGATTTATCATCTGATTCTACATAAATTGATCCCTTATGGGTTTCAATAATGGATTTAACAATGGCTAGCCCAATACCTGCGCCGGAACTGTCATTACGATGGCGTGATTCATCGACACGATAGAATCGGTCAAAAAGATGTGGCAAATGTTTTTTATCAATTTTTTTGCCTGGATTAGAGATAATAATCTTAACCCGTTTTTCACTCATTTGACTTAACGTGATAGTTATGACCTCGTTATTCGGTGTATAACGAATCGCATTAGACAAAATATTACCAATTGCACGCCCTAACATCATTTTATCACCTTGTATGTGAGAACAGTGACCGTCGAGTTGGAAAGTAATATTTTTTTCATCGGTGAGAGGCTCAAAATAATCACACATCATCATAACCATGTTAGTAAGATCAATGTCAATCAAATTAGGCACAAGCTGGCGATTGTCTGCCTGCGCCAAAAATAACATATCAGAAATCATTTGTGACATTTTTTCATATTCTTCTAAATTAGAATATAAAATTTCACGGTACTCATTTGTCGTACGAGCGTTATTGAGTACAATTTGCGTTTGCGTGGTAAGATTAGTAATTGGTGTACGCATTTCATGTGCAATATCGGCAGTAAAATTATGCTGACGAGTAAAAACATCTTCCATACGATTAAGCATGTTATTAAATGCTCTGACCAAGCTTACATATTTAACCGGTACTGACGAGGTTGGAATACGATAATTTAAATTATTTAAACTAATTCTTTCAATCTTCTTGATTAAGCGATTGATTGGTTTTTGAGTATAGTAAATACTGATGAATGAACCGATTAATGCTAACACACAAGAAATAATAATTAGCAGACCTAATCCGTTTCTTAATCGATTAATAAATTCAAGTTGCACATCACGACGAACGGCAACAATCGTAGTGAAGCGTTTACCGTCTTCCCCTATCACCCTTGATGCCGCAATCCGATAAGATGATTTATCTATCGTCTCAATAGAAGTACTGTCATTTTCAATAATCCGTTCTAACTCTTGTGATTTTAGTGCTATCGCTAAGTTGGGGCCTCGAGTGCGATAGACTATTTTGCCCATATCATCAATGATATAAACAAATAAGTGATGATGCCCGGTGAGAATTAGCAATAAATTTTGGATAAATTCATCACGATTATCATTCGGAGAATAATAAGTTAGTTCTCTTTCTATAGAGGTAATAACCGAATTTAATTCGGTCACATTTTGTCTGATTGAAAATTTTTCAAAAGACCGCTCGATCAAATAACTGAAACAATAAAGTAGTCCACATGTTAACAGACAAACAATAATGGGTAACCGAACGGAAATTAATTTACTCTGTTTCATCCAATACATCTATTTTATAACCCATTCCACGCACAGTATGAATAAGTTTAGGTTCGAATCCAGCATCTATTTTGTTACGTAACCGTCTTATGGCTACATCAATCACATTAGTATCGCTATCAAAATTCATATCCCAAACTTGTGAAGCAATTAACGATCGCGGTAACACTTCACCCGGATAACGTAAGAAGTATTCAAGTAATAAAAACTCTTTATTGGTGAGATCGATACGTTTATCTGAACGGGTCACTGTTCGCTTTGGCAAATCCATGACTAAATCAGCAATACTTAATTGATAATTGTTTACTTGCGGCACATTTCGTCTTAATAACGATTTAACTCTCGCTAATAATTCAGCGAATGAAAAAGGCTTCACTAAATAATCGTCGGCACCTAAATTTAATCCTTTTACTTTATCTTCAACACTTCCCATTGCTGTCAGCAATATAATTTGGGTGTCTTTACCCGCTTCACGCAATGACTGAACAATTTTCCAACCAACAATATCCGGTAACATTACATCCAGGATAATTAAATCATAATCTTCTGTCATTGCCCGATGATAGCCATCTAAACCATTTTTGGTTAGGTCAACAATAAAGCCTGATTCAATTAATCCTTGACGAAGGTATTCACCTGTTTTCTGTTCATCTTCAACAACTAACAATTTCATTTTAAATATTTCCTTTGCCAAAGTATCAGGTTATCTAACTTACATAATACTGTTCCTATGATATATGAAAAGTTCAAAAACATTCATGATATTTCCATGACTATTTTGTAATCTACTTGTCATTAATCCGTTTGAATGTGTTTGTTATAGTATCCACACAATGATTCATGAGGCTAGACATTATTGTTTCATTGTTTTATTTCCTTTCATCCATTCCTTGCAATTTAATGCAGCCCTAGTTTATCTAGGGTTTTTTTTTGCTTATAAATCACGATAAGCTCGAATTAATCTCTGAAACAATAAATGATTGACTTTAAAATCTCGGCATTCTAACAAAAATAACTGAATCTGAATATCAAATTCAGTTATTTTTATGCAAAACTACGCCTGTTTCGATGTGTTCTGTATAAGGAAACTGATCAAACAAAGCAAAATGTTTAATCGAGTGCGTTTCTGTCAGTTGCTGTAAATTTTCACGCAATGTATGAGGGTTACAAGAAATATAAATAATGGTTTTATAACTTTTTAAATTATTTAATGTTTCTATGTCTAATCCTGCACGAGGAGGATCAACAAGTACCGTATCACACTGATAGTCATCTAAATTAATGCCTTTCAATCGATTAAATTCTCGTTCTTTTCTTATAGCTGACGTAAACTCTTCAGCCGATAATCGAGCAATAATCAGATTATTAATATGATTGACCGCAATATTATGTTGTGCCGAATAGACCGAAGCTTTGGCAATTTCAGTGGCTAATACCTTTCGGAAATTTCGAGCCAACGCAATTGAAAAATTACCATTTCCACAATAAAACTCTAGCAGGTCACCGGATAAACCTTGGGTGACCGAAGTAGCCCACTCAAGCATTTTAATATTGACGGCTGCATTAGGCTGCGTAAAACTATTTTCAACTTGCCGATAAATCAAATTGTTACCCATAACCGGTAAAACTTCATCAACATAATCAACATCAATAACAATTTTTTGATTACTTGCTCGACCGATAATATGGCAGTTAACACCTTGTTCGGCTAACTGTTGCTTTAATTTTTCAGCTTCTACCCGCCATTCATCGGATAATTTTTTATGATATAAAAGTGTAATAAGCAGTTCACCACTTAATGTCGAAAAATAATCGATTTGAAAAAGCATATGGCGAAGCAAATAATTAGGTTTTAAAAGTGGAATAATTTTTTGCATAGCATCATTAACAAGTGCTGTTGCAATCGGGAAAGTTTCTACTTTTATTCGCTTTTTTGTATTTTTATCGTACATGATATGATAAAGGTCATCTTTATCATGCCATATTCTAAATTCTGCACGCATACGATAATGACTGATTGGAGACGAATACACGGTTAAATCAGGTAGTGAAAAATGTGATAAAAGCGCTTTTAAATTCGTGACTTTATTTTCAAGCTGTTGTTGATATTTTTCGTTAGAGAAACATTCTGCCATTTTAATTATCAGATTATTAAAAAGTGGTTATAAAAAATTAGTCAATTTGATTTAATGCTATAGACTAAACAGAGATATAAAAATTGATTTTCGCTTAGTATATCACAAAGATTTTAGCCCCATTATTTTATCTATGTTATCATAAACCACTATCAATGGTAAGCCTGATACCACCCAACGTTAACTTTAAGTCACTTGTCATCAAATTTGCATCATGAAATTCAATTTATGCAGTTGGTCAGAATTGACGTTTTTTCTTAATGAATATTACATTCACTTAAATAAGTTATTTTCATTCATTGACATTAATTATCTGGGGATTTACTAAAATTAGCGCATTAAGCTTTCATTTGGTTGAAATGTTGGTATCACCATAGACAATCATTGGTGTGATAATATTGTAGTTATATTGATTGCCGTTATAATGTGTTTTAAATTTCTCGTTATAAAGGTCATTATGACAACGCAAACTTTTTCCGATTTACAAATAGATGATGTATTAATTAACAATCTCGAAGCTCAAAATATTATTACCCCTACTGTAATTCAAGCACAAACGATCCCTGTAGCTTTAGATGGCAAAGATATCTTAGGATCGGCACCAACCGGTACCGGTAAAACACTTGCTTTTTTAATCCCAGCGGTACAACATCTTTTAGACTTTCCGCGTCGAAAACCGGGGCCACCAAGAATTTTAATTTTAACGCCAACGCGTGAGCTTGCAATGCAAATTGCAGAACAGGCAAAAAACTTAACGCAATCAACGCATCTGAGTATTGCGACAATTACTGGTGGTGTCGCTTATATGAATCATGCAGAAGTATTTAGTAAAAACCAAGACATTGTCATTGCCACAACCGGACGACTATTGCAGTATATTAAAGAAGAAAACTTCGACTGCCGAGCGGTGGAAATGTTGATATTAGATGAAGCCGATCGCATGTTAGACATGGGCTTTTCACAAGATGTGGAAACAATTTCTGCCGAAACCCGTTGGCGCAAACAAACCTTACTTTTTTCAGCGACACTGGAAGGTGAAGGTTTATTCAATTTTGCCAGTCGAATTCTCGATCAGCCCGTTGAAATTAATGCGGCTCCGTCCCGTAAAGAGCGTAAAAAAATCATCCAATTTTATTATCGTGCTGATGATATCAATCATAAAGTTGCTTTATTAACCCATCTTCTCAAGCAAGATGAATTTAAAAAAACAATTGTATTTGTTCGAAAACGTGAACGGGTACACGAACTGGTAACTTGGTTACATCAAGCAGGTATAAAAAGTTGTTATTTAGAAGGCGAGATGGTACAAGCAAAACGCAATGAAGCAATAAAAAGAATCAGTAACAACACCGTAAACGTCTTAGTGGCTACTGATGTGGCTGCTCGGGGAATCGATATTGATGATGTTACACACGTCATCAATTTTGATGCGCCAAAAACAGCAGATGTCTATCTACACCGTATTGGTCGTACAGCAAGAGCAGGTAAAAAAGGGACGGCTATCATGTTAGTTGAAGCGCATGACAATGATCTATTACTGAAAATTGAACGCTATATTCAAGAACCCATAAAATTGAGAACGATTGAAGGATTACGTCCTAAAACTAAAGCACCAAAACCGACTTGCAAGAAAAAATCGTCAAATAAATCAAAATTGAAGCGTGGTGCAAAAAAACAGGATGACACAGCAAAGAAAAAAGTTAAAATCCGTTTACGTGACACCAAAAATAAAGGTAAACCTAAACACAAATTAAGCGAATCGAATAATTCAAAAGTTTGACATAGTCAGAGCTTATGAAAGCGATTGTTAATAACAACTTGGACAATTTTTATCAGTTGCTATAATACATTCCATCAAGGTTTACAATATTTTTGGTTTTATACAAGGAGAAACACATGACATTAGTCACGCGAAAAGCACCTGATTTTACTTCATCAGCAGTTTTAGGTTCTGGTGAAATTGTAAATAACTTTAATTTAACTCAGCATATTCAAGGTAAATATGCCGTTGTATTCTTTTGGCCAATGGATTTTACTTTTGTTTGTCCATCAGAAATTATTGCTTTCGATCATCGTCTTGAAGAATTCAAAAAACGTGGTGTTGAAGTTATTGGTGTTTCAATGGACTCAGAATATGTTCATAACGCATGGCGAAACACTCCGCAAGATAAAGGTGGAATTGGCGAAGTTAAATTCCCAATTGTTGCCGATATCAAGCACTCTATTATGCAAGCTTATGGTGTTGAACATCCTGAAGCAGGTGTAGCGCTTCGTGCATCATTCTTTATTGATAAAAATGGAATTGTTCGTCACGAGACTATCAATGATTTACCTATAGGGCGTAATATTGATGAAATGATCCGTATTGTTGATGCTTTCCAATTCCATGAAGAACACGGTGAAGTTTGCCCTGCACAATGGACTAAAGGTAAACAAGGTATGCAAGGCAATCCTAATGGTGTTGCAAGCTACTTAAAACAACACGCTAACGAACTTTAATATTCTACTCAATACTGAATAACTTATTGAAAAGATTAACTTTCAATTCAAGTTACTTTGTTAAACCGGAGATGTTCTCCGGTTTTTTTTATTCTTAATTGTTTTCTTAATTCCC
Source organism: uncultured Gilliamella sp. (assembly GCA_945291235.1). Next base: position 22,814 of record CALYQY010000013.1, read on the forward strand.
TTTTTACTTTGAATAAATTCATTCAATAGTTTTGTGTACATTAACTAGAAGATGAAAAGATTGAAATGAATGTCTATTTAGATAAATTCTGTGACTTGAAACGGATCTTTTATCAATAAAAAGACTTTATCAAATTGAGTTATCCAGTTGAAAATAGTTTGCGAACGATTAAAAACAATAATGGAAAATAATTTAACACTTCGTTTTACATTGTCATATGCAGTCCAACCACGCCAACAATAATAATGACCAATCCCAATAAACGCGGTAAATTTTTAGGCTCATTGAATAAAAACATATTGGCAAATACTGCTCCGGATGTGCCAAGTCCAACCCATACGGGGTAAACAATACTCAGTTCAAGATAATGAAGGGAGAAATAAAAAAGAACAAAAGAAACAAAAAATCCGCCCCAATATAAAACTAATCTTATTATTTTTTTTTGTTCAGCATAGAGCTTCAATCCTATTGCCCCTATCACTTCAAAAAATGATGCTGTTAATATTAAAAGCCATCCCATAATAAAATCCTCAATCTGATCTTTGTCGATTAACTATCTGTACGTTTAAGTTGCACAACGCCTATTATGATTAATGCTACAAAAAAGAGTTGCATCATTTTGATTTCTTTACCAAAAAGCACCATATCAATAATCGTTGCCCCAACGGCACCAACGCCGGAAAATATGGCATAAACAGTGCCTGTTGGAATGGTCTTACAGGCATTAGTTAAAAATGTAAAATCGACAATAATTAATGTGATAATAATCATCCAATGCCAATACTCCGTTGCAACACTAAATCCTAAAATCCAACATAATTCAAAAAAGCAGGTCAATATAACAAATCCCCACTCTTTATTAATGCTAAACATAGCTACCTCGCTGCTATCATTTTACTTATTGCTTGATTTTGCTTTTTCTACCGATGTTTATATCGTTGAAAAATAAGATGGTTCGCAAACATGAAGGTTTGCCACCGAAAGATCAACATGTTAATGCAGAAAAACTACGTGGTTTAAGATTAAACTAACTTAAGTCGCACTAAAACATTTTGATATATCATTACTAGTTTACTTAGCTTATTCTTATTCAATTCTATAATGAAGATACAAAATTGGCAAGGCTAACCCTGATTATTCGCTATATTTCAGTGTTTCATTAAAAAATTGAAGATAAGTTGATTGAAACGGTTTAAACAGATATGAATAAATGTTTAAGCACACAATTACACGTAAATTTACTTCCCTATATAAAAGGAAGTAAACTTCTAACGTAATGATTATAAAGACTGTAAATAGTTTGCTATATCTTCTATTGTCACCACAGGCAATTGATGCTTTTTAGCGAACTCAACCACTTGGGGCGCTCTTGCCATTGAACCATCATCATTCGTTAATTCGCAAATCACAGCGGCAGGTTTCAATCCAGCTAGCTTGACCAGATCAACCGATGCTTCGGTGTGTCCTCGACGAGCAAGTACTCCACCTTCTTTTGCTACCAGTGGAAAAACATGACCAGGATGATTTAAGTCACTGGGTTTAGCTTCATCGGCTACGGCAGCTTTAATCGTGGTAACGCGATCTGCCGCTGATACGCCAGTTGACACCCCCTTTGCCGCTTCAATTGAAATAGTAAAGGCAGTATGATTTTTACTGGTATTGTTTGCCACCATCATGGGAAGATTCAATTTTTCACATTGTTCTTTTGGCATACATAAGCAAACGATTCCACTTCCATAACGAATTGTCAGTGCCATTTGTTCTGTCGTTATGGTTTGCGCTGCCCAAATAATATCACCTTCATTTTCCCGATCTTCATCATCTAAAACTAACACGCCTTGCCCTGCTTGAATCGATGCAATCGCTTTTTTGACACGTTCTGATGGGGTTCCAAATTCATTTAAATTAAACTGATTCATGGTAAATACCTAGGTCCTTTTTTAATATATTTATTATTTTTCTAAATTATCTTGGTATTCCAAATTAATACTCATCAATCGTATTTTATGCATTGCCAAGCTAATTTAATTAAAAATAAACTTAATACCAGAATCAGGGCTGTGCTTGACCATAGTGATATTGCTAAAAAGTAAACTATGCAACTAATAGCAAATTAAGAAAAGATAAGCAACTCTCTTTTATCCAGACTTTCACTGTCGGCTTTGGAATTTCACCAAATCTGCTAGACCTTAATACCTATTAATCATCTTCAAATTCACTTCAAATCATTTCGCACAACAATGAAATTAATTTTAGCTATTTGAAATATTGACTGACTAAAATATTAAGCGCTCGTGGGCTATACCACCGGTGGGGACTTGCACCCCGCCCTGAGAATTTTGTTAGTTTACTAACTCTCAACACTATAATACAAATCTAGTAAAAAGACACGGATATTTTGAAAGGAAAATATTGCCGCATTGTGCGGCAATATTAAGTTTTAAAAAGGTTTAATGCAGGCGAGTTTCACGCAATCGACGACGTTCAGATTTACGCATCCATAACCACGAAATAAATCCAATGATGCCAACAATTAACAAAATAATTGTGGCAAGTGCATTAACTTGAGGATCCACACCTAAGCGAACTTTGGAGAAGATCAGTTTAGGTAATGTCATCGCACCTGGGCCGGTCACAAAATTAGCAATAACCACATCGTCAAGTGATAATGTGAATGCAAGCAACCACCCTGACACTAATGCCGGCGCAATCATTGGTAAAGTAATCACGAAAAAGACTTTTAATGGATTTGCGCCTAAATCTAATGCAGCTTCTTCAATGGATTTATCCAACTCTCGTAACCGTGCGCTAATAACGACGGTGACATAAGCTGTACAAAATGTAGTATGAGCCATCCAAATCGTGATCGCCCCCCGATCTTTTGGCCAACCCAGTACCTGCCCCATTCCAACAAAGAGCAATAGCAAAGCTAAACCCGTTATTACATCAGGCATAACCAAAGGTGCTGTTGTCATAAAAGAAAACAGATTTGACCCACGAAAACGCCTAAAACGGATAATGGCAAAAGCAGCTAAAGTACCAAGTACAATCGCAAATGTTGCTGCACAAGCTGCGATAGTTAAACTTAAACCAACCGCCTTGAGTAAAGTTTGATTATGAATCAATTCAATGTACCATTTGGTTGAAAATTCTGCCCAAACAGTCACCAAACGTGAACTATTAAATGAATAAACAATCAAAATAATCATTGGGATATATAAAAAAGAGAATACCGCCAATAATATAAGCCCTTTTAAACATCGGCAAGCTAACGCTAATGTAATAATTAACGTGACAATCAGACTAAAAACAAAACAGCCCACGTAAACACTGCCATTTGTAATAAGTTCAAATCCCGATGATGAAATTAAAAGCGTTAATATAAATGAACCGATCAACAATGACACAAAGACAATCAAAGCTGAACGTAGGATAATTGGTAAATTGTTCATCTATTTACCTCCCATTTGTCGATTTTGGAATTTGTTGAAATAATAAATCGGCACAATCAATATTAACAACATCACCGATGCAACCGCTGAAGCGGCAGGCCAATCATGATTATTAAAGAATTCTGTCCATAACTGAGTACCTATCATGATTCCTTCTGACGGCCCCAATAATTCAGGAATAACATATTCACCAACGGCAGGAATAAACACTAACATTCCCCCTGCAATTACTCCATTTTTTGTCAATGGTACAATGATTTGAAAGAAGGTTTTAATCGGTTTACAGCCTAAATCTAACGACGCTTCAATTAGCGTTGAATCAACTTTGATTAACGATGTATAAATCGGTAAAACGACAAAAGGCAAATAGGAATACACAATTCCTATATACACAGCGAAATAGGTTTTCATAATGATTAACGGCTGATCGATAACGCCTAACCACATTAAAAAATGATTTAAAAGCCCATTAGGATTTAAAATACCTATCCACGCATAAACACGAATCAAAAAAGATGTCCATGACGGTAAAATAATTAGTAAAAGCAAAATATTTCGCGTTGACGGTTTACATTGCGAAATAGCCCAAGCTAGTGGGTAACCAATTAAAATACATAATAAAGTTGATATTGCCGCAATTTTTAATGATTGCAAATAAGAATCAAAATAGATGGTATCACTCAATAAATTGAGATAATTACCAAAATTTAAGGTTATATTGAGCAATCCATCGTCAAAGCTAAATAAATCCGTATACGGCGGAACAGCGGATGCTATTTCGGAAAAACTGATTCTAAAAACAATTAAAAATGGTAATAAAAAAAGTAGCAGCATCCATAAATATGGAATAGCAATGACTGTTAAACGACCATAAAGCGTCATCAAATCTGTATCATCAGGCTGTTTTTTAATTTTCTTAATTGCAAAATAAATAGCAACTAAACCAGCAGGTATAAATAGAATACTGCCAGCAATAATCATTCGATAAGCAAGTCTAGAAGGCTTGTAATTTGCTAAAAACAAACCAAAACATGACATTAAAAAACTTAATACTAATGCAGTAAATAGCGCATCTAAAAATAAGTTATCAAATGCATCTGTGGTGACAAAACGCCAATAAACACAGAGCAAGACAAATGCATTTAATACTACACTCCAAAAAATGGAACGCATCGTTATATCCTCTTTTGTTTATTCGGTAAGTACCACACAGCTATCAACTTCCCAACTTAGGTTAACTATATCTCCCCAAGTAGGCATTCCTTTTCGATAACGGTGCTCATTTTGTAGTTGTGCAATGATAATTTGCCCACTTGATAACTTAACATGATATATTGATAAATCACCTAAATAGGCAATTTCAACTACTTCACCTGTTGCAACGTTATAACCGTCTTCTGGAATGTCGTCACATAATTTGATTTTTTCCGGTCGAAGCGCAACTTGAATTGGCACACCTTCAACCGCTGGTGAATCATAATCAACTTTTATTGGATGTTTTATCATTGGACAGCTAATAATCAATCCGTCTTCAAGTGTTTCTTGTAAAATACCATCAAACACATTTACCGATCCAATAAACTCAGCGCTATAACGACTGTTTGGATGTTCATAAATTTCTTCAGGCTCACCAATTTGAACAAATTGACCTTTATTCATAATGGCAATACGACCAGCCATGGTCATGGCTTCTTCTTGATCATGGGTAACCATAACACAAGTTGCCCCTACTTGTTCTAAAATACTGACAACTTCAAGTTGCATACGATCACGAAGTTGCTTATCTAACGCCCCCATCGGTTCGTCAAGAAGCAATAATTTTGGACGTTTTGCTAAACTACGTGCTAACGCTACGCGTTGTCTTTGACCACCAGATAATTGATGTGGCTTACGTTTTCCAAATTGTTCCATATGCACAAGCGCAAGCATTTCTTCAACACGGTGTTTGATCTCTTTATTGTCTAATCTATCTTGCTTTAAACCAAAAGCAATATTTTGCTCAACCGTCATGTGAGGAAAGAGAGCATACGATTGAAACATCATATTGATTGGACGATTATAAGGCGCAACTTGCGATAAATCTTTACCATCTAAAATAATTTGCCCAGATGTTGGTTGCTCAAATCCTGCTAACATCCGTAATAGGGTCGATTTACCACTACCTGAAGCACCAAGCAAAGCAAAAATCTCGCCGGTGTAGATAGTGAGATTAATATCATCAACAGCATAATAATCATCATTAAACACTTTGGTTAAATTTTTGATCTCCAATAATGGCGTAACCATCTTTTTTTTAGGCTGAACCTGAATTGTTGTTTTATTATTCACTCTTTTTTCCTCATAACAACAAGCCATAAAAAACGAAACGGAAAGATTAAATCAATCTCTCCGTCTATAATAAATAACACTTAATAATCAATTATTTGTTAAAACTTTATCGACCAGTTTTAAGTTTTGTCCACGTACGAGTAATCACGCGTTCAAGTTTAGGTTCTTTAACTTTTAATGTAAACAATTTTTCCATGACTTCAGGTGATGGATAAACCGCAGGATCGTTTTTAATTTCCGGTTTAACAAAATTGTCATTTGCGACTTTATTGGCACTTGCAAAATTAACATCATTCGTCACTTGCGCAGCGATTTCTGGCTTCATGATAAAGTTTAAAAATTCATGGGCTTCATCAACATTAGCCGCATCTTTTGGAATCGCAAAAGTATCAAAAAAGACTAACGCCCCTTCTTTAGGTATTTGATAACCAATATGGACACCATTTTTAGCCTCATTTGCGCGATCTCGTGCTTGCAAAATATCGCCAGACCAACCTAAAATGACACAAATATCACCATTAGCAAGGTCGGTTATATATTGAGATGAATGAAAATAACGAATATTCGGTCTTACTTTTGCTAAAAGATCATAAGCCGCACCAGTATAATCTTTGGCATCAGTGCTATTAGGATCTTTACCTAAATATTGTAACGCACTGGCAAAAATTTCAGTAGGCGCATCTAAAAATGCAACACCACAATCTTTAAGTTTTTCCATGTTTTCAGGTTTAAAGACTAAATCCCAACTATTAACTGGGGCATCTTCACCTAAACGCTCTTTGACTTTATCGATATTATAACCGATACCCGTTGTCATCCAGACATAAGGAATAGCATAAGTATTATCTGGGTCATGGGTCGCCATTAGTTTCATTAAGTTAGGATCAAGATTTTTCCAATTCGGTAATTTACTTTTATCTAATGGAAGATAAATACCTGACTTAATCTGTCTTGCTAAAAAGCTATCAGAAGGTGAAACAACATCAAAGCCGGAATGCCCCGCCATGAGTTTTCCTTCAAGTGCTTCATTAGAGTCATAAACATCATAAACAAGTTTAATACCTGTTGATTTTTCAAAATCATTAATGGTTTCATGACCAATTTGACCTGCCCAATTATAAAAATGTACGACACGATCTTTAGCAATAGCAGATTGAGATAACGCTAGTGTGACACCAGCAAGAATTGAAAGAATTGTTTTACGTTGAGTAAACATGCTCACCACTTCTCCTCTAGTAATAGGGATATTACATGTTAAACACAAGCCCACTGAATCAAAACAATGGACCCCCAAATTTTACCAAAAACCTGTTAAAAAACATAGTCTGGCGAAACCGAGGTAAGCAAGCAAATTATTTATTATTATATTGATAAAAATAAATGGTTAGCTTTGCATTACGTGGCATAAAATACCTTTTTTTTCAAAGAAGTCTACATAAAATGTAAAATAACTTAAGATTTGAGATTGAGTGACGATATTTTGTTCACTCAACACTTTTTAACGATACTAAAAATAGATAACGCCAATAGCGTCCTTTCCAATTTTATTCAGCCTTGGCTGGTAGAATTTTTGCATCAGGTTGCCAAACACGATACTTAATTTGGAAATCATTTGGTGCATAAATGACAATTGGTAAGCGACTATTATAGTCTAACCAACCCAAATTATGATGTAGAGTAACAAACTGATTTTTATTAGAACCTGCCGGGCAAGCCATCATGGTTGATAGAACACCGTTACCGGCTTCTACAACATAATAAGAATAACCCCAACCTTTTAATTCTTCCTCTTTAACTGTCCCTGCCAAACGTTGAGAATTACAATCAACATTCATTTCTTTGCCAATTAGTAATTCAATACGAGCATTATTCTCATCAGGCAATGCAGGTAGATTTATTGCAAAGCGGGTGTAACCAGCTTTCGCTTCAGGATAAGGTGCAATGTCATTCACATTTTGCACTGTTTCTGGCAATTTAGTTTTTTCAGCACAAGCAAATAAAGATACGCCCATTAAGGCTACCAATATTATTTTTTTCATTTTTTTGTCTCCTGTAAAAATAGGTTCATTAATATTGCATGATATGCTTTTTAAATGATAATGCGTATAATAGCATTATATTTACTATTTACTATGGTTATAAAATGCCTAAAGAAAAAAATACTAATGATTTATTAAAATTAATTCTTAATCTGCTATTAATTGGATTATTTATCATCATTACTTATCGGATTGTTGAACCTTTTTTGTTTGGATTCTTCTGGGCGGTCATGGTCGTGATTGCAACTTGGCCACTTATGATTAAAATTCAAAACAAACTTTTCCATAAACGCTGGTTATCTTTGTTGGTTATGGCATTAATTTTAGCCTTTGTTTGTGTCATTCCTTTTCTTCTCATTATTAGTAGTGTAGCACAAAATGGACACTATCTGATTGAATGGGCAAAATCACTATCTCATCACGAGTTACCCACTCTTGATTGGCTAAATAGCATTCCTATGTTTGGTGAGGAATTACATCAAAAATGGTTAGAGCTGATCAAAACCGATGGTTCAGATTTAATGAGCAATGTTCAACCCTATATTGGCACTATGATTAAGTGGTTGATCGAGCAAGTAACTAATTTAGGTATTTTCATTTTCCATGCTGGTGTCATGATTATTTTTAGCCTGTTACTTTTCTTAAAAGGTGAAAGTATTACCAAATATGTTTATGTATTTGCTAATCGACTCTCTAAACAATATGGCGAAACAACCGTCACCTTAGCAGGCCAATCAATTCGTGCAGTCGCATTAGGCGTAGTGGTAACCGCCATTACTTTAGCTTTAATTGGTGGTTTAAGCTTTGTGTTAACGAATATGCCGTTAGCGGGTCTATTAACTTTAGTACTATTTATTTGTTGTGTTGCCCAAATTGGGCCAGTTGTCGTCATGCTTGGTTGTATTATTTGGCAATTTTGGAGTGGTCATACGGCTTCAGGTATTATCTTAATTGTCGTCGCAGTAATACTGACGACACTTGATAGTGTTATGCGTGCTTATTTAATCAAAAAAGGCGCTGATTTACCTTTTTTACTTATTCTATTTGGTGTTATTGGTGGATTACTCGGATTTGGTATTATGGGGTTATTCATCGGACCAGTCGTATTAGCCTTAACCTATAAAATTATTCAGACATGGGTTGATGAACAATCTTAAACAATTTATTATCATCCCGAAAATAAGATTTTATAACGTTGTGACTAAATACATTAACAAATGTTGTATAAAAAGGAGAATTATTTTCTGATATAATTCGTATTACTCAACGATATGCGTCAGTTAAAATGATATAGAAATCATGCGAATACCATTTATAAAATATAATCACCAAAAACAGCTTGATGAATTAGCAAAAATTTCTCAACATGCCGATCAATACCGTATTATATATAATCCTACAGACTATCGGCTTGCTTTGCTTGATGCAATTAAACATGCCAAGGAACGCATCTATATTGTTGCGTTATATTTAGAGCAAGATGAAGCAGGAAAAGAATTTCTTAAAGAATTATATAATGTTAAGCAACAAAATCCCAATTTAGATATAAAAATCTTTGTCGATTGGCATCGAGCACAACGCGGTAGGATTGGTGAAGACAAAAGTCAAACTAATGCAAAATATTATTACCAATTAAAACAAGAAAATCCTCAAGTTGATATTCCTATTTATGGTGTGCCTGTTAATCGCCGTGAAGTGCTGGGCGTTCTTCACCTTAAAGGGTTTATTATCGATGATACCGTGATTTATAGCGGTGCAAGTATAAATAACGTCTATTTACATAAGCTGGATAAATATCGCTACGACCGCTACCACTTTATTACCAATAAAGTACTCGCCGATAGTATGGTGAACTATATTAATGACAATTTTTTACCTTTTAGCGGATTACAACGGCTGGATGGTGAAAACCATAAAACCAGAAAACAACTAAAAGCTGAGATTAAAGCTCTTCGTCAACATTTAATGAATGCAAAATATCATTATACGGGCGATGCCGATAATCAATCCCTTTCAGTATCCCCTATTTCAGGTTTAGGCCGTAATAACTCATTAAATAGAACGATACATCACCTAATTAATATTACTCAGCAAAAAATTATCTTTTGTACCCCTTATTTCAACTTACCTAATATTTTAGTTCGTGACATTATTCGCTTATTGCGCAAAGGTAAACAAGTAGAAATTATAATCGGTGACAAAATCGCCAATGATTTCTATATTCCAGAAGATAAACCTTTCAATATTTCAGGTGGGTTACCTTATTTATATGAAATTAACTTAAGAAAATTTATCGAACGACTGCAACCTTTTATTGATAAAGAACAACTCATTATTCGATTATGGAAAGATGGCGAACAAACTTATCACCTTAAAGGTATTTGGGTCGATAAAAAATGGGTATTAATTACGGGTAATAATCTTAACCCAAGGGCATGGCGATTAGATCTTGAAAATGGTATTTTAATTCATGATCCTAAACAAGAATTGCAAGATCAGTTTGATAAAGAACTTGATACAATCAGAGAAAAAACCACATTGGTGACACATTTTCAACAAATTCAAGCCAGTCAGTTTTACCCACCTCACGTACATAAGTTAATTAAAAGATTAACTCGCATACGTGTTGATCGGATTATAAAACGCTTATTATAAAAACGAAAATAAATGATAGGCTGATAATAAAACGTCAAATAAATAAGCTATAGAGAATAAAATTGACTAGTTATTAAAGATAATAACAACTGTTCTTAGTCAAATTTAATCTCTATAGCTTTAAAAATTTAACGAAATAATATCCATTCAGGGCTATTTTTTTGCAAACTTGAAACCGTTCGGCCATTTGAAGCACTAATTGCAAAAATATCAATCGCTCTAAGCACAATGCGCCTAGAAAGCAATGACAATAACAAAGGGATTATTGCCTAAATCAACCAATAAAATATCAGCCTTAGTAGATTATTTTAAGGTATCTTTTATAACCCGATTTGAATAAAAGCTTGCTTAAGTTGTCGACTCTCAACATAAGCTGGTGCATAAAATGCTTCAATCGTGGTGTTAAATTTTCTGACTAAACTTCAACTATTTTAATCAGCATCCATTAATACATTATACATTTGAATTGATGACTATTATTATATTGATAACAAAAAATAATTAAAATACACCAAACAAAGTGATGACAAATAAGTTAAGATAGAGCATGACAAATTGTTATATTTTTCAGTAAAAAAATTTTTACAGTTGCTATATTTAATAGATAGGTTTATATATGTACTTGACCCCAGCAGGAATCGAACCTGCAACTAGCCCTTAGGAGGGGCTCGTTATAT
>CALYQY010000014.1 GCA_945291235.1 uncultured Gilliamella sp.
CAAAACACTAAATAATCCAGCGAACGCTTAAATAGAAAGGATATTAACAAAAAGGGGCCGTTAAACTAACCGACCCAAAGGACTAAATAAAAGCTTATTTAATCAAATGACATTAACCAAAATTTGACAAACTGGCCTGTCAAACTGACAGGCCACTACATCGACTATAAAAACGAACGGTAAGGTAATTCCGGTTCGTCAGTAAAGATATCTCTAAAGCCACGATAGTGCTGATAATGCATTTTACCTTTATCAGTTGGATAAGTATAACGCCCACCGACTTGCCAGAAGAATGGCGAGAATTGGTAATCAAGGCGATCTTTTTTCATTTCCCATAACACTTCAATTTCACGAGGATCACTTTGGAAGTTTGCCCAGATATCGTGGTGGAATGGAATCACGACTTTAGTATTAAGTGATTCGGCTGCACGTAAAATGTCTGATGAGGTCATTTTATCGGTTACACCACGTGGGTTTTCACCGTAAGAGAGCAACGCCACGTCAATCTTATAATCGTTACCATGTTTCGCATAGTAGTTAGAATAGTGAGAATCGCCAGAGTGATAAAGTGATCCGCCGGATGTTTCAAACAGATAGTTAACCGCTCTATCATCCATACCGTCTAAAATCGATTTATCGGTTGAAGAGACGCCTTTAGGTAGCGTTACTAAAGAAGTTCGGTCAAATGAGTCAAGCACACGAATGGTGATATCACCCACTTCTATGGTATCGCCCACTTTGGCAACGATGCAACGATCTTCCGGCACGCCCCAGCTTTTCCATAATTCGACACAAGCTTTAGGACCAATAAATTTGACTTTCGGTGAACAATTTTGAATTACCGCCGCTGCCACATTAACGTCAATGTGATCAGCATGATCGTGGGTTGCCATTACTGCGTCGATCTCTTTTATCGCAAAAGGGTCAAGCACAAAAGGGCTGGTTCTTAAATTGGGTTGTAACTCACGCACGCCGCCCATACGCATCATTTGATGTTGTTTGTTCATGAAAGGGTTGGCATGAGTTTTTTTACCTGTTCCACACCAAAAATCCACCGAGATATTTGTATTACCAGCCGATTTTAACCAAATCCCGGTACAAGCAAGCCACCACATGGTAAACGTATTGGGTTTAACCTCGGTTGTTTCAATCTCTTCATTAAGCCAAGTTCCCCACTCAGGAAACGTATTTAATATCCACGATTCACGGGTAATTTCGTTCACTTTACTCATACTATGTTCCTTTTAACAATAATAATTAGACTAAAATCACTTCTACACCTTGTTTTTTGATGCTCTCAATTACTTCCTTGTTTGCTTGCTTACCGGTAATTAAGATATCAATTTTACTTACTGGGCAAAAAAGCATGCCTGAATTTGCTTTGGTATCGATTTTTGAACTATCGACCACCACTACCAATTTTTCCGCTTTTTCTAATATTTGCTGTTCAGCTACAGCGCTTAATATTTCATTTTTATAAAGGCCTGTTGGCGTAAGGGTTTTGCCACTGGTAAACATCCATTTACCGGCATAGGAATCTGTGATACTGGCAATTGGGTTGAGGATGATATTTTGTGTTTTATTATATAAACCACCCATAATGATGACATTTTCATGATCATGCTCAATTAAATAACAAGCCAGTGGAAAGTAGTTTGTGATAATCGAAACCTGCTTGCCACACAATTCACGTCCTAATAAAAAAGCGGTTGATCCACAATTAATCACCACATTTTCATCGTTACTGCATAGCTTTGCCGCTCGTATCGCAATGCGTGCTTTTTCGTGATAGTTTTCGGTGTTGTTGATGTCAATTGGCACCCAAATCGCTTTTTGTTCTTCTAATCGCATAATGCCATTACGAACTTTTTTTACTCGCCCTTCTTGATCTAATTTTGTGATATCACGACGTGCTGTAGCCGGTGAGATTGAAAAAAGTTCGATCAATTCTGTCACTTTGAGCATCCCTTTTTCGCTCACTAAAGCAACAATTTCATTATGTCGAGTTATTTCGTTCATTTATCGCCTCAAGTTGTCCATTTTTTGATTAAATTTGATTATTTGTGATAATAGTTTTCATTCACAATATTGTCAATTATTTTAAAAATCCTATTCCAGGGATATTTCTTTAATATATTGTAAAAAAATAACTTTTGCATTTGTTTGGAACGGTTTTTTTAACAAAAGTGTGATCACAATCACAGATATTAAGTCGAATGAATTAGAAAGGTGATCTTGGTCAAATTAATCACAAATAATCATTGAGTGATTAATTGTGATTGTGAAAAGATGATGTCGGTTAATTGAGTCATTTGCGATTGATTAACCAATGAAGTTTAAATTTATCTCAAAATTAACTTCATCATTAACAACCATATAAGAGACATTTTGATGATTTATTCATCTATCTGTTGTCAGTTCTTCGAATAATTGAAGCAGTAGTGTCCATTACCATTGAGAGGGGTCTATGGAAGTAATCTATAACATATTTTATATTTTTTATAGCCAAGTGATGACAAAGGCGCCTTTGTTACTTGGGTTAGTGACAATGTTAGGCTATTGCCTTTTAAGAAAAGATATCACCACTATTTTAAAAGGAACAATTAAAACTATCGTCGGTTTCATGTTATTGCAAGTTGGTTCGGGCGTTTTGGTTTCGACCTTTAAACCGGTTATCGCCAAACTTTCTGAATATCATGGTATCAAAGGATCAATTATCGATACTTATGCCTCAATGGTGGCGGTTGAGACAGGCATGGGTGAGTATTATTCATGGGTAGGCTATGCGGTACTATTAGCGCTTGCGATTAATATTTTATTGGTTATTTTCCGCCGTATAACCGGAATTCGGACAATTATGCTTACCGGACATATCATGTTCCAACAAGTGGGCTTAATTGCACTATTTTATTTCCTATTTGGTTTTAGCATGTGGGAAACAATCATCTACTCAGCCGTTATTACGGCGCTATATTGGGGAATTTTTTCCAATATGATGTTTAAACCAACTGAGGCCGTCACCGGTGGAGCTGGGTTTTCAATTGGTCATCAGCAACAATTAGGGTCGTGGATTGCGGTTAAATTAGCGCCGAAATTAGGTGATAAAAATGATTCAGTGGATAATCTAAAACTTCCGAAATGGTTGCATATTTTCCATGATAGCATTGCGGCAACCGCAATTGTCATGACGATCTTTTTTGGCATTATTCTACTTTCTTTCGGTTTAGATAATTTACAAACAATGGCCGGTTCAACCCATTGGACAATCTATATTTTAGAGACTGGGCTTAAATTTGCGGTGGCAATTCAAGTTATTGTTGGCGGCGTGAGAATGTTTGTTGCCGAATTATCTGAAGCTTTTAAAGGTATTTCTGAAAAATTAATTCCTAATGCGGTACTCGCCATTGACTGTGCGGCGATTTATGCGTTTTCACCTAATGCAATGGTGTTTGGTTTTATCTGGGGTGCATTAGGGCAATTTTTAGCTATCGCTTTATTACTGGTCTTTAAATCGCCGATTATGATCATTCCGGGCTTTATCCCAATGTTCTTCTCTAATGCGACCATTGGCGTATTTTCTAACCATTTTGGTGGCTGGAAAGCGGTGATGAAGATCTGTTTTGTTATGGGCATGATTGAAGTATTTGGCTCTGCCTGGGTGATTCATATCTTTGCGCAAAATGGTACACCAATCGATTCTTGGATGGGTATGGCTGACTGGGCTATCTTGTTCCCGCCTATTTTACAAGGATTATCTTTCTCTTACTTATTTATCTATGTACTTATCGCTTTAGCTTTAGTCTATATGTTCTTTGCGGCTAAACAGTTACGTCAAGAAGAAGCAGAACAAAAAAATAGACCGCTGGTCGATGACCCAACTGAAGATGTTAACGAAGCGGTCGTTGAAAAAATGGAAGAAGTGGCAATTAGTGAAGGTAAACCGGTGCGCATTTTAGCGGTATGCGGCAGTGGTCAAGGCTCTTCAATGATGATGAAAATGAAAATTGCCAATTATTTAGATAAGAAAGGCATAGCCAATGTTATGGATTCATGTGCAGTTACCGATTACAAATCCCGTTTACCTAATGTCGATATCATCGTTGCCTCTAAGCATCTGATCCACGAGATTGAAGTCAACGAAGGACAACATGCTTTAGGTGTACAAAATATGCTTAATCCAAACACATTTGGTGATGAACTTATTGAACTGATTAAAAAAGTTCTTGCCCAGTAAATTATATAAAAGGAGCGCAACATGGCTTTGAAAGAATCATTGATTGAAAACAACTCTATTTTACTTAAAGCTGATGCAGCAACCTGGCAGGAAGCTATCAAGTTAGGAACGGATATGCTTGTTGCATCTCAAGCGATTAAACCCTCTTATTATGAGGCGATTATTCACTGCGTGAAAACCATGGGACCTTACATTATTATCGCCCCTAATTTTGCCATGCCACACGCCAGACCCGAAGACGGCGTGAATCGAACAGCATTTGCTTTAGTCACACTCAATAAACCGGTCTACTTTGACGGCGAACCGGAACCGGTTGATGTGCTTATCACGTTAGCGGGCAGTACTTCAGATGAGCATATGCAAGGGTTAATGGAAGTGACACAAGTACTCGATGATGAAAACAGTGAAACTGGTGTTGATCTCGATAAGTTAAGAGCGTGTAAAACCAAAGAAGATGTTTATGCCGTCATCGATAAGGCATTAATGGGAGGTTGATTTATGTATCAGGCTTTAAAAGAGAAAGTATTACAAGCTAATTTAACCCTGCCCAAACATCACTTAGTGACCTTTACTTGGGGTAACGTTTCGCAAATTGATCGTACTAAAGGGGTGATTGCGATTAAACCCTCCGGCGTAGAGTATGAAAATATGAAGGTCGAAGACATTGTTGTCTTGTCACTAGAAGGTGAGATAGTCGAAGGACGATTAAACCCGTCAAGCGATACCGCAACGCATCTTGAGCTTTACAAAGCGTTTAGCAACATTGGTGGCATAGTGCATACCCATTCACCTTTTGCCACCATTTGGGCGCAAGCAGAATTAGATGTACCGGCATTAGGCACAACGCATGCGGATTATTTTTATGGCGATGTACCTTGTACAAGGCGATTGACTGAAAATGAAATTGCGTCAGATTATGAAAAAAACACCGGATTAGTGATTGTAGAGGAGTTCAAGCGTCGTGGTCTTGATCCGGTTGCTATGCCTGGCGCATTAATTTCAGGACATGCGCCATTTTGTTGGGGAAAAGATGCCATTGATGCAGTACATAACGCAGTGGTACTCGAAGAGGTGGCTAAAATGGCGCTGTCAACTCGTCAGCTCAATCCAACCATTCATATTCAACAAGCTTTATCAGATAAACACTATTTCCGTAAGCATGGTGCCAATGCTTATTATGGTCAAAAATAGAATTTAAAGGGGAAGTAAAATGACAAAACCTATGTTACAAATAGCCTTAGATCAAACAGAATTAAAGCCGGCTTTAGAGGTAGCAGAGAATGTTGCCGGATTTGTCGATATTATCGAAGTAGGAACGATTCTGGCATTTGGTGCCGGCATTATTGGTGTGAAAACCTTAAGAGAAAAGCACCCTAATCATATTTTAGTGTGTGATTTAAAAACCACCGATGGCGGTGCTATTTTGGCGAAAATGGCGTTTTCTGCTGGCGCAAATTGGCTCACGGTTTCAGCTGCGGCGCATATTGCAACCATTGAAGCTTGTAAAAAAGTGGCTGATGAGTATAACGGTGAAATTCAAATTGAGCTGTATGGTCATTGGACGCTTGAAGATGCCAAAGCGTGGCGTAAATTAGGCATCAAACAAGCGATCTATCATCGTTCACGAGATGCCGAATTGGCAGGGGTTGGTTGGGGCGAAGAAGATCTGGTTAAAATGCGCCAACTTTCTGATCTGGGGTTAGAGTTATCCATCACCGGTGGCATTGTGCCGGAAGATATACATCTGTTCAAAGGAATTAAAACCAAAGCATTTATCGCTGGTCGAGCACTAGCCAATGAAAACGGTCAACAAACGGCGCAAGCGTTGAGAGATCAAATTGCTAAATATTGGTAAGCGGATTGATGCAGCCACTTAATTGGTGACTGCATCAAGCTTTATTTAATCACTATTAGGTTTAAACTATGACAGAAAGTTCAATCAATATCATCAAATCATCGCCTTTGATCGGTCTTTATGAAAAAGCGCTTCCTAATACGCTTTCATGGCAAGAAAAATTTAACCAAGCGAAATCATTAGGATTCGACTTTATCGAACTGTCGATTGACGAAACTGATGAACGACAAGC
Organism: uncultured Gilliamella sp.; assembly: GCA_945291235.1. The sequence continues at coordinate 6,322 of CALYQY010000014.1, forward strand.
AAGGCTCGATTGGTCAGATGAAGAGATTTTCAGCTTAAAGCGATTATGTGAACAAACCGGCATCTATTTTCATTCCATTTGTTTAAGCGCTCACCGTAAATACCCATTTGGCTCAGCGCAGGAGAGTATTCGACAACAAGCTAAAATCATTATGAATAAAGCCATTTTGCTTGCTTATAAGTTAGGCGTGAGAGTGATTCAGTTAGCGGGCTATGATGTTTATTACGAACCGGCTAATTTAGAAACTCATCAGCGTTTTATTGAAGGAATGCAATGGAGCGCCAAACAAGCTGAGCGAAGGGGCGTGATGTTAGCAGTTGAGATAATGGATACCAATTATCTCAACTCGCTCAGTAAATTTGAGATTTTACGAAAATCAGTCAACTCCCCTTATTTTATGGCTTATCCGGATGTGGGTAATATTACCGGCTGGAACTATGATGTGTGCACCGAGCTATTACTCAGCAGTGAACATATTGTGCAAATACACCTAAAAGATACTTACAAAGTTAAACCCAATTACGCTGGACAGTTTCGTGATTTAGTGATCGGTGAAGGTGAAGTCGATTTTGCTGCGATCTTCAAAACGCTCAAACAGATGAATTATACCGCACCACTGGTAATTGAAATGTGGGCACAAGATCAAAACTGGAAACAAAATATCGTGACGGCTAAACAGCGCTTAACCGATATTGCTCAGCAAGCCGATTTTCCACTATTTAGTTAATCGGGTTTAGGTTAATTGTTCCACTCATTTTTTACATTGCTTCACCCCCTTCAAGCTGGTGAAGCGTGTTTATACGCTTATTATTATCACTAAGGTTAAACAGCTAACGATTATTTTTAACAAATTGATTCATAAACTGTTTTTCACTGTTTAACCCTTAATAAACAAGGCAGGTATTAAAAATATTATTGGTGATTGTTTGCGCTTGTGGTATTTTATTTATCGGTTTTGGTTATGCTGTCTAATCTATATTATATGTTTCAAGGTCGTGTTTTAACCAGATTTTAAATTTCCAAATTGAAATAAAAATAAGGTATTAAATGACTTTAAGCATTGTTTCAAAAAAATTATCTTTTTTTACATTACCTCTTACTTTTGTTGCACTGTTTTTTATTTTCAGTGTGCTTATTATTCTATGGTTATTTTTATATCCCTTTATTGGGGTAATTGACCATTTTTATCTATTATGGTCAATTATTAGCGATTATATCCTCTACTTGCATAATGAATTTTATAATTTAATTCCGGTTGCTTTATTAAGTTTTATTGTTTCGGCTTTCGCTTTAAATCGATGTAATATTCATATTTTCACGCTGAAAAATCTCCTTTTGTTAGAAATCAATGTCGTGATTGTCAAAATATTTGACTTAATATTTGATCACATTTTTGTTAACAGTGACTTATTGGCAAGGTTTATCGCGCCTAATTCAAGTGGCGGGATTGTGACGGCGGCTATCAGCTATAATGTGCTTAAGCTGACCTTAATCGGTCTGATTATCTATTTTTATATTAAACTGATGAGTCCATGGTTTGATAAAAGTAAACAGGTTTTTGAGCTTAACCAACAAAATAGCACTCGTATTCACTTTGTGTTGTTTATTGCGCTATATATGTTCTTGTTTGTTGTGTTTACCGCTTTATTATTGTTCACCACCCTAACCATTTCTAACTATTATCATGCAAGTGAGTTAAATGAGATCTTCCCACTTATGGTTTTTTTGATTAATTTATTGCTGGTTATATTAATTAGTCGAAAACAGTTCAAACAAACTTTTGTAGTGCTACAGACCGATAGAATTATTAAAAGTGCGCTGTTAATTAATCTATTTACGGTGATTTTCAATCTGCTTTGTCTGGCGTTATTGTTTAATAATACTAGATTAATTTATTGGGCAAATAACTTGCGATCGCATTTTAGCTATATTCTACCTTTAATAACGTTATTGATATCGATGATTTGCCCGTGCTTTATTGTCTCTTCAATTACCCGTTATTACTTTGCCGGTTCAACTAAAGCGCATATGTTATTTAAGTAATGATTGTTGTTGTTCACTTTCTAAAAAACCAATGATCTCTTGTTGTGATTTAAGCGTTCGAATATTGCGCAATAATGAAGCTGCCGGTTGATAATGTTGTCGTAGATATGCCAGCCATTGTTTGATTCGAGCAGAATGGTAAAACGGTTTGGCATCGGCTACATGACTGCTTGCGTAGCGACTTAATATTTGTAAAACCTCTTGCCAGCTTAACGGTGCTTGTTTAAAGCGTATCATATTGGCTAAATTAGGTATGGTTAATATTCCCCGACCCAGCATAATATCGCCAGTTTGGCTCTGATTGACACAATTTTGGGCATCTTTAATAGCAAAGATTTCACCATTGGCTATGACCGGAATGGTCACTTTTTGTTTTATCTGACCTATGGTCTGCCAATCGATTTTGTCCGCTTGATAACCGTCCTGTTTTGTTCGACCATGAACCACCAATTCAGTGGCTCCGGCACTGGCAATGGCTTGCGCAATCTCATAGCAAAGTGATTTATCATGCCAGCCGAGACGAATTTTAACCGATAATATTTGCTCGTTGCCAATCGCTTGTCGGACATGTTGAACAATATCGAAGATCTGCTGTGGATATTGTAATAAATAGGCGCCGCCATGGCTGCCAACCACGGTTTTAGCCGGGCATCCAAAATTAATATCCACGCCATAGGAGCCTAATTCGATCGCCTTAAGCGCATTTTCTGCCATCCATTGCGGTGATTGTCCCAGTATTTGGACACGAACAGGTGTGCCCGATGTGGTTTTTCCGCCATGGTTAAGCTCTGGGCAAAGTCGATAAAAGGTTCGATTGGATAATTTATGATGCGTGACGCGCACAAACTCCGTCACGCAATAATCAAATTGATTTATTTCAGTTAAGATTTGTCGGACATGATAATCCAATACACCTTCCATTGGTGCTAATATAATTCGATTAATATTCATTGTGTTACCCGATTTTTATCGCTTTCACCACAGATCGGACAATCGGGCTGCTTTGAAAGTCCAACCTGATTAAATTGCATACTCATGGTATCAATCATCAGCACCCGACCCACTAATGGCTTGCCATAATCGGTTAAAACTTTAATAGCTTCGAGGGCTTGCATCGATCCAAACATGCCGACTAATGGCGCCATGACACCGGCTTCAACGCAACTTAGTTGATCTTGCCCAAACAGTCGGCTTAAACAGTGGTAACATGGCGTATTAGCTTGATAAGTAAAGGTTGTTAATAACCCTTCCATTCGTATAGCCGCAGCAGAAACTAGCGGTTTTTTAAGCTGATAACAGTTGCCATTAATCTGTTCCCGGGTGGATAAGTTATCGGTGCAGTCGATGACAATGTCGTGTTGTTGAATTAATGCCATTAACTTCTCATCTTCAATTTTATCATTGATTGCAGTTATTTCGATATCCGCATTGATGTTAAGTAATGCTTGTTTGGCTTCATCCACTTTAAATTTGTTGATTGACTGTGCAGTATATAAAATTTGTCGGTTTAAGTTAGATGCGGACACGGTATCAAAATCGACTAAAGTTAATTTACCGATACCGGCACTGGCTAAATAGAGTGAAGCGGCACAACCTAATCCGCCCAGACCAATTATTAAAACAGCGCTATTTTTTAAGATCTGCTGTTTATCAATATCAAAACCACGTAAAGTGATTTGTCTGTCATAACGATAGAGTTCTTGATCGGTTAGCGCTTGCATAGGAAGTTGTGTTGGTTGTTAAAAAATCGCTATTATAGCAGAAACTTGGCACAAACATTGTGCCAAGTGAAAAACATTATTTATCGAATTTCGACAAGAAGCTTAAATACTCTTCTTTACTCATCAGTGGTTTATAGTTGGATAATAATGTTTGTGCCGTTTGGGCGTCATCATAAAGCAGATCGATAATGGTACATGCCATCATTTGAGCGGGGCGGATGTAGGCCATATCTTCATCAAATACCGTGTAGTCTTTACCGTGCAGTACGCCTCTGACTGAGCCAATCCATGGATGACTAACCGGCATGATATGTGATAAATCGCCGGTGTCAGTGCTACCCGTCATATGCGGCGCAACAGATACATTTTCTTCGCCAATTAATGCTTCAGCATTGGCTTTTAAAAGGGTATTTAATGTTGGGTTATTATGCAAAGGTAGATAACCGGGTAGATCTTTAATTTCACACGTTGCTCCTACCGCCATTGCGCCGGCTTTTAAGGCTTGATTAATTCGCTCATTGGCATCAATCATCGCCGGAACGTTACCAGCCCTTACATAGCTTTCCATACGCACATCGCTGGGTACCACATTGACCAAATCGCCGCCTTGAGTAATGATTGGGTGAAAACGAATATAGTCTTTTTCCTGAAATGTTTCACGAATCGCATGAACGCCCATCATGCCCATCATGGCGGCATTTAATGCATTGACGCCGGCATGTGGTGCGGCTGCCGCATGAGCGGCTTCCCCTTTGTAGCGGATTAATTTACCAATAAAACCATTACTGGTTGTTGAGATTTCGATAAATCCGTCTTGTTGTTCGGTCGGTACACTGGTTAAATGGATTTGTAATGCCATATCAACATCATCAAATTCACCTCGTGAAATCAGTTCCGGTTTACCGCCGATATATTTAATTTTGCCTTCTTCAATAAGGCGATTTCGGTAAGTAATTTCAACATACTCTTCGGCCGGTACAGCAAATGGCACCACATCGCCGGCTAAAAACTGCATGGCGCCGGCGTCAATTAATCCCATAGTGACCGCCATCATGTTGGCAATTTGGGCATTATGACCACAACAATGCGCAGCACCGGATGTTTCATCTGCGGACGGGTGGTCAGCGCAAATAATTGCATCAAGTTCGCCAATGACAGCAACGCTGTATTGGCTACCTTTCCCCCCTTTTAAGCGGCCTTTAACGCCAGTTACCGCCAGTTTATTTTTATACGGTACGCCGAGCGCATCAAACGCTTGTTCAACTTTTTTGGCGGTTTTATGCTCTTTATAGCCCAGCTCCGGTTCAGCCCAAATCGCTTCAGCAAGGGTTTTTATATCTGCTTTACGGTTGGCAATCGCTTGGCAAACCTGTTTTTTAAGTTCTTCTTTTGTCATCAATATCATCCTTATCTAAATTAGATAACGCCTTCCCATTGTAATGTGATTTGAGCAATAATTGCCGCAAAAATAAAGGTGCCCGAAAATACCGCTAGCGATACCGGAATGATTCGCCACGATATACTTTTAAATAAAGCAAGATCTTTACCGATTGCTAATCCTGCATAGGCAAGCACCGGTGTACAAACCGCTAGCAAAGAGACCTCATTGGTTATCGATACCACTTGCTCATTAAATGGAAAGATAGGGGAGGACGCCACCGCAGCGGCAACTGATACCCATAAAATAACCGGTAGTTTATTGAGCACCGGAATTTTGCTGATAAAAAAGCCGACAATGGATATCGCGACTAAAATAGCCATGGCTTGTAGTGAAAGCATAAAATCAATATGATAACCGACTGAGTTGCCAGCGGCCATGATAATTGCAACTAAAATAAGTAAAAAGAGTGTTTCTAAAATCTTCATAATTATGCGCCCTCTTTATTGCGTCGAAAACGGGCAAGTGTGTTATACAAAAATGATGCAAATGGTAGAGAAAATAAAGTATAAATATAGATGCCAACAATGCTCGACATTAAATTAGCGGTTGTGGCATAAGCTTTAATTTCGTTCGCCATTTGCGGGTAAAGATCGCTGATTGGTGCAAGGGAGGCGGCCATCATGCTGCCACTTCCAACCCCAGCGCCCATGGCTAAAGCATAAGGATGCAAAATATTAAATTTAGCCATTAAAGTGGCAAGAATACTCATCCATATTGCGCCATAAAGTGTGCCACAAACATACATTGCCATCACACCACGTCCTTCCGGCGATTCAAGGCCATATTTGTCGGCAACAATCGCAATATTGGGTTCACGCGCAACCGAGTAAGTGGCGCCAACCGCTTCTCGTTTCATCCCTAGCATCATTGCCAGCGGTAAGCCTAATAATATGGTACCGGCAAAATGTCCCAGCTCTTGAAAAATTAAAGCGAGTTTTGCGTCGTGTAAAATCATATCAATTTTGGGACCCACTGATACTCCAAGTTTGGCAACCAGTAGCATTAAGGTAATAATCATCACGGTGCTGGCATGATTCATATTTTTAATTTTCAGTATCTTCAATTTCGGTAAACTAATAATGCCGCCAATTATCATGGCAAACAGCATTGGGTAAACCACAATTGTCCAAATTGATTGCTTACCGATAAACTCACATAATAAAACAACAAGCAGTGCAAGAAAATGCACTCTATAGTCTTTTAAAACCTCCATCCTAACTCCTTATTTTTATTGCTATTAGTCTAATTTTTTTAAACTATCTATCTTAAACTATTGTTGCTCCCAACGTATTTTTAAAATGATTCAAAGCCCATTGATGACCAACGGGATCGAAGCTAGCTACCGCATTTTGATGAATCACGATGTTATAACCTAAATTGTAGGCATCGACGGCGGTATGTAATATGCAAATATCCGTACAAACGCCGGTTAAATGGATTTCACTAATGTGTCTTTCACGTAAGCGTAAATCGAGATCTGTGCCACAAAAGGCAGAGTAGTGACGTTTATTGATCCAATAAAGGTGATCACTATTTTTATGTTTTTGATATAGCGAATCTAAACGGCCAAATAATTGTTGCCCCCTAGTGCCAATAAGATTATGTGGTGGAAAGAGTTTATTTTCCGGATGATAGCTATCTGAAGGATCATGCGCATCAATGGCGAAAACGACAAAATGGTTATCTTTAATAAATGATTGCGTTACTTTTACTATTTCAGACTCAATATGTTGACCAACTGACCCGGTCGTTAAAGCACCATTGTCTGCAACGAAATCGTTAGTGTAATCAATTGAAATTAAAGCTTTCATATAAAGTAAACAAATTAGCTAAGAAAGTTAAAGCTTATTAATAAATATATGATATGACAAGTGATTTTCATTAACCGATTTGATGAGATTTGTCAGTACTATAAAGGAATAATTGGTATCTTTTTGAATTTCATTTACTTTATATAACTTATTTATAAAGTAAATTTATTATCAAAAACTGAGTATAAGTAAATTAAATGATGATTATTTTTATCATAGTCTTTATACCCGGATAAATTGCTCTATAATAACTAGCATTTTTGGCAATAGTACACAGGATATTTTAATGAGAACAATTTATTGCGGGCAACTCAATGCAAATTATATTAATCAAGAAGTCACTTTATGCGGTTGGGTTAATAAACGTCGAGACTTAGGTGGTATGATTTTTATTGATATGCGTGATCGTGAAGGGATTGTGCAAGTCTTTTTTGATCCCGATTATCAACAAGCATATCAACTTGCTGGCGAACTTCGTAATGAATTTTGTATTCAAATTAAAGGTAAAGTGCGAGCCAGACCGGAAGGACAAATCAATAAAGATATGGCTACCGGTGAAGTTGAGGTATTGGCGACAGAATTGACAATATTTAATCGCAGCGATGTTTTACCACTCGATTTTAATCAAAATAACAGTGAAGAGCAGCGCTTGAAATATCGCTATATCGATCTGCGTCGCCCGGAAATGTCTACCATTTTTAAAACTCGAGCGAAGATCACGGCTTTTGTGCGCGCTTTTATGAATGAGCACGGCTTTTTAGATATCGAAACACCGATGTTAACCAAAGCAACGCCGGAAGGTGCTCGTGACTATTTAGTACCTAGTCGTATTCATCATGGTGAGTTTTATGCGCTGCCACAATCGCCACAACTGTTTAAACAACTGTTAATGATGTCAGGTTTTGATCGTTATTATCAAATTGTTAAATGTTTTCGTGATGAGGATCTTCGTGCTGACCGCCAGCCAGAATTTACGCAAATTGACGTTGAAACATCGTTTATGACTGCTGAACAAGTTCGTGAAATCATGGAACAGATGATCCGCGAACTTTGGCGACATGTCAAAAATGTCGATCTGGGTAAATTCCCGGTAATGACTTATGCTGAAGCAATGCGCCGTTACGGCAGTGATAAGCCGGATTTACGTAATCCGCTGGAAATTATTGATGTGGCAGATTTGGTTAAAGATGTCGATTTTAAAGTATTTTCTGCGCCAGCCAATGATGCCAAAGGTCGGGTTGCTTTGCTGTGTGTACCTAATGGTGCGCAGTTAACACGTAAACAGTTAGATGATTATACGCAATTTATTTCAGTTTACGGCGCTAAAGGTATGGCTTGGATCAAAGTTAATGAGCGTAGCAAAGGTTTAGACGGGGTACAAAGCCCGATTGCGAAATTCTTCAATCAATCGCAAATGGAAGCGTTACTTGATCGTGCTAATGCCAAAGACGGTGATATCTTATTATTTGGTGCTGATAGCTATAAAGTGGTCAGTGATGCACTTGGCGCTTTACGTTTAAAAATTGGTAAAGATTTAGCTTTAACCGACGAAAGTAAATGGGCGGTGCTTTGGGTGGTTGATTTTCCGATGTTTGAAGAGACGGATGACGGACTTAGTGCAATGCATCATCCATTTACCTCACCGAAAGATTTTACACCGGAGCAACTTATCAATAATCCACAAGCGGCGGTGGCAAATGCGTATGATATGGTGATTAATGGTTATGAAGTTGGTGGTGGATCGGTGCGTATTTATCGTAGTGAAATGCAGCAAGCCGTATTCTCTATTTTGGGGATTGATGAACATGATCAACGTGAAAAGTTTGGCTTCTTACTTGATGCATTAAAATATGGTACTCCACCACACGCAGGCTTAGCATTTGGGTTAGATAGATTAACTATGCTGTTATCGGGCACTGATAATATTCGTGATGTTATTGCCTTCCCTAAAACTACAGCGGCAACCTGTTTATTAACTGATGCACCAAGCCCGGCTAATCCTGCCGCATTGGTCGAACTTGGCATTGAAGTCAGTAAAAAATAGCGATAATTTGATGCGAATGTTTAAAAAACCGGAATCTGTCTTAGTTGTTATTTTTTGTCAAACAACCAAACGCTGTTTGATGTTGCAACGCAAAGACGATCCGAATTTTTGGCAGTCGGTCACAGGTAGTATGGAAGATGACGAATTGCCGCAAGATACGGCAATTCGTGAAGTTATGGAAGAAACAGGTATCGATATAATCGGTCAAAAGCTAAAGTTAATTGACGCTAATTATAGTGTTGAATTTGAGATTTTCCCGCAATTTATACATAGATATGCTCCAAATGTTAAAATAAATAAAGAACATTGGTTTTATCTGCCAATTTCCTCTGAGGTAACCCCAATATTATCTGAACATTTATCTTATCAATGGATGACAATAAAAAACGCTGCAAATCTTACTTTATCGCCAAACAATGCTGAGGCGATCGGTAAAATTGATAGCATCATGAAACATAATGAAGAGGTCAACAATGAAATTAAGTAAGTTCGCTATTGTTTTAAGCAGTTTGTTCTTTTTTAGTTTTAATAGCCATGCCGATACCATCATCATTAAAGAGTGTAGGACAAATCCGCATGATTATTTAGTGTTTAATGAGTCCGATAATATCATTTCTGAAAATATTGTAGATCACCAATTGGCCAACAATCCGGATCTGAAAGATGACACGATTGTGGAAATCTATACTAACGATTATTATGAAGATCGTAATGATTGGATAGCTTCATTTACATTTGAAGATAAACATAAAAGCTATCTATTGTATCAAGTTGATAAAGATGAGTTTACTGAGCTTGACCAAAATCAATATCAATTTCTTTTAGCCAAAATAGTTAAGTGTAATGCTGATAAACAACAGCCTATTTACAGTTTGAATTTCGATGTTGATTAATCAATAGTCAAAATTGGATTATTCACATCAACTTTGAATATAATTAAAAAAAGTGTCGGGACTAATCGGGAGTAATCATGCATTTTTCTACTTTTCGTGAATTTTTAACTTATCTTGAGCAGCAGGGTGAGTTAAAAAGAATAACTTACCCTATTAATCCTTATCTTGAAATGACGGAAATTGCTGATCGGGTATTACGTCAGCAAGGTCCGGCGCTATTATTTGAAAACCCTATCGGTTACGATATGCCGGTACTTTGTAATTTATTTGGTACTGCCAAACGTGTTGCTATGGGAATGGGGCGGGAAGATACCACCGCACTGCGTGAAATTGGCGAACTATTAGCTTTTTTACGTGAGCCGGATCCGCCTAAAGGCATTCGTCAATTTTTCAATGTATTACCTAAATATAAGCAAGTGTTAAATATGCCGGTTAAACGCCGATCATCTGCACCTTGTCAGGAAGTGATTTTTAAAAATGACGAAGTTGATCTAAATCGTTTACCTATTATGCATTGCTGGCCGGAAGATGTGGCGCCACTGCTTTCCTGGGGACTGACGATTACCAAAGGCCCCTATAAAGATCGGCAAAACTTAGGGATATATCGTTTACAGTTATTAGGAAAAAATAAGTTAATTATGCGTTGGTTGTCACATCGTGGTGGCGCCCTTGATTTTGCCGAATGGCAACAAGCATACCCTAATGAAAAGTTTCCGGTTAGTGTCGCAATTGGTGCCGATCCGGCAACGATATTAGGGGCGGTAACCCCGGTACCTGATACCTTATCAGAATACGCTTTTGCTGGATTACTGCGAGGCGGGCGAACGGAAGTTGTCAAATCTTTATCCAACGAACTGGATGTCCCTGCCAGCGCTGAAATTATTTTAGAAGGGTATATTGATCCAAATGAAATGGCGCCGGAAGGTCCGTTTGGTGATCATACCGGTTATTATAACGAAGTTGAGCAATTTGCTGTATTTACCGTTACCCATTTGACTCGTCGTCAAGATGCGATATATCACTCCACTTACACTGGCAGACCACCGGATGAACCTGCGGTTATGGGATTGGCATTAAATGAAGTGTTTATTCCCATATTACAAAAACAGTTTCCCGAAATTGTTGATTTTTACTTACCACCAGAAGGGTGCTCTTATCGTATTGCTATCGTTACGATTAAAAAGCAGTATCCCGGTCATGCCAAACGAATTATGATGGGGGTTTGGTCTTATCTTCGTCAATTTATGTATACTAAGTTTGTTATTGTGTGTGATGATGATATTAATGCCCGGGACTGGAAAGATGTGATGTGGGCAATTTCTACCCGTATGGATCCGCATCGTGATACTACATTTATTGATAATACACCGATTGATTATCTCGATTTTGCCTCGCCTGTTTCGGGATTAGGCTCTAAAATGGGGTTAGATGCGACCAATAAATGGGTGGGTGAAAGCCATCGTGAATGGGGAAAAATAATTAAAAAAGATCCTAAAATAATTGCGCATATTGACGATATTTGGGATGAACTTGGTCTTTAGTCTGTTTTATCAATACTGTTTTTAGTTATTACCTCAATGCTATTTGGTTTAGTTAAAAAAGTGTTGCTAGAGAGTTAAAGATAGCTTTAAGTTGTATATACAATGATACGGGTTTTTATCCAGTTAATTGATATAACTGAGTTATCTTTATTGTTTTATAAACAAAAACTATTGCCTTGTGACGCAATTATGTATAATCACTGCCATGTTATGGTAAATAGAAAATTATGAGAAAAATACAAACTTTATTAGCTTTGCTATTATCGATAACTTTTACGGTAACAGCAAATGAAGCCAAAGTGCAGACCGATACCGAAATAAAGGTAAGCGATCCTAATGCATTAATTCCTTCTTTACAACTTTCTGCGGAAAAAGGTAATGCCGAATCGCAATACTCACTTGCCACTATTTATAAACAAGCTTCCGGTGATCAAAGTAGTGATTTAAAAGCGCTGTTTTGGTATGGAAAAGCGGCTGAACAAGGGTTAGCTAAAGCGCAAAATAATTTAGCTTATATGTATCTCAATGGCTTAGGTACCAAACGCAACTTACCTCAAGCAATTAAGTATTTTAAAATGGCTGCTGATCAAAATTATGCTTTAGCAAAGTATAATTTAGCGATGATGTATAAAAATGGTGAAGGGGTCGAAAAAAACATCCAAACGGCTATCGACTATCTGACCCAAGCCGGTGATGGCGGAGTGTATGATGCCTATCTTAATTTAGGTATTATGTACTATTTTGGTGACGGGGTAGAGGAAAATCGGATAACGGCTGCTGACTGGTTTAGTCAAGCTGCTAAAGATAACAACGCTGAAGCACAATATTATCTGGGGTTAATGTCTCAAAAAGGTGATGGGTTAACGAAAGACGATGTGGCTGCCACTTACTTTTTTACTCAAGCAGCTCAGCATGGCCACGTATTAGCGATGTTTAATTTAGGGATTATCTATGCAACCGGTAGCGGTACTCGCCCTGATAATGAACAAGCTGCTTATTGGTTTACTCAAGCTGCCGAAGCGGGCAATGCCGAAGCGCAGTATAATATCGCTGTGATGTATGACGTCGGTAGTGGCGTTGAAAAAGACGAGAAAAAAGCGGTTGAGTGGTATTTCAAAGCTGCTGAGCAAGGTAGTGTCGATGCACAATATAATTTAGCCGTTAAATATTTACAGGGTCAAGGTTTAGAGAAAGATAAAAAGAAAGCTATATACTGGTTCACTAAAGCAAGTGAACAAGGTGATCCGGATGCAAAAAATTATTTAGAAGAGCTTACTGTAGAAAAATAAAAAAAGGGCACAACGCCCTTTTTTTATTTATGTGATTTATCCGGAATTACGCATACCTGCGGCAATACCCGATATCGTTATCATCAACCCTTGCTCCACAACACTATTTTCATCACTATGTTTGCGTGAACGATTCAATAGCTCCGCTTGTAATAAATTCAGCGGTTCAATATAGATATTGCGTAAAGCGACTGATTCGGCAATCCATGGCAAATCTGCCATTAAACTAATATCATCAGTAATAGTTAATACGGTGTTGATATCTTCGGTTAATAAAGTCCGTAACTCTTCGCCTAACGGCCATAAGATAGGGTCGACTAGCCTTTGTTCATAGTATTCATGAATATTTGGTGCGGCTTTGGCGTATACCATTTCCAGCATCCCTAATCGGGCATTAAAAAATGGCCAGTTGTGATACATATCTTGTAGCAGATCTTTTTTACCGGCATTAATCACTAATCTTAACGCACTACCTGCACCGAGCCATGAAGGTACCATTAGGCGGTTTTGTGTCCATGCGAAAATCCAAGGAATGGCGCGCAAGCTTTCAATACCACCGCCAGTTCGCCGTTTTTGTGGTCTTGAACCTAATGGTAATCTGCCTAATTCTGCTTCAGGCGTGACCGCGCGAAAGTAGTCAACAAATTCAGCACGTTCACGAACGTAGCTTCGGTAACATTGGCAGGAAACGTCGGACATTTCATCCATAATATCTCGCCATGCTTGTTTTGGCTGAGGTGGAGGTAATAAGTTGGCTTGTAATATTGCTGAAGCGTAGAGCATTAAGCTACTTAACGCCACTTCCGGTAAACCAAGTTTAAAACGGATCATCTCGCCTTGTTCTGTAACTCGAAGTCCACCTTTTAATGATCCCGGTGGTTGAGAAAGTAAGGCGGCGTGCGCTGGTGCGCCACCTCGGCCAATTGAACCACCCCGTCCGTGAAATAGGACTAAGTTGACATGGTATTTTTCAAACAAATTGACCAGCTCTTCTTGTGAGCGATATTGTGCCCAGGAGGCAGCCAGTGAGCCGGCATCTTTAGCGGAATCAGAATAGCCGATCATGACCATTTGTTTACCTTTGATCTGTTGGCGATACCAAGGAATATCTAACAGCTTTTGCATGACAGATTTGGCATTGTTTAGATCTTCAAGGGTTTCAAATAGCGGGGCAACAGGGATATTTTTTTGGCAGTCAACTATCTTTAATAATAGGTAGACCGCTAAAATATCTGAAGGTGCTTTGGCCATTGAGATGACGTAAGATGCAATTGATTCTTCGCCTGCTTTTTTAATTACCCGACAAGTATCTAATACTTCTTGCACCATTTCATCAGGTTGCCAGTTGTATGGAAGTAGTGGGCGATTGGATTGCAATTCGGTTAATAAAAATGCCTGCTTTTCATCTTCCGACCACTGCGCATAGCTGCCTAAATTCAGCTCTTTGGTTAATGCATCGAGTGCTTCTGTGTGCACTGAGCTATCTTGACGAATATCTAATCTTACCAATTGAAGACCAAAACTTTTAATACGGCGTAGCGTATCAAGCAGTGGACCATGCGCAATGGTTGACATTCCGTTTTCAATCAAAGATTGATAACAGGTATAAAGCGGTGTCCATAATTGTTCATTTTTAAGCAAGATATCATGGGGAGCTAAGACTTGTTCATTATTTAATAATGAAACAATATAGCTATGGGTTTTTACTAAGCGTGAACGTAGTTGCTTCATCACCATGCGATAGGGTTCTGAGGCTGATTTATTCGGTTCATCTAATAGATCAATCACCGATTGGCTACATTCAGTCATGGATAATTCACGCACTAGTATTTGGATATCAGCTAAAAATAGTTCGATCGCCTTTAATCTGGCTTGTAACATGACTCTTTCGGTCACATTAGCCGTAACATTCGGGTTGCCGTCTCGGTCGCCTCCCATCCATGACGTAAATTTGATAGGTACATGTTCAACCGATAATTCTTGATTAAAGGCATCAACCAGCTGGTCATTAAATTCCCGTAAAAACAGTGGCACACCTTCCCATAAACTGTCCTCGATAACGGAAAATCCCCATTTTGCTTCATCTAGCGGCGTTGGGCGTTTTTTGCGAATTTCATCGGTATACCATGCTTGGCAAACTAACTGTTTTAATCGACGCATAATGCGTTCTACTTCATAATCGGCTAAATCATTATGATCCAGTTGTGATAAACAGCTGTTAATCGCCGTGTAAGTATTAATCATCGTGCGGCGATTAATTTCAGTTGGATGAGCGGTTAATACCAATTCAATAGACAGATCGTTAATTGCTTGCGTTATGGTTTCATTGGAAAAATTTAAGTTTTTGAGCGAATTAAACAACTCTGTCATTTTTTTAGGACTGCTCGATGCTTCCCCATGCGGTGAAATGCCATAATATTCGGCAGCAGTATTAACCAAATTTAAGAATTGATTGAATGCCCGTGCAACATGTAGTAAATCATGATCATTAAGATTCTCAATTAATTTAAGCAATTCGCTATGCGCTTGCTTATTTCCTTGTTGAGCTGATTTAGATAGTTGTCTTATTTGTTCAACTAAATCAAATGTCTGATTACCAGTGGCACGTTTAATTGCATCACCCAATAATGTGCCTAACATGTTGACGTTGCTTCGCATTGATGAGTATTTACTATTCATTCTATTCTCGTTTTTATGTATATTTTGCCTAAGCGCCTTTAAGCTGTATGACCAAAATGACAATTTAAAGAATTAGGTTTAAATATGAGTTAATATGCTCAGGTTATATACTTTATAACAATGTTTCGTTGAATTTAAATAATAAAATTTTATGGACTTTATTAATTTTACTGTTTTTATTATAGTTGATACCCATGTGAAGCTAATCAAACCCTGCTAATAATTTCGTTTTTTTTACCTTTTTGTTTATTTTATGTCTGTTTTTCCATGAACAGATTGTCAGTAAACTGTATCTTATAAGCATTTGGGTATATACTAAGGGAATTGTGAATGTATATTGGGTTATTAAATGAACGCTATTTTTTATATTGCGTCAATTATTGCTGTTATTGCCAGTATGAAAGTGATTATTTGCTTACGTGTTGATAAAGCTATTTTGTACCTAGCTATTTCACTTTTTGCTACAGCATCGATATTTATTCTGCTTAAAATCTATCTTTCGGCTATTTTATATATGATCTTTTTTATTGGTGGTGCAATCGTGCTGTTTATGTCGGTTGCAAGTCTCCTTAAAATTAAGGTTGATAATGTCGAAAATGGTCAGCGTGGTATTAGCCCTAAAATTTGGTTAGGTCCACTCATTTTAGCGTTTATTTTACTGGTTATACTCATTTATGGTGTTGTAAGCACTGACTATTCTCAACTTCGAGAATCGCACGAATTGATGCATGAAATGTCAGTATATGCTTACATTTTAATGGTCGAATTAGCTATTTTTCTGTTATTAGGTGCCGGTGTAATTGCTTATCATTTTATGCATCGACTTTTGTTGGAGAAATAATATGATACCACTTATGCATTGTCTTATTCTTGCGTCTATTTTATTTGTGATCGGACTGTTAGGCGTGATGATTCGACGTAATTTATATTTTTTATTACTCAGCCTGATGATTATGAATAATGGCGTAATCGTTGCCTTATTTGCTGCAAGTAGTTCATGGCAACAATCAGACGGGCGAGTGCTCGCTTTATTAGCTGTAATAACTGTTATTGCTCAAGCTTGCGTTGGTCTTGCTCTACTTATGAAATTAATTTACCGTCGCAAAATCTCTAATATTGACTCACTGAGTGAAATGAAAGGATGAATTTACTTTATTTAGCAATCATTATTCCCTTAATATCTTTCTTAATTCTGGTTTTTATGGGAAGGCATATTCGTTCAATTGATGTTATTATTTTTGGTAACAGTACCATGTTGCTTATAGCATTAATTACCGTTTTTTCATGTATTGATTTTAATTCCAATACAGTGCCGGATATGACCTTAGTCTATACCCGATCTTTATGGACGTGGTTTTCGGTCGGTGATTTTGTTGTGCCTCTCTCATTAACTTTAGATGGGTTATCGTTAATCTTTTTAGTTTTAACCTCTTTTTTTGGCATATTAATCTACTTTTTTGCCGCTTGTTATCTAAAATCAAGACAAGATATCTATACCTTCTATGCCTACAGTAACTTATTAATTGCAAGTATTTTAACTGTGGTACTGGTGGATAATCTATTTGTTATGTTACTCGGTTGGGAAGGGGTGAGCATCAGTACTTACTTGCTAATTGGGATCTATTACCAACAAGCTCGAAACGGTTATGCGGCGGTTAAAGCATTTGTGATGATGCATTTAACGGATATCTTTTTGATCATTGGTATCTTTTTACTTTATCAGACTGTCGAAACTTTAAATATTCATGATATTTTAACCCAAGCGCATGAAAATTTAGCTATTGATTCTGATATCATCTTTTGGATAACCTTTATGCTATTTTTGGGTGCGATGAGTAAATCAGCCCTTTTCCCAATGCATTCATGGTTTGCCCAAACCACACTTGCACCAATGCCGGCAATTGCTTTAATGCAATGTTCTACCGTTATTTTTGCTGGCGTTTATCTGGTTTTAAGATTAAGTAACTTGTTTATGATGTCATCTGATACGCTTTCTATCATGATGTTGATATCTTCCCTCACGGTGTTATTTGCTAGCTCAATAGCGTTGGTACAAAATGATATCAAACGAATCGTGACTTATATTAATCTGGCTCAGATAAGTTACCTGTTCTATGCATTTTCAACCAAAAGCTGGGACTTATCACTTAATTGCTTAATCAACTATGCTGTTACCAGCACGCTGTTAATACTTGCCTCAGCACTTTTAATTCGAAATTGTCAAGGCGAGCGTGATATCACTAAATTAGGTGGTCTACACAAGACTAACCCAACCTTATTTGTTGTATTTTTGTTAATTATGCTGTCGTTAAGTGCCATGCCATGGGTGTCAGCGTCATTTTATATCAAAGGGGATATTATTTGGGGACTTATGGCGCAAGATAGTCTAATGTCTGGTACGATTGGTCTGATTGGTATCTTATTGTCTAGTCTTTGTATTTGGCGCTTAATTTTTATGGTGTTTTACCATAAATCTAAACATCGCAAGTTAACTAAAACTAGCTGGATATATTATTTGCCTATTTTTATCTTACTGATATTTCCTACAGCGCTATTTATCTATTTTCCATTTCCGATTCAAGGCATTATACCTATTGCCGATATTGACACAAAAGGTCGAATAACATTCCAGTTGTTACTCGCCGCTGTAACGTTATTGAGTTTTGTGATCGCTTACTTCTTTTATGCGCATCCTAATAGTGAAGTGCAGGAAGTGCTTAATACGCCAATGGTTAAATTCTTTGGCAGATTATGTAAAAGCGATTGGCACTTTGACTATTTATTACACACGCTATTTGTTAAACCTTATATCTATTTAGCTAACTTGTTAAAACTTGATCCATTAGCCATATGGGACAATTGGATCATGTTGGGAATTAAAAAAATAAATGCATATATTGTCAGCTTAGAAAATGGGCATATTAGATGGTATATGGTGTCAATTGTCATAGGTAGCATTATGATTTTAATGTTACTGATTTTTATTTGATAAAGGTGTGAACTTTCATGTTGTTATGGCTTGTTTTTTTACCGGTATTAGGCGGATTTGTTGGCTGGTTATGCCATATGTTTTTGCAAAGAACTGTCAACACTAACCAGCTACAAGTACGTTGGCAAAAATTGCCTATGATGGTTGCTTTCACTACCATATTAATAACTTTAATATTGGCAATTACTTTATGGTCACATGCGATAAATACTATTGAGCAAGGCGCTAGTTGGGCTGAGGAAGTCAATCTTGAATGGATCCCATTATTGGGCATTCATTTCCATTTAGTGTTAGACGGTTTATCGATGATTGTTATTACCTCCTCGCTATTCATCGTTTTGCTCACTATTGTCTATTCTTGTAAAGAAAACCTGACTAACAGTGGTTTATTTTATCTATGCCTGTTATTTATGGCGTCAGCGGTTATGATGTTGTTTGTCATTACCGATCTGTTTTTAATGTTCTTTTTCTGGGAAGCGGTTGCCATTCCGATTTACTTTATCATCTCTTTATGGGGTCGACGGGATTCAAGTTCACAATTACGCTTTAATGGTGCCAGTAAATTTTTAATTTATACCCAAGTAAGTAGTTTAATGATGTTAATCTCGATTGTATCATTAGCTTTAATTAACTGGAATTTGACCGGGCATTGGACTTTTGATTATCAAATACTGACTAAAACACCCATTTCGAGCCATACCGAATTTTTAATTATGCTAGGTTTTTTAGCGGCCTTTATCGTACGAATCCCATTTGTGCCATTCCATAGCTGGCTTATTGATGCGCATATTGAATCGTCAACCACCGGTTCGATGATGATTAGCGGTTTACTACTTAATACCGCAACATTTGGATTATTACGCTTTGTGGTGCCACTGTTCCCAAATGCAACGCTGGTCATTATGCCATTTATATTGGCTTTAGCGCTCTTTACTGTTGTTTATGCCGCTTTACTCGCCTTTAATCAAACAGATATTAAAAAACTCATTGCTTATATTCATATTGCCTTAATGAGTTTTGTTACCGCAATTATTTACAGTGGCTCGGTCGTTGCTTATCAAGGTGTGGTGATTCAAATGATAGCCATTAATCTTGCTATCGTAGGCATGTTTATGGTCAGTGGTTTATTAGCTGAATGTTATTCGACAAGAAACATCAATCAGTTCACCGGCTTAAAAGAACAAGTGCAATATCTATCATCATTTACGCTATTTTTTATTTTGGCGGTGTTAGGCATCCCCGGTACTGCCAATTTTATTGGTAATTATATGATGTTATTAGGCAGTTCTTCATCATTTTCTTACTATACTATTATGTTAGTGATTGGCTTATTATTACTGTCTATTTCGTTTATTATCCGTATGCAACCGATATTTTATGGCGTTGTGGATAAAGCCGGGGTAACTAAACATCTGCTCAGTAAAATTGATATTTTATTGTTATCGAGTGTGTTGTTAGTGCTTATTTTTATTGGTTTATATCCGCAAGTGGTGTTAGATATGTCTTATTCTATTGTCAATCAAACCCAGCAGTATATAACATCAGAACGAGTAGGAGAGTAATAACTTATGATAGCTTTATCGCCAATATTTGTATTAAGCTTTGCCATCATTGTTTTGCTCATTGCTCTCTTTTATTTCAAGATTGGCACCAAATTATGTACAATTTTAACGGTGTTAGCGCTTAGCTGTGCGCTGCTTTGTTCGTCAATCATCGGCTATAAAATTTCGTTCAATACTCAAGCCATTACTGATATTAGTAATGATAACATGCAATTATCGGTTACACCGCCTGCACCAGCTCAAGATCAGCAACCGTCAAGCGAAGAGACAATTGCCGTTGATGCTGACTCTACTGAGGACGCCAACCAACCGTCAGATAATGGTGAAAATAGCAGTACTGAGGAAAGTGATGCTAACCAAACGAATACCAATGAAACAAATACTAATGAAACCAATAATAATGAAAATAGTGATGTAAACAGTAACGGAAATAGCAACCAAAATGCTAATGACGTTGCTAATCAAAATAACAATCAAGACAATACTCAAGAAAGTACACAAAACAATACTCAAGAAAGTACTCAAAATAATACCCAAGAAAGCACTCAAGAAAATACTCAAGATAGCAACAATGCGGCACAAGCCACAGCAACGCAGGAGCAATCGGCGGCAGATGATTCAGATGACGGATGGAAAGCCCGTCAAATTACTGCACTTTTTACCTGTGACGGATATGGATTGCTATATAGCAGCTTGATTTTAATTGTTGCTATTGTGGTTGCTTGCTTAGCTTATCGCTGGTTTATTCATGAGAAAATTCATCATGGGGTATTTTATGTCATTTTACTTTTCATGGCATTAGGCGGAGTGACATTAGTCTACGCCAGTCATTTAATCGCCTTTTTTATTGGTATTGAACTGCTTTCAATACCGTTTGTTGGTTTAATCGGTTATCAATATTCTCAGACGCACTCGTTAGAAGCGGCGGTTAAATATATGATTTTATCATCGATAGCCAGTGCATTTTTAATCATGGGGATTGCTTTTTATTATGCTACAACCGGTGAGCTAACTTTTAGTGGTTTAAGTTATCAACTCTCAACAATGTCTTACCCAAGTACATTATTACTCATGGGCGTGTGTTTGATGTTGGTCGGTATTGGATTTAAACTCTCTTTAGTTCCTTTTCAACTATGGTTACCTGATGTTTATCAAGGTGCGCCAACCGTAGTTGCGTTGCTATTATCAACCGTTGGAAAAGTGGCAGTATTTTGTGCCATTGCCAGACTATTTTTGTTGGCGCCGATTGTGAATAATGAAACGATCCGTATTATCTTAGTTTGTATGGCATTTTGCTCAATCTTATGGGGTAACTTATTTGCCTTAATGCAAACTAGCTTAAAACGTTTATTGGCTTACTCATCGATTGCCCATTTTGGTTATTTACTCGTTGCATTAATTGCAGTGCAATATCAAGTGTTGGCATTAGAAACCATTGGCGTTTATTTAATTGGATATATTTTAGCTAACATTTGTGTATTGGGTGTGATTAGTTTGGAATCACATTCTGATGAACTCCAAGATCACGAAAACGAAATAGATCTTTCCGGCTTATTCTGGCGCCGCCCAATTCTTGCACTTGCTATGGGCGTGGGGTTATTGTCTTTAGCTGGCGTGCCGCTTACCGCAGGGTTTATTGGTCGTTTTCTACTATTAATGTTAGGTGTGACCGCAGAATTATGGTGGTTAAATGCCGCTATTGTTCTTGGTAGTACATTAGGCTTATATTTTTATGCCCGACTTATTATCAACTTATATATCAGACCAGTAGGACGTGATGATCTCAATAGCAGTCAAAACGTTAGCAAATCAACATGGCGTGATATTAAATTTAGTGAGTTATTTATTGTTTTATCAGCACTGCTAACCATAATTTGTGGCGTATATCCTAAATGGATGTTTAACTTAGTTAGCATGGCTCAATATTTAACCACATAACCACCATTTTCCGCCTTCATCATTTGATAGGCGGAATATTTTGCACCTAGATCTTTATTAAGCGGTGTATGTTTTTTGCTCAAACGTAGGTAATTTCTGAAAGATCTTGACAAGAAATAGTTAATAACAGATTTATTTATTGTGTTATAATTCTGACCTTTAATATTTTATTTATATCAAGAGGACAAATATGGACTTTTTTATTTCTAATGCGTATGCCGTTGAAGGGGCAGCAGGCGAAAACAATCCTTATTTCTTACCTATAATGCTTGTTGTGTTTGGGTTATTTTTCTATTTTATGATCATGCGCCCACAACAAAAACGTGCTAAAGCGCATCGTGAGTTAATGGCATCAATTTCTAAAGGTGATGAAGTATTAACTAATGGTGGACTTATTGGTCGAGTTTCAAAAGTTAACGACAATGGTTATATTGCGTTAGAGTTAAATGATACAACAGAAGTTGTTATCAAACGTGACTTTATCACATCTGTTTTACCAAAAGGAACAATGAAATCATTATAATAGTGTGTTAGCTATTATAGTTCATTGTGTTTATTACCTAAACCCACAAGAGAATATGTCGTGTTAAACCGCTATCCTTTGTGGAAGTACATTATGTTGGTCGTCGTTATTTGCGCCGGCCTACTTTATGCGCTTCCAAATATTTATGGTGAAGACCCCGCTATACAGATTTCAGCGTCTAATGGTGCTGAAATTAATGTTACCACACAAGATAATATCAAAAAGCTTTTAAGTGATAATCAAATCGAACCCAAATCATTGGTGTTTGAAAATAAATCTATCTTAATTCGTGTTGGTGATAATGATACTCAACTTAAAGCTAAAGAATTAATTTCTCAAGCCTTAGGTGATAATTATGTCGTCGCTTTAAACTTAGCACCTGCAACACCTGCTTGGCTAAGGGTATTAGGTGCCGAACCAATGAAACTCGGCTTAGATTTACGAGGCGGTGTTCACTTTTTAATGGAAGTGGATATGACAACTGCATTAAGTAAACTCACTGAGCAATCGGTTGAAAATATAAGAACTGAGTTTAAAAATAGCAATTTAAAGTACAAATCTCTTAATAAAAATAACAATCAACAAATTGTTATGCAATTTGATAATACTGACGATCGCAATAAAGCGATTACAAAGCTTAACGTATTACCGGATTTTAAATTAACTTCCCAAACTGATGACAGTATCGTAATCAATGTCAGCGACCAGCGTTTACAACAAGCAAAAAATGATGCTGTTCAGCAAAATACCACTATTTTACGTAACCGTGTTAACCAATTGGGCGTTGCTGAACCAATAGTGCAACGTCAAGGTGCAGATCGTATTGTGGTCGAGTTACCGGGAATTCAAGATACGGCATTAGCAAAACGTATTTTAGGTGCCACAGCTACATTAGAATTTAGACAAGTTAATGAAGAAGGATCAAAAAACCTTGCCGCTATTATCAATGGTGATATGCGTGTGCCATATGGATCGGAATTGAAATATATGGAAGACGGTTACCCGGTGCTACTGTTTAAACGAATTGTATTAACCGGTGATCATATTACTGACTCTTCATCCAGAGTTAGTGAGTATGGCCGACCAGAGGTGAGTATCAATTTAGACAGTGCGGGCGGCAAAACGATGCTTGATTTCACCCAAAAGAATTTGGGAAAAGCAATGGCAACGCTATTTGTTGAATATAAAGATACCGGCAAACGCGATGAAAATGATAAACCAGTTCTTGAAAAACAAGAGCGAGTTATTAATGTTGCAACTATTCAAGGTATATTCAGCGATCGTTTTCAGGTGACGAATATTAAAAGTATTGATGAAGCAAAAAATTTGTCGCTATTACTACGAGCGGGTGCACTCATTGCGCCAATTCAAATTATTGAAGAGCGCACTGTTGGGCCGTCAATGGGGCAAGAAAATATCACTCAAGGTTTAGAATCGTGTATATGGGGATTACTCATTTCTGTTATCTTCATGTTAGTGGTCTATCGCCTATTTGGTGTGTTTGCAAGTTTAGCGTTAGTGGCTAACTTAATTCTTATTGTTGGGGCGATGTCCTTATTGCCGGGAGCAACGTTAAGTATGCCAGGTATAGCCGGTATCGTTTTAACGGTAGGCATGGCGGTTGATGCCAACGTGCTGATTAATGAGCGGATAAAAGAAGAGCTCAGTAACGGGCGAGGGGTACAACATGCTATTAATGAAGGATATGCTGGCGCTTGGAGTAGTATTTTTGATGCCAACATCACCACATTAATTACTGCTATTATTCTTTATGCCGTTGGTACAGGATCGATTAAAGGCTTTGCCATTACATTAGGAATCGGTATTTTAACATCGATGTTTACATCCATTGTCGGAACTCGAGCATTAGCCAATCTTGTTTATGGCGGACGCCGTGTTGATAAGTTATCAATTTAGAGGTTTATTGTGAGTGTTGATAAAAAAGAAAATCATGATGTTAGAGAGCTCAATCATGGCCGCAGAGTCCTCGACTTTTTAAAATACGGCTTTATTGCTTTTGTCATTTCAATGCTATTGGTTGTTGCCTCTATTGTTGTTATCTTTGTCAAAGGCTTTAATCTTGGGCAAGATTTTACTGGTGGAACAACCATTGAGCTGACGGTAACTAAATCGGTTAACCTTGATGATCTGCGTAATAGTTTGCGTCAAGCTGGTTATCATGAGCCAGTGGTGCAATATTATGGCAGTAGTAAAGACATCATTATTCGTTTAGCTACTGCTAAACAAGAAGATGGCGCTTCAGCGGCGATTGATAATGCGTTGGGTTCACAAATCTCTAATTTGATACATAAAAGCATCGATGAAAATGCTCAAATCAAACGCATTGAATTTGTTGGACCAACTGTCGGGGCTGAGCTTGCACAAGACGGTATTTTAGCCATTTGCGCCGCTTTAGTCTGTATCCTAATCTATATTGCATTTCGTTTTGAATGGCGATTTGGTACCGGTGCTGTTGTGGCTTTAGCGCACGATGTTATTATCACAGCCGGTTATCTTTCATTATTTGAACGTGAGTTAGATTTAACCATTATTGCGGCGATGTTATCGATAATTGGTTACTCGCTAAATGATACTATCGTGGTATTTGACCGAATTCGTGAAAACTTCAGAAAGATTCGTCGTGCATCCCCTTACGATGTGATTAATATCTCGTTAACTCAAACATTACATCGTACTTTAATGACTTCAGGTACCACACTTGCGGTTGTTATCATTCTGTATATTTTTGGCGGATCGATGTTAAAAGGATTCTCAGAAACGTTAGGGGTTGGTATTGTTCTTGGTACAATCTCTTCAATTTATGTGGCGGCTTATATGTCACTTAAATTAGGCGTTAAACGTGAACACTTTATGCCACCAAAAGTAGAAGTAGAAGGTGCAGATCAACCAGCTATTCTGCGTTAATATCTGAACGCTACCGTTTATCGGTAGCGTTTAATTCGGTTGTTTTTCAAACAAACAACATCAAACCGATTGACACCTACCATTTAGTTGCATATTATTAGCCGCAGTTTTATTCATTTCATTTTGGGGCCATAGCTCAGCTGGGAGAGCGCAACGCTGGCAGCGTTGAGGTCAGGGGTTCGATCCCCCTTGGCTCCACCAATTTAAGATTTTATCATCTTTTAAATTCTACTTAGTCAAAAGCTCTCAGCGCGCAAAACCTATTTTTACCCCCATTCCGTGGTATTACCTATTGCAGGTGTGGGTTTATTGTTTTTCCATTTCGGTATGGATCACGGTGATATAATCGGGAATTGTTGGCGCTTCACGGTAGAAGGCAACCCATTTTACTCCGGCAGGATCTTTTCGGTTAAATTCGTCGGTGGTAACATCGATATAAAAGTCGGGTTCGTCCATCGATTTATTATTAAAGAACATCTCCATATATTCTTTTTCCATATTCACGGTTTTCGGTTTTGGATAGCCAAGAGTAGCAAAGATTTTATCGGCTTCTTTAGAGCCACCACTTAGCATATTTTTATGAATCCAAAAAAACATTAGAAAAAATAATCCATAAAATAATATAGAAACGGAAGTAAAAAAAGCTATAATCAAAAATTCATCTGTAATAAATAAAATAATTATCAAACTAAGAATAAAAACACTGAGTGAAAAAATACCTGCCTCTTTAAAAGCCACTTTATTATTAGCTTTAGTCCCTTTCATAGCCCATGGATATAACCATAGGCGATGATCAATCGGTCGACGTAAGGCGTAGGCATAATAGCTACCGTCTTCTAGCGGTTCAACCACCACTTCAACTTGATCGCCATTGCGAAAAAAAGCCCGACAAAAAATACCTTGCACCGTTAAATGACCAATTTTACAGCGAAAGTATTGTACGCTATTAAGGTAGTCAACGGCTTCTTCTTGACCAGTAGCCATACCGATCTGGCTGGCGGCTTCGGTGGTGTTACCGAATGCTAATTGTCCTAGTACTGGCAAACTGGCAAGCGTGCCTTTGCCAAACAGACTTAAATCGGTGTCGATAACTTCCAATTCGGTTATTTTGCCGGTGATAATTTGATAATAGTTGCTAGTTTCTTTGTTCATACTTTGGCTTACTGTCTTGCTGTTCTGTATTATTGAATGATGATATGTAATTTTGTAATTATTCATGAATATTATATTTTTGTTTGATATTGGCTAACTCTTCTAATGAAGTGGCATTAAACGCTTCAATCATCCATTCAGGCCAACCTTGTCCTTTAATAATCTCTTTTTTGAATTGGGTTTCTTGTTCCCATTTATATTTGCCGTCATTAAAGCTGATTAAATCGTTCGTACACATAAAATTATTGACCCAACCCCAGACCTGATAACTACCAATGCCATTGCGTATCGGATCTAACATAATATGGTCAATGGTTTTATGGGTATTAGGTTTGCAAACCATTAAAATGGTGGAGTTGAGGGAATATCGGGAAAAGTTATGCACTACCACCCCGTGTAAATCCGCCCAATCGTATTCTTTAATACGCTTTTTATTGGGGTGTAAAAAAGTTAATGGATTGCGTAATACCTTAAAATTGAAAAAATAACTTTCATTGACATACACCTTACCGGTTTTACGGTTGAAAATAATGGGGCTTCCTTTGTGAGTAAATATCGTTTGGTATAATAATGGAATAACGATATACAGTGCAAACCAAGTTGCAAAAAAAATAAATATTCCTAAATTCAATATGTTTTGTTCTGTATCTGTATCTGAATTGAAATGAATAATCAAGTCTAAACATAGGATTATTATTACAATTCCCAAAATTACTGCTATTGTATAGATAAATATATAAAAAATTTTATCAGACAATACCTGTCTTCTAAAAGCACAGTAGTTATCATTGGCATACAATAAACGTTCATCGGCTCCGGTTAAATAATTACCGCCTTTATCTAAATCGCCTATCCAGCCAAGGATTTGGGGTTGGTATTTTGATGGCATG
>CALYQY010000015.1 GCA_945291235.1 uncultured Gilliamella sp.
ATGCTAATGCCATACCACCAGTGATTGCTCCACCAATAATACAACAAGGGATTACTCGTAGCGGATCACGCGCTGCAAAAGGAATCGCTCCTTCAGAGATAAAGCATAAGCCTAAAACAAGCGACGCTTTACCACTTTCTTGTTCTGCTTTAGCAAATTTTTTGCGGGCAATAAGCGTGGCAATTCCCATCGCTAATGGTGGTACCATACCGCCAGCCATAACTGCCGCCATAGGTGCATAAACTTGTGAAGAGATTAAACCTGTACCGAATGCATACGCAACTTTATTGATTGGTCCGCCCATATCAGTACACATCATACCGCCTAAAATCGCACCTAAAATAACAGCATTACCAGTACCCATTGAGTTAAGCCATGATGCAACATTCCGCATCAACCATG
This sequence comes from uncultured Gilliamella sp., assembly GCA_945291235.1. Next base: position 403 of record CALYQY010000015.1, read on the forward strand.
AGACTGGCTCACCAACGACAAATTGCATAACAAGCCCGGTTGCCAGCGTAGCGAGCAACGGTACAATTAAGATCGGTTTGAGTGCTTCCATACTTTGTGGTAATGGTAAATATTTGGCGATGATCATAGATATATAACCCGCAAAATAACCAATAATAATACCACCTAGGAAACCAGCTCCCGTTGATACTGCAAGTAAACCACCAACAAGCCCCGGAGCAAGACCCGGTCGGTCAGCGATCGAGTAAGAGATATAGCCAGCAAGTAAAGGCACCATTAACGAGAAGGCTAAACCACCAATTTCAGCTAAATGAGGTTCACCAACAAGTTTTTGGACACCATCTTGCATTTCAAATGACCCAAAGGCAAAAGAGAGTGCAATAATCAATCCGCCCGCAACTACCATTGGTAACATATAAGAAACCCCGGTTAAAAGATGTTGATAGACACCTTTTTTCTCATTGCTTGATTTTCCGGATGAGGCACCCGCCGAAGGTTGATAAACCGTCGCTTCTTCAAATGCTTTATCTAACTCTTGAGCAGTCTTTTTAAGAGCTGGACCAGTCTTAGTTCGGTATAGTTTTTTACCGGCAAATTTACTGAGATCGACATCGATATCGCAAGCTGCAATCACAACATCAGCCGCAGCGATCTCTTCTGGCGTTAATTCATTACCGACACCTACAGAACCACGGGTTTCTACTTTACACCACCAACCACGTTTTTTGGCTTCTTCTTCGATCGCTTCAGCTGCCATAAAGGTATGAGCAACACCGGTTGGACAAGCTGTGACCGCAACAATACGTTTTACACCTGTATCTGGCTTAGATGCTGGCGCTACTGAAGTTGATTGTTGGTAAACGCTCGCTTTAGTCGGCGCATCATTTAAAATCTGTTTAGGGTTAGCAAAGATTTCATTTAAATCTTCCACCACATAAACTTTTTTGCCTATCACAGACTGATCACCGATATCACCACCACCAACAGCAACAATGACATCAGCAGATTGAGCATTTTCTGCGATTTTTAAATTTAATGAATTGGCAGCTAAAGCTAGTTCTGCTTTAGCCAAACGTCCGTTAACCGGACCAGAATGACTACCTTCAACTATATATATATTCATGAATACTCCTATCCCGCAATTATTTCAATTTTTGAAAGCATGTTAGTGACTGCTTGACGGTCAGATATACCAACTCCTGCTTGTCCAACTGATAAAGCGGCAACACTTGATGCAAATACTAAGGTGTCTTTAATGGATTGATTAGTCATCAGACCATACATTAAACCACCAACCATAGAATCACCAGCACCAACAGTGCTAACTACCTGACATTTAGGCGGTTTTGCCAACCATGCTTCGTGTTTTGTTACCCATAAAGCACCTTTACTTCCTAGTGAAATTACCACGTTCTCAACACCGCCATCAATAAGTTCCATGGCAGCTGTTTTGATTTCCGGTAGGGTGGTTAATTTCCGTCCTACCCACATTTCTAATTCTTTATCATTAGGTTTAATTAACCATGGTTTGGCTTTTAAACCGGCAACCAAAGCATCTCTTGAGCTATCAAACACAATTTTTGGACAAATGGCTTTGACTTGTTTCATCCAATCAGTGAACTTATCAAGCGAAACGCCCGCTGGCAAACTACCACTGATTGCCACCATATCGATATCTTTCAACCATTCAAGCGAGCTTTTCACAAACAGTTGCCAGTCATTTTCGCTGATAGTAAAGCCGGAAAAATTAAGATCCGTCACTTCACTATTTTCTTCGGTCAATTTAACATTGATACGAGTACGGCCTTTAATCGTTTGGAATTTGTCGACCACATTTAAGGATTTAAATAACAAATTAAAGCCATCACGATTTTCTTTACCTAAAAAGCCACCAACGGTCAATTTAACATCTAAATCAGATAATACTTTAGCGACATTAATGCCTTTGCCAGCGGCAAGTAAAGCATTAGTTTGAACTAGGTTCACATCACCAAGTTCCACTTTGGGACAAAATCCCAAAAGATCATAAGCTGGATTTAAGGTAATAGTTGCAACACGATATGTCATCACTAAACGCCCTCGCCTAAACCGCTTTCAACTGCTTGACCAATTGCATCAAGGGCTTGTTGGGCATCATCACCCACAGCGGTAAATCTTAATCGGCTACCTTTTTTAGCACCCAGAGCAACAATTTTCATAAGACTGGTTGCGCTAACCGCTTCACCTTTACCGTCAAGATTTGCCACTGTAACTTTGCTGTTAAACTCTTTGACAAGTTTAACCAGTACTGACGAAGGACGGGTATGTAAACCGTTTTCATTTGGTACAATAAAATCACGCGTTAACGTTTCACCACTGGTTTCAGTCGTGGTTGATTGATTTTGACTAACGGTTGATTCTGCTTGAGTATTATCACAAGCAACCCCCTCACCACCTGCTACCAGAAGATGATTAAGCGTATCAATATTGGCCGACAATAGTTGATCTAATTTTTGGTTAAAGGTCAACGTTGCAATATTAGCAATAATTTCACACACGCTATCATCAGTTGCTGACATTGTGATTAATAATTTTACAGGGTTACCGTCTTGACTCAGATCACTGACTGTGCGACTAATTGCAATCGCATTTTTTAAGTTACCTTCTTTGCTATCATTTAACCAAACACCACTGCCTAAATAATTAGGTTTGTTATCAAGCACATTGGCAATAAAAGATGCATTAACGGCATTTTGTTGTTTTAAGCGTGAAGCATTTAATGCTTGTAATGTCGCTAGGCTGTCGGCGGTAATATCTAATAAGACACAATCATGATTAATACTAATTTGGCTATCTTGTGAACTCTCTTTGCCGGTTAAAATGGCAATCGCATCATCGGCAGATTGAATGTTTTTAATTCGTTCTTCAACACCGTCAGCACCCAGAACATGAGTCAGTTGACGCAATAGTTCGAGATGTTCATCAGAACTTGCCGCAATACCAATAGCTAAGTAAGCCTTTTCACCATCATCGCCCCATACAACACCTTCAGGGAAACAAAACACTTGTACGCCTGTTTTTTTAACTAAATGGCGGGTTTTAGTTGTACCATGAGGAATAGCAATACCGATACCCAGATAAGTTGCAGCTTGCTCTTCCCGTTCAAGCATACCATTAACATACCCTTCTTCCACATAACCGGCGTTAGTTAAGGCTGCTGCAATTTGTTTTATTGCTTCTGTTTTATTGGGTGCTTGTTCATTTAAATGAATATTTTCTTTAACTAAATGAAACATATAATAAATACCTCGGGGTTAAAATGTTAGATCTACTAAAATAACTCAGTAATTCTAAATCCATAATTGAATCATATTGAATCGTTTCAGCAATAATGAATACAAACTTATTAATTATCAAATATTTTATTTCTATTAATAATTAATCTGTGATCTAGATCTGATTTTTGTTAAAAATTCAAACAGCTTTTAATTCTTAAAGCTACCATCCCGACTAAAGCTACCACGATAGATTAACCGTCTTGGTATAACTGTAGTACCCGGTTGGTACTGTTTTTTCTGTAAACTATTTAATAATAACTCAATAGTTACTTTGGATACTGCTTTATGATCTTGAGAAAGCGCTATCACTTTACAAGGTAAAAAATCCAGTAATTCATTATCGCCAAATGTTGCAATAGTTAAATTTTCTGGTAGATGACCTAACTTTTTCAATATCGCATCAATTGCGCCTTGCAGTAATGAAAAAGAGGTTGAAAAAATACCATCTGGTATCTTATTTGTTTCCAGCCAGCGACTAAATGTTAGCGCTGCATCGTGCCGACTATAATTATTTACGCATAAAAAATCAACCCTATTACAGTGGTCTTGTGTAATATCTTTAAAACCTGCCATACGAAGCTGGCTTACAGATAAATTTGGTGATGCGCCAATATAAACAATATTACCCTTCACAAATTGATTAAATGTTTGCGCTAACATCTTTGAATCTTCTTTATCAGCCCCAACAATGTTTCTAAAGTGGTCTGCCGATAATGTTCTATCGAGCGCAAATAATGGCATTTCATCATTTTGCCAGTCATCATAAAAAGTATAATCATCATCAGACACGAAAGCAGATGAGATGACTAAGGCATCAACACGGCGTTGTCTAAGGTGTTTAACACACTCTTTTTCTATTTCAGGATTATCTTCCGAACATGAAAGCAGTAGCTGATAACCCTCTTTGCGAACAAGTTGCTCTAGATAATTTGCTATTCGGGTATAACTGTTATTTTCTAAATCAGGAATAATGATACCAATTGTGCGTGTTTTACCTGCTCTTAATCCTGCCGCTACCGCATTAGGTTGATAGTTATGCTCTTTTACAACCGCCATAACTTTTTCAATGGTTTTATCACTTACCCGATACTTCTTTGCTTTTCCATTAATTACATAGCTGGCAGTTGTTCTTGATACACCTGCTAACAAAGCAATTTGTTCTAATTTCATTAAACTTTCTCAATCAAAAAACTGTTAGTAATTTAACCTAAATCAACTTACATTGTAAACATCGACCGTATTGTTTATGCAATGATTTGCAATGTTAACAAACAAAAAATAGTGTCGATATTACAAATGGTTACTTTAACCAACACCTAAGATAATTGATCAAATTAACTAATAATAGATAGCAATATTTTGATCATGCACATTTTCAATTTTAACGGGAGTATCAAAGATCTCTTCTAATATCGCCGCATCCATAATCTGTTTTGGCTCGCCTTGATAAATCAATTTGCCTTCTTTCATCGCTAAAATATAGTCTGAATAAACCGATGCAAAATTGATATCATGGATAACAATCACAATGGTTTTACCCAGCTCATCAGCCGCTCGCCGTAACTGTTTCATCATCGAAACTGCGTGTTTCATATCTAGATTGTTTAGCGGTTCATCAAGCAAAACATACTCAGTATCTTGACAAAGTACCATAGCAACATAAGCACGTTGCCGTTGTCCGCCAGAGAGTTCATCTAAAAAACGATCTTTATATTCAGTCAGATTTAAAAACTCGAGAGCACGATGAATATGCTGATAGTCATTAGCATTTAAGCGCCCTTTAGAATAGGGATAACGGCCAAAACCGACAAGGTCAAAGACGGTCAGCCGACTGGTAAAGCGATTTTCTTGTCTTAATACAGATAAGTAAGTAGCAAGTTTATCACTAGGTGTATCAACCACATTCATATTTTGAATTTTTACTTCGCCTTCGTCAGCCAATAGCAGACGACTTATTATTGAAAGTAACGTCGATTTGCCTGCACCATTGGGACCAATAATTGTCGTAATGCCGCCTTGGGTTATAGTGGCATTGACATTTTTTAATACTGAAATTGATTGGTAATTTTTACTGATATTGTTAATTTCAATCACTTTGGCACCTTTTTCAATAATAAGAAGATAAATAAAGTGCCTCCAATAAACTCAATAACAATCGATAGCGCACCGACCATATTTAGCACTCGCTCTAAAAACATTTGTCCTCCTACAAGAAAAATAATGCCTAATAAAAAGGCTGTTGGTAGTAAGTAACGATGTTGGCTAGATCCACTTACGCTATAGGCTAAATTTGCAATCAGCAGACCTAAAAAAGTAAATGGTCCAACCAGCGCAGTAGAGATTGCAACTAAGATTGATACAAGTAATAAGATTATCGAGACATTTTTTTGATAATCGAGGCCTAAACTAATGGCATTATCACGCCCTAATGCTAACACATCAAATCGATAGCGCATTTGCCACAAAACCAGCCCAATTATGGTTACAATAGCTAGCGAAAATAGAATTAACACAGGTTCCGCTCGAGTAAAGGTCGCAAAAATGCGGCTTTGCAATACAGCAAATTCTGTCGGTGTCATTAATCGCTGTAATAAATTGGAAAAACTACGAAACAGCGTACCTAGGACAATACCAATTAATAGCACCAAATGAAGATTTTGCTTAAGTTTAGTTAATAAGCCTTGATATAAAAAGAGTGAAAAGAAAATCAAGACTAAAGATTCAAATATAAATTTTCCTATTACGCCAATAAAAGGGATGCCTTGAATATCAATAAAAAATATGATTATAGTTTGAATTAAAACAAACAATGATTCAAACCCCATTATCGATGGCGTTAATATTCGATTATTGGTTAGGGTTTGGAATAGTAGCGTTGAAGTTGACGCTGAAAACGCAACTAAAATCATGGTTAACACAATCCATGTTCGATGCATGAGAATATAGTTGATGTTTCCTTTCAAATTAATGGTCATAAAGCAAGTAATGCAAACAAGAGCGAGAACTAACAGTATTATTACCCGTTTTGCGCTGGAAAACTGACGATTTAGATTAACGGACATGACGTTTTTGACTCAATAAAACTAAAAAGATAACTGCACCTATAACACCAAGGATAACACTCACAGGAATTTCGAATGGATATCGGATAACACGCCCAATAATGTCACATATTAACACTAATCCACTGCCCAAAAGACAAATCCATGGAATCGTTTTACGGACATTGTCCCCCATTAATAAGCTTACAATATTGGGGACAATCAATCCTAAAAATGGCAATACGCCAACAACAACGACAACAATTCCCCCGATAAGTGCGATAACAATAAGGCCAATTAACATCACTCGGCGATAATTGAGACCAACATTAACCGAAAAATCACGCCCTAAACCGACCACCGTGAACTGATCGGCATTCCAACAAGCTAGCAACGTTAGTCCCCCAACTAACCATAAGAGTTCATATCGGCCTTGTAAAATTCCGGAAAAATCACCCGATTCCCACCCGGCAAGAGACTGCAATAAATCAAAATACATTGCGAAGAAAGTGGTAATTGCGCTAATCACAGCCCCAAGCATAATGCCAATAAGTGGCACCATAAGTGCAGATTTATACATAATTTTCCGGGAGATATACATAAAAATCAGCGTCCCGAACAAAGCAAATAGGCTTGCAACAACCATTTTGATCATGACGCTAGCAGCAGGCGCAAAGACCATCATTACCAGCAGTCCTAAACTTGCTGCTTGCGTCGTGCCTACAAGGGAAGGTTCAACAAATCGATTTTGAGTGAGCAACTGCATAATCAAGCCAGCCACACTCATAGCACTACCTGCTAATAATAATGCTAGTGTTCGAGGGAGTCGGCTAACAAAGAAGATTTCTCGCATGTTACTGTCAGTCCAGAGTTCTGATAATGTGACATTCCCTGCACCAATAAACAGACTTACGACAACCATTACCATTAAAAAGACAATGGCTGTCATAAAATAAAACGATTTAATCATACTTTAATTATTCGTTGATGTTTTTTGTAACGCTTCTTCTATTTGATCCATCAATCGACTATAAGTTTGAATACCACCAGCAATATACATTGATGTTGAATCCAGATAAACAATATGATTATTTTTCCATGCGGCAGTTTTTTGGATCAATTCATTATTTAAAACTTGTTGTGCGGATAACGCTTCTTTATTACCAATGGCACTATCACGGTCTATAACAAATATCCACTGCGGGTCAACACTCAAAACAAATTCACTGGTGATCGAATTACCATGACGGCCTGCTTCTTGGAAAACAGCTGCCGGCTTGAAACCTAAAACATCAAACACAAAGCCAAAACGAGATTTTGGACCATAAGCTGACATTTTGCCACCATTAACCATAATCATTAACGCCGAACCGGCTGTACTTGTTTTTGGTTTTAGTTGTTCTATTTTTTGATTAAAGTCTTCAATCAATTTAGATGCTTCTTTCTCTTTTTCAAAAATCCAACCTAATTGACGAGTTCGCTCAGTTAAACTCGCTAAGAAGTTATTGGAATCAATATCTAAGGAGATTGTTTCTGCTAATTTTTCCAATTTTGGATAGGCATCTGTTGCTCGTCCACCTGCTATAATTAAGTCAGGATTGATAGAGCTAAGTACTTCGTAATTTGGCTCAAACAAAGTCCCAATGTTAGTATAGGACTTATCACTATATTTAGATAAGAAATCAGGTAAATGGACATTTGATTGTGGTACAGCTGAGACTGGAATATTCAATGCATCAATAATATCAAGAGTTGCAATGTTAAAAACAGCTACTTTTTTGGGAACAGACCCAAAAAGTGCTTCGCCTTGAGCGTGTTTAATTACCAGAGCATCTTTCTTAATATCGGAATAATCTGGTTTTTGGTTATTCTTATTATTATCACACCCAACAACTAACAGCAATACAGCAAACAGCACTGTAATTTTAACTTTGATAAATGAATACATATGAACTCCTATTAACTTGTTTAGATAAAACAAAATAAATGATAAATAATAATCATTATCATTAAATTGTATCTAAAAACAACTCAGTGTTCAATAAACTTCAAAGAATATGTAAAATTAACGTTAAATAAGGAGAAATCATATCTATTGCAAAACATTATAATAAAAAATTTATATATTCATCAGTGTGCACCACGATCATTTTCATTGGATAACTCTTTTAATTTTCGGGTTAAAGTATTGCGCCCCCAACCTAATAAATTAGCAGCATCTTGTTTATGACCTCGGGTAAAACTTAGTGCGCAATTTAATAAAATACGCTCAACATCTGCAACAGCTTCGGTTAATATTCCTGTCTTACCTGCGACTAAAACTTGTTTAGCCCAATTTTCTAACTCATGTTGCCAGTTCGAATTAGATACCGACATCACAGGGGGCGATATTTCATTTGGTTCGCTAATATTAGCTGTGCATGGATGAAGCAATTCAGCAGGTAAATCCTGAACCAGTATCTCTTTACTTGAAGACATAACAGTCACCCACCGGCAAACGTTTTCGAGCTGTCTTACATTACCTGGCCAATTAAACAGGCATAAAATTTCAAGTGCCTGCGGACTTAATACTTTACTTTCAACCCCTAATTCTTGAGCGGTGGTATGCAAAAAATGCTCGGCAAGTTTTGGAATATCTTGAGAGCGATCACGTAATGGTGGCAATAAAATACGAATTACATTGAGTCGATGAAACAGATCTTCCCGGAATTTACCTTCTCTAACTCGAGCTTGTAAGTCTTGATGCGTAGCAGCAATAATTCTCACATCAACTTTAATTGGTGAATAACCACCAATTCGATAAAATTGCCCGTCCGCAAGTACTCTTAATAATCGGGTTTGTACATCTAATGGCATATCGCCGATTTCATCTAAAAATAGCGTACCGCCATTGGCTTGTTCAAATCGCCCATGTCTGATTTGTGCCGCACCAGTAAAAGCGCCCTTTTCGTGCCCAAAAAGTTCAGATTCAATCAGATCTTTTGGAATGGCCGCCATATTAAGTGCAATAAATGGCGATTGCGCACGTGGGCTATGGGTATGTAACGCTTTAGCGACCAGCTCTTTACCTGTTCCTGATTCCCCATTAATAAGAACACTAATTGAGGATTTAGATAACCGCCCAATAATACGAAACACTTCCTGCATTGAAGGTGCTTCACCAATAATACCGGTCGATGCTTTAACCGTAGTGGTATGCGGGGAATTATTGCTCTGATTTTGTAAAATAGCTCGTTCAACCAATTGAATAACTTCATCAACATCAAAAGGTTTAGGGATATAATCATAAGCGCCACGTTGATAAGCATTAACAGCCGCATCTAAATCCGAATGTGCCGTCATAATAATCACCGGTAAATTAGGCATCTGCTCCTTTATGTGGTGCAGTAACGTTAGTCCGTCAATTCCGGGCATTTTTATATCGGATATTAAAACTGCTGGTTTTTGGGGATGATTGACTAAAGCATCGATGACTGCTTGCCCGCTGGAAAAGCTGACGCAATGAAAATGCGCATTAGTCAGCGCTTTTTCTAATACCCAACGAATCGAACTATCATCATCAACAATCCAAACATTCATTATCATTTACCTCATTGTTTGATTGGCAAATAAATTGAAAACTCTGTATGACCCGGCCAACTATTGAACTCAATTTTGCCATGATGTTGATCCACAATATTATGCGCAATTGAAAGCCCGATGCCGGTACCCCCTTCGTAACCACTTACCATTGGATAGAAAAGGGTATCTTGAATATGTATTGGCACTCCCGGTCCATTATCTTCAATATCAATGCGTGCACATAGCCGATAACGCTGGCCATGTATAGTCACTTGAAAAGCGGTTCTGGTTCTGATAGTAATTGTGCCGGTTTTTGCACCAATTGCTTGCAAAGCATTACGAACAATATTTAAAACAACCTGTTCTATCTGTTCGGAATCATGAATTAAATCCGGTAGGCTTGGATCGTAATCACGCAAAATTTGTACATTGTCCGGCTTTTCAAGGCACAATAGTGCATAGATTCGTTCAATAGCTTTATGAATATTTTGCTCTTGTTGTAGTAATCGTTGCTGAGGACCTAACAACCGATCGACAAGGTTTCTTAATCTATCCGCTTGTTCAATAATAATCTTAGTATAATCTTGTAGCTCGTTTTTCGGTAACTGGCGAGATAATAACTGAGCGGCGCCGCGTAGGCCACCTAAAGGATTTTTAATTTCATGAGCAAGCCCACGGATTAGATCACGAGCCGCACTCTGCTGTGCTTGCTGTAATTGCTCTTGGCTCAATCGTTTATGATTATTTAATGGCGCCATTTCGAGCAAAATTTGCCCATTAGGTAGGAGTTGAGCGGTTAACGATAAAATATGTAATTCATCGTTAATCACTAAGTTGACTTCATTATCGGTAAAACCTTGATTTTGATCTAAAGCATTTTGCATCAAATCAATATCCAACGAAAAGTAACCCAATAGATCGGGCAGATAGCTATCTAATAATTTTTTCGTGCTTTGCGCTAAAAGCTGCTGAGCTGCTGTATTGGCATAACGAATATGGAGTTGTTTATCAAGTAACAAAATACTTGTAATCATCGAATCGAGAACAAGATTAGCATCAGATTCATTATCAAATGTCATCGCAGGATTTCCGTCCTCATTTAATACCACCGCCTGTAAGCGGTGGATTAATTTTTATCAAATAGCTGATAGACGATAATGTTATCAACATTAACGTTATAAACTATAGTAAAGCTCAAATTCGACAGGATGTGGAGTCATACGTACACGATCAACGTCTTGACGTTTTAAATCAATATAAGCATCAATCGTATCATTCGTAAATACATTACCGCGTGTTAAAAATTCACGATCGGCATCTAATGCATTAAGCGCTTCTTCCAATGAACCTGCTACTTGAGGAATTAATTTAGATTCTTCCGGTGGTAAATCATATAAGTTTTTATCCATTGCATCGCCAGGATGAATTTTGTTAATAATACCATCTAAACCAGCCATTAACTGCGCAGCAAATGATAAATATGGATTACCTGCTGGATCAGGGAAACGAACTTCAATACGGCGTGCTTTCGGGCTAGTCACAACCGGAATACGAATTGAAGCAGAACGGTTACGAGCAGAGTAGGCAAGCATAACGGGGGCTTCATAACCTGGTACTAAACGTTTATATGAGTTAGTTGCAGGGTTAGTAAACGCATTGATAGCCTTAGCATGTTTAATGATACCGCCGATATAGAATAATGCCATTTCTGAAAGGCCTGCATATTTATCACCTGCAAATAAGTTAACCCCATCTTTGGCTAAAGATTGGTGGCAGTGCATACCTGAACCATTATCGCCAAACATCGGTTTTGGCATAAATGTTGCGGTTTTACCATAAGCATGCGCGACATTTTGTACCACATATTTATAAATTTGTACTTCATCAGCTTTCTTAGTTAGCGTATTAAAGCGACAAGCAATTTCGTTTTGTCCAGCTGTTGCTACTTCATGGTGATGCGCTTCAACAACTAAGCCAAGTTGTTCCATAATTAAACACATTTCAGAACGAATATCTTGCGATGAATCAACTGGCGGAAGTGGGAAGTAACCACCTTTAACGCCCGGACGATGCCCTTTATTGCCTTCTTCGTATTTAGTCCCTGAGTTCCAAGCCGCTTCAATATCATCAATATGAACAAAACTACCCGACATTGGCGTTCCAAAACGAACATCATCAAATAGGAAAAATTCCGGTTCTGGTCCAAAAATAACGGTGTCGGCAATGCCTGAAGATTTCAAAAACTCTTCAGCACGTTTAGCGATTGAACGTGGATCGCGATCATAACCTTGTAGCGTTGCTGGTTCTAATACGTCACAACGGAGATTTAATGTCACATCTTCAAAAAATGGATCGATAACGGCACTTGAAGCATCTGGCATTAATACCATGTCTGATTCATTAATACCTTTCCAACCTGCGATTGATGAGCCGTCAAACATCTTACCGTCTTCAAAGAAATCAGCATCAATTTGACTAACTGGTATCGTAACGTGTTGCTCTTTACCTTTTGTATCAGTAAAACGTAAATCGACAAATTTAACATCGTTTTCTTTAATTAGTGTTAACACTTTTTGTATAGACATGAATCTTCTCCATTAAGGACAAATAATTGTTCAGTTCGTAAGGCATTGTTGCCAAAGGTTTATAAGTTGCTAAACTATATGCAAATATAATGCCACTTTTTAAAATGCCTTATTTCGGTGAATTTAATGGATCGATGATAACACAAATGAAACTTATGCACCAAAATAAAGCAAAACAAGATTGATTACGCACCAAAATTGAGCGCAATTGTGCCATTTTGCTTATCTAATGGGTAGATTTTGCTTGAATCTTCACTCTTGGTTAAATTAAAGCTGAGCAATATTGAAAAAAAAGCACTAAAATAATAAATTGTTTTATTTGCGTTATCCGACTTTATAAATCTCAATAAATATTATTTTGTGTTTACAAGATTTTCTTATTGGTACTATATTTCAGTGCATAATATCGTTATAATCTCTTCTTATATTGAAAAATTCAGGTAAATATACAAGTATGGACTTTATTACTCTCGAAATTATACCTTTTATTAAAAATCACCTTTTACTATCTTTAGGTTGGATTGTCCTATTTATTGCAATCATCGTATTAACGGTTAAAAGTAAATTATCAAAAGTAAAAATCATTAATAACGCCCAAGCGATTAATATGATCAATAAGCTCGATGCGGTTATTATCGATATTCGTTCAGCTGATAGTTTCAAAAAAGGGCATATCACTCAATCACACAATATCTTACCGATTGATATCAAAAATGCGAATGCAAAAACAATTGATAAATTTAAAGAAAATCTCATAATTTTAGTTGACGAGAATGGTTTATCATCATCAAGTATTGGTGAACTCCTTGTCAAACAAGGTTTTTTAAACGTATATACGTTAAAAGACGGCATTGCTGGGTGGAATGGCGAAAATCTACCATTAGTAAAAAAATAATATAATATCATTTCAAAATAAGGTTTTATCATGACAGAACAAAACAATACACAACAAGCTGAAACACAATTTGCTATTCAACGAATTTATACCAAAGACGTTTCTTTCGAAACAAACAACGTGCCAGAAATTTTTACTAAACAATGGCAACCAGAGATGAATTTAGAACTTAATTCATCTTCACAAACACTAAGTGATAGTGTTTTTGAAGTATCACTCAGAGTCACCATTACCGTAAAACAACAAGAAGAAGTTGTGTATATTTGTGAAGTCACTCAATCTGGGATATTTTCATTAATTGGCTTTGAAGAAGGTCAAATTCAACATTGTCTTGGTGCATATTGTCCAAATATTTTATTCCCATATGCACGTGAAGTGGTGGCAAGTTTAGTGAATAAAGGGACATTCCCACAAGTTAACTTAGAACCAGTCAATTTTGAAGCATTGTATTTGAACTATCTTCAACAACAACAGCAACAACAACAAGCTGAAAATGAGTCTTCAGATACTTTACAATAATTATTGTTTTAAAGTTAACTAAATACTTAATTGGATCATTTATGAAAAAAGATGCTGCTGTGACAGTAATTGGTGCGGGTTCATATGGCACTTCGCTGGCGATATTACTAGCACGAAATGGTCATCGAACATTATTATGGGGGCATAACCCTGATAAAATGGCCATTTTGCAGCATGACAGGCAAAATAATCAATTTTTGCCTGATATCCCTTTTCCTGACTTACTGTATATTGAAAGTGACCTTGGCACGGCAGTTGCTGCGTCCCCTATTTTACTTATCGTAGTACCTAGTCATGCATTTGGTAACATTCTTAAACAAATTAAACCATTTTTGCGAAAAGACAGTAAAATCGTTTGGGCAACCAAAGGACTTGAAGTTGATACCGGCAGGCTACTGCAAGATGTCGCAAGAGAGATTCTGGGTGATAAAATTCCCCTTGCTGTCATATCGGGTCCGACCTTTGCTAAAGAAGTTGCATCTGGCTTGCCAACGGCAGTGACAGTTGCTTCTACCGATGATCAGTTTTTAACTGAACTACAAAATCTATTCCACTGTAGTAAAAGTTTTCGGGTTTATAGCAGTAAAGATTTTATAGGTGTGCAACTTGGTGGCGCAATTAAGAACGTTATTGCTATCGGCGCAGGCTTATCTGACGGGCTAGGCTTTGGTGCAAATGCAAGAACGGCTTTGATCACTCGTGGACTGGCAGAAATGATGCGGCTAGGCGCAGCGCTCGGCGCAGATCCGGCAACTTTTATGGGGATGGCTGGTTTAGGCGATTTAGTTCTCACCTGCACAGATAACCAATCTCGTAATCGTCGTTTTGGGATTTTACTCGGGCAAAATAAAACGATTAAACAAGCGCAAGATATCATTGCTCAAGTTGTTGAAGGATGCAAAAACACCAAAGAAGTTTGGATGCTTGCACAAAAATATCATGTCGATATGCCTATCACCGAACAAATCTATAAAATTCTTTATGAAGGCAAAGATCCTAAACAAGCTGCCATGACCTTACTTGGACGTTCACAAAAACAAGAACTGCAAAGCTAAAGTTAAGCTTAAATGCACATTAAGTTTGATTGATTGCCTCAAATCTATTTTGGCTTAATGTGCTTGATACGCTTAAATTTGAGTACCGATTCCCTGTTGTTTAGCTTTTAGATAAATATCGTAACCGACATAAACATCTAATACTGCTGTGCCCACTGTTTTAAACAGGGTAATTTGCTGATCGTTTACACGACATTTTTGCGGATCGATAACTAAATCACCCAATTCAAAAAAGTCATCTTTTGTCACTAACTGTTGGTTAATCGGATCAATAATATCACCCGCCTCAGCAAACACGCCATCTTTAGTATCTAATACACGAATATCAGCTTGTTTAACAACGCTCTCCGGTATTTCATGCATCTTAGGCGTATAAGCACCAACACCATTAATGTGTGCACCGGATTTCACCTTTTCACCATTAAAAGTAGCAGTGTTGGAAGTGGTAACTGAAGTAATAATATCTGCACGGCTAATATCTGAATCAAGATCTTGTGAGAAATAGAGATGAGCCGGAAAGTGGGCAAATCGTTGTTTCATCTCTTCGGTAAATTGTTTAGCTTTATTGGTATCAATATCATAAATAGCCACATCAGTAAGTGGACGCACCGTTAACATGGCTTCTAACTGAGAAATCGCTTGCCCACCGGTACCTATTAACACCGCTCGCTTAGCCTCTTTTTTAGCTAGCAGATCTGTCGCCGCCCCTTGAACAGCGCCAGTACGTAATTGTGTCACATAAGTACCGTCTAACATTGCGCATACTTCGCCAGTTTTCGGATCGATCATAAGTACTTGTGCTGGCACCGACGGTTTACCCAATTTAGGGTTATTGGGAAAAACCGAAACAATTTTTATACCAACTACATCGTTATCTTTAATATGTGCAGGCATAAATAAACATTGACCATTTTGCATATCAAAATTTATACGTAATGGCACTTCACTGTTTCCTTGTGTATAAATTTTTAAAGCCTGTCTATCAGCCGCTATAGCCTCTTTCATGCTATAACATTGTTGTATATCTTTTGCGGTTAAAATTAACATGATGATTCCTTATATGTTGTTATCCGTTATTTTACTTTTTTGTTATCTGTTGTCTATGTTAATGAGTAACAATACTAAGCAAAACAGCGCAACGAATGATTTAATTATAAATAAAATCATAAAAATCAAAGTTCTTGTATATTGGATAGATTTTCACTATTATTACCTGGTACAATTTTGTACGGTAATTGAGAATTCAAATGGTTTTTAAAATATTAAAGTTTTTTTTAAAGATATTATTCCATGTCAAACTTAATGGTAATTTAAATAACTTAAAGCAAGAAAGACTCCTCATCACTCCTAACCATGTTTCCTTCCTAGACGGCATTTTAATCGGCGTATTTTTACCTGTAAGACCGGTGTTTGCAATTTATGCTGGGTATATTAATCATTGGTTAGTTCGTTTTGCCAAACGCTATGTTGATTTTGTCCCCATGGATCCCTTAAATCCTATGGCGATTAAACGATTAGTCCGTGAAATTGAAAAAGGCCGACCTATTGTTATTTTCCCTGAAGGTCGCATTACAATCACAGGCTCATTAATGAAAATTTACGACGGTGCCGCTTTTGTTGCTGCCCGTTCACAAGCGACCATTGTACCGGTTTGGATTGAAGGTGCAGAATTTACCTTAACCAGTCGCTTAAAAGGGTTATTTAAGCGTCGCTTGTTTCCGAAAATAACCATACATGTACTCGAACCTACTACTATTCCAATGCCGGATGCCGCAACTGCCAGTGAACGCCGCTATATTGCCGGTGAAAAGCTACATCAAATTATGATGAATGCCCGAATGGCAAGTCGTCCTAAGTTAACCCTATTTGAAGCCCTGCTTGAAGCTCAAGTGCGTTATGGCGTTAAAACCCGTATGGTGCAAGATCCAACCACACATGAAGCCTCTTTCCGTCACTTATTTAAACAAATTATCGGTATCAGTCGCATCGTAGCAAAATTTACCGCTCCACAAGAGCGGGTGGGACTACTATTGCCTAACGCAACAATTACGGTAGCAACCTTTTTTGGTTTATCGGTAAAAAATCGTACGCCTGCAATGCTTAATTATACCGCGGGCACTAAAGGGTTAACCTGTGCTATCACAGCGGCAGAAATTAAAACGATTATTACATCCCGTAAATTTATTAAAAAAGGTAAACTCGATTATCTACTCGATGAAATCAAAGGGGTTAAGTGGTGTTTTCTTGAAGATTTAAGCAAAAGCTTAACACTTTCGGATAAACTTTATACTTTTATTTTTCAATATATTCCACGCTTAGTGGCGCATCCCCAATCGAGTGACGATGAAGCGTTAGTACTGTTTACCTCCGGGTCTGAAGGCAATCCGAAAGGGGTTGTACACACTCATGGCAGTTTGCTCGCCAATGTTGAGCAAATTCGTACCGTCATCGATCCCACGCCGGCCGATAGATTTATGTCAGCTTTACCGCTGTTTCATGCTTTTGGCATCACAGCCGGACTATTTTTACCACTGTTTTCCGGTAGTCGAACGTTTTTATACCCTAACCCATTGCATTACCGAATGGTACCGGAAATCATTTACGACCAAAATTGTACCGTTTTATTTGGAACACCAACATTTTTGGCTAATTACGCTCGTTATGCGCACCCTTATGATTTTATGCGTTTGCGCTATGTGGTTGCCGGGGCAGAAAAACTACCGGAATCAGTACGTGAACAATGGAAAGATAAATACGGCATTCGTATTTTAGAAGGTTATGGCGTAACCGAATGTGCGCCGGTTGTTGCGTTAAATGTCCCTATGGCATTTAAAAATGGCACTGTTGGGCGCTTAATGCCGGGTATGGTTTCAAGATTGATTCCTGTGCCGGGTATCAATGACGGCGGTGAGTTACAAGTAAAAGGCCCGAATGTCATGAAAGGTTACTTACGGGTTGAAACTCCCGGTCAGTTAATCACACCTGCGGCGGCTGATCAAAATGGTCAATTAGAAGAAGGTTGGTATGATACTGGCGATATCGTCAACATTGACAATGAAGGATTCATTACTATCAAAGGAAGACTAAAAAGATTTGCCAAAATAGCCGGTGAAATGGTCTCATTAGAAAGCGTTGAAGCATTGGCGAAAAAAGTTGACCCCGATGCCATGCATGGTGCAACGGTCAAACCGGATTCAGCAAAAGGCGAAGCGATAGTCCTGTTTACCACTTCAAATAAGTTAAGTCGTGATCTGCTTAGTCAAGCAGCGCAACAATTGGGTATCCCGGCATTAGCCATTGCACGTGATATTCGTGTTGTTAAAGCGTTGCCGCTACTCGGAACGGGTAAAATTGATTTTATCACACTCCGAAAAATGGCTGACGAATAACCGAAAGGATTACGCATGAATCACTATTCCTTATTAAGCAAAGGCATGGTCGCAACCATGCTGGCGCAGTTTTTTTCAGCTTTTGCCGATAATGCGATCTTTTTTGCCATTCTCGCTTATATTAAAAATCTTCATTATCCCGAATGGAGCCAATCAGCACTGCAAATCAGTTTTGTCGTCCCATTTATCATTCTTTCGCCTTTTGTCGGCCAGTTTGCCGACAGCATGTCCAAAGGCAGAGCAATGATGATTGCAAATTCAATCAAGTTAATTGGTGCCGGTTGTATCTGTTTAGATATTACCCCTTTTGTCGGCTATTTTTTAGTGGGAATTGGCGCCGCAACCTACTCCCCTGCAAAATATGGTATTTTGGGCGAGCTAACTACCGGCGATAATCTGGTGAAAGCCAACGGTTTGATTGAGTCATCGACAATTGCCGCAATTCTACTCGGTTCACTGGCTGGCGGGCATATTGCAGATATGAGTATTATTGCCTCCCTGCTCACTTGTGTTTTGATGTATGGACTGGCCGTGCTTGCCAATATTTTCATACCAAAACTTCCGGCCGCAAGAAAAAATATTGAATGGAAATTTATCAGCATATTGCAAGATTTTGTTAAAACCATTACTGTGGTTTTCACCAATAAACAAACCTTATACACACTATGTTGTACCAGTCTATTTTGGGGTGCCGGAATTACGCTACGTTTCCTGTTAATCGCTTGGGTACCAATCGTATTAGGTATTGAAGATAATGCCACACCGACTAACCTTAATGCAGTTGTGGCTATCGGTATTGTTATTGGCGCCGGGCTGGCAAGTATGTGTATCTCGATGAAAAATACCCTGCGTTGTATTCCGGCAGGAATAGTAATGGGACTGACCGTTATAGCATTCACCTTACAAAGTAATATTATTTCATCGTATATTTTACTGATTCTAATTGGCGCTTTAGGCGGATTTTTTATCGTGCCACTTAATGCGTTAATTCAAAAAATGGGGAAAGAGTTAATTGGTGCCGGTAGTGTTGTTTCAATCCAAAACTTAAGTCAAAATAGTGCTATGATGATTATGCTAGGGCTTTATACTTTAGCGGTCGCCATGAAATTACCCGTTATTGCAATAGGTGTCGGCTTCGGCAGTTTAGTTGCCATTGTCATACTCTTTTTATGGATAGGATTAAAAAAGCATGCAAAACATTAATCTTGGCGATATGATGACCGAGAATCAAAACCCTAACAGTGAACACATCGATCAATGTTCCACGCTTGAAATTCTCAGCATCATTAATAATGAAGATAAGCAAGTTGCGCTAGCGGTTGAAAAGCAGCTTGCTAACATCGCAAAAGCTGTCGATGCAATCAGTCATGCATTTTTAAATAATGGCAGACTTATCTATCTTGGTGCCGGCACTTCTGGCCGGCTTGGCATTTTAGACGCCAGTGAATGCCCACCAACTTATGGCACGCCACCTCAACAAGTCATAGGCTTAATTGCGGGCGGTAAACCAGCCATTTTTAAAGCAGTTGAAAACGCTGAAGACAAACCGGAGCTGGCAGTTACCAACTTAACCGATATTCAATTTTCGGCCAATGATATTTTAGTCGGGATTGCAGCTAGTGGGCGCACACCTTATGTTATCGGTGGAATGCAATACGCCAAATCACTGGGTGCAACTGTCATTAGCCTTTGCTGTAATGCCAACGCGCCAATGATAGATTTAGCCGATATTGCCATTACTCCCATTGTTGGGCCTGAAGTGATTACTGGCTCATCAAGAATGAAAGCCGGCACAGCCCAAAAACTCGTCCTTAATATGCTCACCACCGCCAGCATGATTAAAATCGGTAAAGTTTATGGTAATTTAATGGTCGATGTTGAAGCAACTAATGCTAAACTTATCGAACGGCAAATAGCAATTGTTAGGCAAGCAACACAATGTGATCGCCAAACCGCCATTTTGGCTTTGCAACAAAGTGAACAGCATTGCAAAACAGCAATTTTAATGATTTTGGCCGATCTTGATGTGATTGAAGCCAAAAAACGGTTATCGGAAAATAAAGGATTTATCAGAAAAGCACTCAACACCATGATAAGCTAATTTCTTGCAGTTAAAGCAGTTAGCAAAAGAGATTTTATGACTCAAGTCTAATTTTTCAATCATGATTGTTGACATTAATACAAGTTATAGAAAAATATACCGAATACTGTTACTACAATTATTAGATTTACATCCAAAATAGTATTAATTTCTATCACTTTTAGAAATATGAGCTTGTTAGATTAAGAGTAATTTCGTCATACTTTATTTCGTAATATGAATACACTTCTCTCTAATTTTTAACATTAACTATTTCACATTAATGGCTTTTATTAATACACAAGGGAAATGTATGAAAACATCATTCTATAAGTTTAAAACTACTCTCGCTTTTCTGGGTCTAATTACGCTGGCAACACCAATGGTTGGCTTTAGTCAAGAAAACACGCTTCCTAGCCATAATGAAAACATCACTACACCAACAACTGCTGATTCAACGCTTATCAAAACACAATATGGCTTAATCCAAGGGCATTACGACCAAATTAATAATGTCATTCAATGGACGGGCATACCTTATGCCAAATCCCCAACCGGCGAGTTAAGGTGGAAAAAACCGGTTGATGTTGAACCTTGGAACGGCGTATTTGATGCAACCAAAGCCGGTCAAGTTGCCATGCAACTTAAAGACAATAATATAATAGGTTTCGATGATAGCTTAAACCTTAATATCTATCGCCCTAATAATCATAAAAATAATTTACCTGTACTGGTTTATATACACGGCGGAAATAACCAAATCGGCACCGCCATGGAAATGACTGGCAACACGCTGGTAACCGATCTTGATGCCATTTTTGTGTCAATTAATTACCGTTTAGGACCATTGGGATTTAACCCGCTTCCAGCCTTACAAACCGGCGATAAATTAGAAGATTCAGGTAACTATGCGCTACTTGATATAGCAAAATCATTAGATTGGATAAAACAAAATATTGCGCAATTTGGCGGCGATCCGAATAATATTACCGTCTCAGGCTTTTCAGCAGGTGGACGAGATGTAATGGCAATGTTAATTTCTCCTATCTTTAAAGATAAATTTCAACAAGCTATTTCATTTAGTGGCGGCATGACGGTCGCAGATAAAGACGATAGTATCAAAGTGTTTGCCAAAGCTATCGCCCCACTGGTGGTTGAAGATAAAATTAAACCAACTGAAGAACAAGCTTATCAATGGTTGTTAACCAATCAATCTGAAGTCAAAAAATACCTCTATAGCATCTCATCCGATCGGCTTGTTGCGCTAATGGGAAATGCCGGTATAAGAATGAGTGTTTTTCCACATTTATACAATGACGGCTATGTGATCCCTAAAGACGGTTTTAATACTCAACACTACAATAGTGTCCCGTTAATTATGCTTACCGGTACTGGTGAGTTTTCACTATTTGCACAATCGTCTCCTTATTTTAGTCAAGAAGCCGGTTCATTGACCACCAAAGCGTCAGCTGAATTTCAATTTGCCAATAAATATGGCAGTCGTCTTTATGAACTATTTAATGTTACCGACTCAGCTAACAAAATGGCACCATTTTACCCAGCCAATATTTTTGGCGTGACAATAAAATATGGCGAGGATCAAAATACTGTTGGCTTGCCTATGGGAATATTTGGCGCTTTTCATGGTGTTTTCATCCCATTAATGGATCATTCTTCAGATAATTATGAAAAGATAATTGGCAATGCATTTGAGACTAAAGGCGCTAAGCAACTGAGCATGATATTTAAACAATATCTGCATAACTTTATTCATCACGGCAACCCTAACGGCGATGATCTAATTTATTGGGAAAATTGGACAGCTAAAAACCAATCGTTACTTTACCTTAACGCCGATAGACAGCAAGCCCAAATTTACATGGGTGAGCAAAAATGGAACTATCAAGATGTGCTTAATCAAATGGATAACGATCAGTCAATCGATGCAAAGGTTAAAAAGACTTTAATCGCTGAAGTATTAAATGGCAGATGGTTTAGTCATGAACTTGATCTGAAATATAAAAATAAATCATTATGGATTAAATAAATGCCATTTATCTTAAAGGAATTGGTTGAGATTGTCGATCATGATACATAGTTGAAATATTTTCATGTAACAGTGAATAACTTTATAAAATACAAATGATTAATCTATATAGCATCACAATTTTTTTCAATATTTGTATTTTATCAATTATAATCAGCTAAAATACATAAATCGTAAAATAGTTGAATTGCAACAAGTAAGAAAATCGTTTTGTACTACGCAAAAAAATAGATTTTATAATCAACTAATTATGTAGGATATATCATTTTTTTTGAAAAATTTATAACATTTATATTAGCGAATAATATAAAAATCAGGAGGTAGTTATATGGTAGGAATTATCCTGGCAACTCATGGTGAGTTTGCTGAAGGTATTCTACAATCAGGCTCTATGATATTTGGTGAACAAGAAAATGTTAAAGCCGTAACATTGCACCCAAGTGATAGCCCTGAAAGTCTAAAAGAACGAATGTTAGCCGCTATTGCCACATTTGATAATCAAGATGAAGTGTTATTTTTGGTCGATTTATGGGGCGGCACGCCATTTAATCAAGCAAATAATTTATGCGGAGCGCACCCTAATTGGGCAATTGTCGCTGGTCTAAACTTGCCCATGTTAATTGAAGCTTATTCATCACGTTTCTCCATGGAGTCAGCAAAAGAGATCGCCGGAGCAATTTTAGAATCGGCTAAAGACGGCATTCGTGCAACGGTAGATGCGCCAGCGAATCAAGCTCCTGCAAAACAAACATCAAATACCATTCCGGAAGGCACTGTGCTTGGTGACGGAAAAATGAAGATTGTGTTAGCTCGGGTCGACTCTCGTTTACTACATGGACAAGTTGCCACATCCTGGACTAAATCGACCAATCCTAATCGTATTATTGTTGTTTCTGATTCAGTTGCTAAAGATGAGTTAAGAAAAAAACTCATTGAAGAAGCCGCTCCTCCTGGTGTTAAAGCCAACGTCGTACCAATCAAAAAAATCATCGAGGTTTCAAAAGATCCCCGTTTTGGGAATACCAAAGCACTATTACTTTTTGAAAACCCGGAAGATGTCGTGCGAGCTGTTGAAGGCGGTGTCGATATTGAGGTACTCAATATTGGTTCCATGGCTCACTCAGTAGGTAAAGTCATGGTAAATAAAGTGCTTTCAATGAATGAGCAAGACGTTGAAGCCTTTGAAAAATTAAAAGCAAAAAATATTCAATTCGATGTTCGCAAAGTGCCTAATGATTCAAATAGCAATATGGATGAATTATTAACTAAAGCGAAAGAAGAGTTAGCCGAACAAAAGAATAAGTCTTAATTAAGGGGTTATATTATGACGTTATCAATCGTTGCTATCCTGTTAGTGATAGCTATCGCCTTTCTGGCAGGAATGGAAGGTATTTTAGATCAGTTCCAATTTCATCAACCGTTAGTGGCATGTTCATTAATTGGGCTGGTAACCGGTAATCTAGAAGCTGGTGTAGTATTAGGTGGATCATTACAGATGATAGCACTAGGCTGGGCAAACATTGGCGCAGCAGTGGCACCGGATGCGGCACTAGCGTCTGTTGCCTCATCAATTATATTAGTGTTAGGCGGGCAAGGCGTTGAAGGTGTTTCAACAGCGATTGCGGTTGCAATTCCGTTAGCGGTTGCCGGACTGTTTTTAACAATGATCGTTCGAACACTGGCTGTGCCTTTGGTTCATATGATGGATAGCGCAGCGGAAGAAGGCAATATTAGACGTATTGAATTACTCCAAATATTGGGCATTTGCATGCAAGGTTTACGTATCGCTATCCCAGCTGCAGCATTACTATTTATTCCGGCTGAAACAGTTAAAGACGCATTAAATGCAATGCCAACATGGTTAACCACCGGTATGGCTATTGGTGGTGGCATGGTTGTGGCTGTTGGTTATGCAATGGTTATCAATATGATGGCTACCCGTGAAGTATGGCCGTTTTTCATTATCGGTTTTGTTGTTGCCGCTATTTCCCAATTAACCTTGATTGCCCTAGGTGCATTAGGTATTGCTTTAGCGT
This sequence comes from uncultured Gilliamella sp., assembly GCA_945291235.1. Next base: position 24,928 of record CALYQY010000015.1, read on the forward strand.
TAATTTACCTTAATCTTTCTGAACGTGGCAACAACTCAAATGGTGGTGATAAAGGTGATCCACTAGATGATATTTTGAATGATTACTAGGAACTTGGAGAAGAAAATGACTGATAAAATTCAATTAACTAAAAAAGATCGTTTAGCAGTTGCTTGGCGCTCAACTTTCCTTCAAGGTTCTTGGAACTACGAACGTATGCAAAATGGCGGCTGGGTCTATTCAATGATTCCGGCGATTAAAAAATTGTATACCACTAAAGAAGATCGTTCTGCTGCATTAAAACGCCATTTAGAGTTTTTTAATACTCACCCTTATTTAGCATCGCCTGTTTTAGGGGTAACCCTTGCTCTTGAAGAAGAGCGTGCCAATGGTGCACCGGTTGATGATGTGGCTATTCAAGGGGTAAAAGTGGGTATGATGGGACCTTTAGCCGGTGTCGGTGATCCGGTGTTCTGGTTTACTGTTCGACCAATGCTTGGTGCCCTAGGTGCATCGCTCGCACTAAGTGGCAATATTTTAGGACCGATTTTATTCTTTTTACTTTGGAATATTATTCGTTGGGGCTTTATGTGGTATACCCAAGAGTTTGGTTATCGTACCGGTTCAAAAATCACAGATAACCTATCTGGTGGTTTACTGCAAAAAATTACCAAAGGCGCCTCAATTTTAGGGATGTTTGTTCTGGCTGCTTTGGTGCAAAGGTGGGTATCGATCAATTTCCAACCTGTCGTTTCAAAAGTGAAATTGGCAGACGGTGCCTTTATTGATTGGAGCAAAATATCTAATGGTGCAACAGGTATTAAAGAAGCCTTAGAACAAATGCAAGCCGGATTATCTCTCACACAAACGAAGATAGTTACTTTACAAAATAACTTAGATCAGCTGATACCTGGACTGGTTCCATTACTTTTAACCTTTTTATGTATGTGGTTATTACGTAAAAAAGTATCACCAATCTTAATTATTCTTGCACTATTCCTAGTCGGCATTGGTGGACACGTGATTGGTCTTTTATAAGCAACCAATCTTGTAAAGAAGTTTCAGAAAAGCACTATGTTTGAGTATAAAAACATAGTGCTTTCTCTCTCTATTAGCGGCGTTTTTGACTGATACAATTATCACCCGGCTTGCTAATTACCGATATTGAACATAGCAGGCAAAATAGCATCGCTAAATTACCATCATACTTGGAGAAATATGGTTCAATCATTAAATACCAAAATCGATCTGACCACCAAAGGAACAACTTTTGTTGGCACCACTGAATACGGCAATATTATGATTGGCGATAAAGCCTTTGAATTTTATCATCAACGTGACCGCCGTAAGTATATACAAATCCCATGGCAAGAGATTGATTTTGTCAGTGCATCGGTCTTATTTGGCGGTAAGTGGATACCACGCTACCAAATACATACCAAACAAAATGGCACTTTTACCTTTTCCTCGAAAGATCCCAAAACAGTTTTACGAGCGATTCGAGTTTATATTGATAGCCAAAAAATGGTGAAATCATTAGGTTTCTTTGATGTCATAAAACGGGCATTTATTCGCAAAAAGCCCAACAAATAACCCTATTAATTTATTTTATTGTTTTGCTGAGTAAACACTTAAAATTTTTGCGTTGGTTTGGGCAATTGCCACTGTTATTTCTTAATTAAATAAACCGGTCGTAAAAGGTATCTGCTTAAAAGACATAATGGCAATATTATCATGCTCAACTTGAAAAAGGATTAATCTAAAGTGTAAAGCAAACAGCAAAGTGGCGGTGTTACACCCACACTTTAGCGCTCGATATGCATGCTAAAAGGCTAAACGCTGCACTTATAAATATAGATATTTTCCAACAGCAAATTGTAAACAATTCAAACCATTACCGTTACCCCTCAATCACGCAAATAATTAGGCAGGACTATTTGCTCTATTATAAATAATCTCGCACTAACCCCAGCTGATAAACAGTCATTGCACTTTTTGCCAGAAAGAGTATAATTTCGGGGCTTTGATTTTGTCCATGTTGGGCAAAAGAAAGATTATTTTTTAATTTAAGAGGATGTTATGGTAACTATTCGTTTAGCTCGTGGTGGCTCTAAAAAGCGCCCTTTTTATCAAGTAGTTGTCACTGATAGCCGTAACCCACGTGATGGTCGTTTTATTGAGCGCGTTGGCTTTTTTAATCCAATTGCACAAGGTAAAGCAGAAGAATTACGTTTAGATCTTGATCGCGTAAATCATTGGGTTGGTTTAGGTGCAACTGTTTCTGATCGTGTTAATTCATTGATCAAACAAGCACAAAAAGCTGCTTAATTAAGTAATAGTGTAAAGATGAATACTGAGAATCTAATCGTTGTTGGTAAACTTGGTTCAAGCTACGGAATTCGTGGATGGCTCAGGATTTTTTCGTTTACAGAATTTCCGGATAGTATCTTTGATTACACCCCTTGGTATATCCAGCGTGCTGGACAATGGCAAGAAGTAATCGTAGAAAGCTTTAAACCGCATAATCAGGATATGATTGTCAAACTCAAAGGCGTTGATGATCGAGATCAAGCAAATGCATTAACGAATGCTGAAGTATTTGTTGATGCTGATAAATTGCCTAAGCTCAATCAAGGCGATTTTTATTGGAAAGATCTTATCGGCTGTCGAGTGAAAACAGTTAACGGTTATGACTTAGGTCAAGTCACTGATTTAATGGAAACCGGTTCTAATGATGTGTTGGTCGTTAAAGCCAATCTAAAAGATGCATTTGGAGCAACAGAACGTTTAATCCCTTTTGTTGAAGAACAATTTATTAAACAAGTTGATTTAACAACAAAAATGATTGTGGTCGATTGGGATCCCGCATTTTAATCGGTAAGGTAAGAATATGTGGATTGGCGTAATTAGCCTTTTTCCCGAAATGTTCCAAGCTATTACCTGTTATGGTGTAACTGGTCGAGCAGTAAAAAACGGACTGTTAACAGTAGAATATTGGAACCCGCGCGATTTTGCGCATGATAAGCATAAGACTGTCGATGATAGGCCTTATGGTGGTGGTCCCGGCATGTTAATGATGGTACAACCACTTAGAGATGCGATTCATGCTGCGAAAGCAGTAGCAGGTGAAAATACAAAAGTAATCTATCTTTCCCCACAAGGGCGCAAATTAAACCAACAAGGTGTTTGCGAGTTGTCACAATATCAAAAATTGATTTTGATTTGTGGTCGATATGAAGGTATAGATGAACGCGTTATCCAAACCGAAATTGATGAAGAATGGTCAATTGGGGATTACGTGTTAAGTGGCGGTGAATTACCGGCGATGACAATGATTGATGCATTAGCAAGGTTTATTCCAGGTGTATTGAATCATGAATCATCAGCAGAAGAAGACTCTTTTGCAAACGGTTTACTTGATTGTCCACACTATACCAGACCTGAGGTGTTAGATGGAATGGCGGTGCCTGATGTGTTAATGTCTGGTCACCATGAAGCGATTCGTCGCTGGCGATTGAAACAATCACTAGGACGAACTTGGTTGAGAAGAGAAGATCTTCTTGAAAATCTAGCTCTGACTGATGAAGAGCAACGTTTACTCACTGAATTCCAACGGGAATATCGTGATAAACATAGCGACTAATATTTCAGTATAACTAGTAAGAGATAATATTATGAAAAATGCAATTATTCAGCAATTAGAACAAGAACAAATGAAAAAAGACATCCCGTCTTTTCGTCCGGGTGATACGGTAGAAGTTAAAGTATGGGTTGTTGAAGGTAACAAAAAACGTCTTCAAGCATATGAAGGTGTGGTTATTGCAATTCGCAATCGTGGTTTACATTCTGCATTTACAGTACGTAAAATTTCGAATGGCGAAGGTGTTGAACGAGTATTCCAAACTCACTCACCAACTGTTGATTCAATTACTGTGAAACGTCGTGGTCAAGTACGTCAAGCTAAACTTTACTACTTACGCGAACTTCGTGGTAAAGCGGCTCGTATTAAAGAGCGCCTTAACTAATATTGATTGGTTACAATTTAAAAACCAATTAAAATATATCAGATTAAATATGGTCACCTTTACGGTGGCCGTTTTTGTATCTATCATATTATCTTCCAGCCAACTGTCTGAAGTTGACAACTAAATCCAATTTACTGTTATTCTTTGAAAGGTAATACTATGAGTAACTATCTTGTTGATATTGTCTCAACAACCATAAAACTCTTTGCCCTTATGACGCCGCCAGCGGTATTAAGCGCATTTTTAAGTGGTACTAAACAGTACGACGAATCATTACGCCGCAAAACCGCGCGTAAAACATCGTGTGCAGTATTTATTATTGGTATCATATTATTCTTTTTCGGTAATACCCTGTTTAGCGTTTTTGGTTTTACCTTAAATGCGTTTCGAATCGGCTCTGGTGCTTTACTGTTTATTACCGCAGTTTCATTAATGAATGACTCGCCGGAAAAAAACAAAATTAGTAGCGATGATGATATCAGCGTCGTTCCGCTTGCGGTACCGCTGTGTATGGGGCCTGCGTCTATCGGGACAATCATTGTTATGGGCACCAGTTCCGTCGGATTTGCTGCAAACATGGTAGGCGCCGTCTCTTTATTGATCGCCTCTTTAGGCATCTACGCCATGCTTTTATGCGCCAAAACGATTGCTAAAGTATTAAAAAATACCGGCATTGCGATATTATCAAAATTAACCGGATTGTTAGTGTCCGCTATCGCAGCACAAGTTGTGTTTACCGGGGTTGCGGCATTTTTAAAATAGTCATCTAACGTTGCTGTGCAAACAAAGTCACGCTTTGAGCACACAGCCTTAAACGTTTTATCGATAAGATTTTGACATGTAATCATCATCCTAAGTGATGATGATTACATTGTTAGACACAAACTAAGTTGACTTAGTTGTGATAGCGGGATTACGTTTTTTATAAAAAAAATAAGAAATTAAAATAATAGTAATTAATGCCAGTTCAGACAGTAAAATATAATGGCCTGACTCGCCAAACCAAACACCCAGTATAATCACAATATTGACCGTAATTGAAATCATGGCTAACCATGGAAACAGCGGTGATTTGAATTTAATCATCTCTTTCGGGTATTTACCACTGTTCACTCCCTTACGGAATTGATATTGACACCATGCAATGATAATCCAGGCAAAACAGCCGACCTGTCCGGTACCGGCGACTAAATAAAGATAAAGCTTATCAGCAGCAATATATTTCGAAAATAGCGAAACTAACGCAATGATAGCAATAAAGAGAATGCCTTTTGTTGGTACCCCTCGTTTATTTACTTTGGAAAACGATTTGGGGGCTAAATTATCTTGTGCCATAGACCACAACATTCTTGAACTGGCATAAACGGCAGAATTAGCAGCCGAAATAGCAGCACAGAAGATCACAAATAGCATCATATAAGAGGCGAACTGAATCCCGGCCTTGTTAAAGACCCAGACAAATGGGCTGATTTCATCGTGAGTAACGCCATAAGGATAGACAAGCGCCAACACCGCTATTGCTAATACATAAAATAGAATAATTCTAAAAGCAACGCCGGTAATAATTTTCGGTAAAACCGATTGTGGCGATTGTGCTTCGCCAGCCGCACTACCAATTAACTCTACCCCTTGAAATGAATAAGTGACAATTGTCATACAGACAAAAATCGACAAAAAGCCATTGGGAAACCAACCACTTTCTGTTTTAAATGTCGGCAGTAGATGCGTTTGCTCATATTGCTGATAAAGCAGATAAATGCCGGTGGCAATAAAAGCAATAATCGCCAACACTTTTATGGTCGAAAACCAGTATTCACTTTCACCAAAGGCACGAACCGAGGTTAAATGCACCGAGGTGATCACAACTAAAATAATTAAACTAAAAAGATAGATAGGAATGGAAGGAAAGACTTGATGAGCAATCATAGCAGCCGCTGTAAGATCTGCCGCCATTGACAATACCCAACTTAACCAATATAACCAACCAATGGTGTAACTCCATATTGGATTGGGAATAAACATTAATGCATAGTGTTGGAAAGAACCAGCATGCGGAAAAGCGCAAGAAAGCTCACCTAAACAAAGCATCGTAGAGAGCATAATACTGCCCGCCATTAAATAGGCAATAATTGTCCCTAACGGTCCAACCGTGCTAAGAGGTGCTGCAATACCAATAAATAATCCCGTACCAATTGATCCGCCTAATGAAATCATCAAAAGATGACGATTTTTAAGGTTTTTCTTTAAGTTACTGGGATAAGGACTTTCTTGAGTTTCTGATATAGCCATGTAAACCGCCTAGTAATCAATAAAAGCTGCCGGTAACCCGGCAGCTAGCACGAATTAATAAATAAAACGTTTTTCTACGCCATTTGTTTGACATGCCATGAGTAAGGCTGTGTAATCGAGTTCAAAACCGATCATATCGCCGACTTTCAATGTTTCAGTTACATCTTCAATATCAACAATAGTATGATCACTGGTTTGACCTAAAACAGTAATGTTATCGTCGATAGGAACACAGTTTTCGGCCGGAACGTCTTGACGTCCAAAAGCCAATAAAGCACGTTTACGTGTACCATTATCAACAAATGTTTTACTATTTAAAAATGCATCAACCCCTAACTCACCAACAGGAACAGTAGGTTTACTATTGAGCTCGATGATTTGGGCATATAATTTATATAAATTACTGCATGCCTTCTCAACAGGTTTATTTGAGTGGTGGAATTCATCAAGATATTTCATATCCACATACTCAATACCAAACTCATGTAAACCACCGATTCTGATGTGGTTTAATCCTTCAGGCCAAATACCTTTATCAAGCAGATGATAGCTGGTGCAATTACCTGCTGACAGATATTTGATTTTGATATTACAAGCCTCTTCCACTTTACGTGCTATGTGTAAAAAATCCACGCCATTTTTAACGGTTGGCAGAACAGTACCATAGCAGTTAAAGTTGGTGCCAAGCCCATAAAGCTCAACACCTGGTAAAGATAATATGAGTTTAACGGTATCGATGATATCATCGAGGTGTTCAAACCAAATACCTTCACGTAAGTCACCCATATCCACCATTAATAATACTTGATGAATTTTTTGTTGCTTAACGGCTTCATCCGAAAGCGCTTGGATAACTTGTTTTTCACTGTTTAAGCTAATATCAGCATATTTAACAACATCGCTGATTTCGCTTAAACAAGGGCTACGTAATAAACAGGTCTTACAATTTAAGGCGTCTTTTAATTTTTTCAAATTGTAAGTTCTTGACTCAGCGATCACATCAATACCGCCGTCAAGCACGGCTTTGGCGGTTTCAACGCAACCATCAAAAACTTTATTGACGGCCATTACTTCAATGCCGTGTTTAGCTAACAGCTCTTTTTCAACACGAGCATTGTTTCTTAATTTACGTAAATCGATTTCCAATATAGGTTTGTACATACTTTACTCCTCTATATCTTATTGTTGTTGCAAGCGATTACGTTTTTGTGCTCTATGGTAGATCCATTCAGCTAACACAATAGCTAACACCGCACCACCAACAATTTTAGCGATATATTCAACATATCCACCCATATCGATTTGTGCAGGTGGGATAAACACTAAGATCACCGCAAATAGAGTCGATAAGAAACCTAACGCTGGTAACACAATCGGTAACACTTTACCCGGAATTTTAAAGCTACGTGGTACATCAGGTTGAGTAATACGTAAACGATAATAAGCAATAAACATCACTAAATATGGGATAAAGTAACAGATTGTTGTTAACGCCGTTAACATCCAATATGCTGCTGCAATACTCGGTGATACGAAAGTTGAGAAACAAAGTACGGTTACAATAATTGCTTGAACAATTAACGCAAAAGCTGGTGTTTTATACACAGGGTGTAAACGACCAACACGTTCGCCAAGTAAATTATCTTCTTTTGATGCTTCTTGTAACATATAGATAGGGCCAACTAACCATGAGTTAATTTGTCCTAACGCACCAAAGAATAAACAGATTGCCATAACTGGTAATAACCAAGGCATATGTAACTCTTTTGCCGCCGCTTCCATTGCTTGCATTACACCTGCAACAATATCAGTATCTTCAGCTGGCAATAACGTATTAATTGCCCAAGTACCAATCATATAGATACCAACGATAACAATTGCTGATACCGCCATTGCTTTAGGGAAATCACGTTGTGGATCACGAGTACGACCAGCGATCATCGGCGCAACTTCTAGCCCGGCAAAAGCAAACATCATGCTTGATAAAAATACAATCGTATCCCAGCTACTTAAATCCGGAATCCAATCACTAACATGGCTATAATCAGTTG
>CALYQY010000016.1 GCA_945291235.1 uncultured Gilliamella sp.
CCTCAAACAAGGCAAGAGAAGATGTACAACAGTTTCGTGCTCAAGCCAGTTGTATTTTAAGTACTCGGGCGACAGTACAAGCAGATAATGCAAGTTTAACGGTTAGATTTAATGAATTGCCGGATGACATACAAAAAATATATTCATTAGAAGATGTCAGACAACCAATTCGAGTCATTATCGACAGTCAAGATGAGTTAACAGGAACTGAAAATATTTTTAATCAATCTGGTGAAACATGGGTGATACGAAAAAACGATACTCCCATAGAAAAGCCAAATACCAAAATAATTATTGAACCAACGCATTGCAAACAAATAGATTTATCTAAATTATTTTCGCTATTGGCTGAAAAACAGATGAATACGGTTTGGGTTGAAGCTGGTGCTCATCTGGCAGGTGCATTAATCGAACAAGATTTAGTGGATGAACTTGTTATCTATTATGCCCCTAAATTATTGGGACATAATGCGTTAAATATGTGTATATTGCCCAATCTGCAAAAACTTGCATTCGCACCACAATTTCACTTTGAGTCAGTTGAAATGATTGACGAAGATTTGAGAGTTATTCTTAAACGAAAATAGTCTTCATTTCCAATATTCATTTAAATAGGTTTAACAAAGATGCAAGTTATAGTGACTATTTGCAAGTCTGATAAATGCAAATTTATGGAACTCAATAGTTATCACAATTCCACTAGATTGTGATTATCTCCTATGAGCTAAGGTGATCCACACTCATAGGAGGATAAATATTAATTACCCTTGTAAAATAGCCAATAACTCTTCGGGAGTTTGAACGGCATGTATGCGTGCTAAGGTATTTTCAGCAATCACCGCTCGAGTAAGTTGACGCAGTATATTTAGATGCTCATTAGCTTTTGCTGCAATGCCTACGACAACATAAGCAATATTATCATCTTCATCCCAGTGAATGCCTTTCGGAAAATAGATAATCTTCAAACCTGTTTTTAATACGCTATCACGTTTATCGGTGGTACCATGAGGAATGGCAATACCATTACCTAAAAAAGTCGATATTTGCGCATCTCTATCATACATTGCTTGAGTATAGTCATTGGTGACTAAATTGGATGCTATCATACTTTCAGCGACTAACTTAATGGCTTCTTGTTTGGAATAGTTACCATTTAAAATCGAGATATCATTGATTGATAAGGTTAAATTATTCATATGGTGTTCCTGTTTAAAATTTATCCTGAATAATTGTTTAATGTCTAACTAATTGTTAATTAATTAACGCATTGTTATCGATTTTGATTTTCTTTTCTCATGCATACGCAGTAAACCCAGTAACACAGCGCCAACCAGCGCACCAATAAAAATGCAAGCTACCCATAAAAATGGTTTATTTACCAGTGGCAGTACTAAAAAGCCGCCATGTGGAGCAGGCACTTGAATTTGGCATAGAAATGTCAATACGGATGCAATTGCCGACGATAACATCATGATTGGAATGACCCGCAAAGGATCTTTTGCCGCAAATGGAATTGCGCCTTCGGTAATATGTGTGGAACCGAGAACATAATTGACAATACCTGCAGCACGTTCTTCTTCTGTAAAGGCTTTATGACGGAAAATGGTCGTCGAGAAGGCGATAACAAAAGGCGGTGCAATGCAAGCAGCTGAAACCCCAGCCATAAAATAGTAATTTCCTTCACCCAATAACATAGTACCTGTTACATAAGCTGCTTTATTAATAGGGCCACCAAAATCAAAGGAACACATAGCACCAATAACAATACCGAGTAAAATTGGATTAGTATGTTGTAATGAACCAAGCCATACAGCCATTGTGTTATTCGCTATGGCGATGGGTTTACCGAGATAATACATCCCTGCACCAATAACAAATACACCGATTAATGGCATAATAAAAATTGATTTCAGTCCTTCGAAAGAGCGAGGTAGATGATCTAACCATTTTTTGAGATACAGCATCAGATAACCAGCAGCAAATCCAGCGAGAATACCGCCTAAAAAACCTGCTCCAGTAGCCGTAGCCATTAATCCACCTACAAAACCAGCAACCATCCCTTGCTTACCTGCAATGGAATTGGCTATAAAAGCGGTGAAAATAGGCACCATAATGTCAAATGCTTTTCCACCGATTTGTTTAAGCATTGCTGCAAATTCATTATATTGTTCATTATTAGGATCTGCGGAATAAATACCCCATAAAAATGATAAAGCTATGAGTACACCACCAGCGACAACGAAAGGCAGCATGTTTGACACACCACTCATTAAGTGTTTATAGAGCTGGCGTCCAATCGATTCTTTGACTTCCACTTGCTTTAAGATCGCATTATTAACACTATTCTGTACGCCTTTACGAATAGGAACTGTCCCTGAAGTAATCTGCTCTATTAATGCTACAGCTTTGTGTATACCCTCTTTAACGGGAACTTCAATAACAGGTAAACCATTAAAGCGATCAGGATTAACATCTTTATCTGCCGCAATAATCACCCCAATGGCATTTGCCATATCAGCTTCGGTAATTGCATTATCAACACCACTTGCACCATTGGTTTCTACTTTAATTTCAATTCCTGCTTTTTGCGCAGCTGATTTTAGCGCTTCTTCTGCCATATAGGTATGTGCGATACCGGTTGGGCAGCCTGTTACAGCAAGTATCTTCTTCATAACGCCCCCTTTATTTAATTTGGGTAACTACAAGTTTCTCCATATAGGTACTGATTTTATCGAGTAGACCTAATCCATCTGATTCTGCAACATTAGCCCCTGTTGCAGAGGCTTTTTTCATTGCTTTTTCAACGTGTTCTTGTGTTGGTAGCCATTCACTAAGAAATGCAGCAAGTGACGCATCGCCTGCACAAGCAGAACTGATCAAATTGATTGGTACGGCATTACAAAACCAAACATGCTGACCATCTGAAAAGTAAAGACCTTTTTCCCCCATAGTTAATAAAATATTTTGAGCACCAAGTGAATGTACCGTTGATAACGATGCAATGACTTGTTCTGTCGTTTGGGTTTCTAATCCAAAAATGTCTTTCAGTTCATCATTATTGGGTTTAATTAATAGCGGTTTATAAGTAAGTAATTGAGCGAGTTTAGGATGACTGATATCTAAAATAACTTGAATATTTTTGGTTTGGCATATATCTAAAACAGATTGATAATATTCAGGCTCGATGTTTTTAGGTAGGCTACCACTGATGACTAAATAGCTATTGTGATCGAGAGAATCAATGATGTTTAGCATTTCAGCTTTCTTTTTATCTGGCACAAAAGGCCCTTTTCCCACGAACTTATATTCATTTTGTCCATCATTAATAAAAACGTTAATGCGAGTGATATCATCGATAAAACAAGGTTTGATTTCAATCTGCATTTTGGTGAGTTCATCAATAATATATTTTCCTGAAAATCCACCAAAAAAGCCCAATGCACATGTCGATTTATTAAATTTTTTCAAAACAATTGAAACGTTAACAGCTTTACCATTGGGACTATATTCTGTATGTGAAGTACGATTCACTGAATTGGGATTAAGACCTTGGCAACGGATATTCATATCAATTGCCGTATTAAGTGTTAAAGTATAGATCATAGGATTGACCTCTTAGAGTTTACCGGCACATCCACATGTTGTAATGATTTTTTTAACCACTTCTTTCATTGCTGCTTTTGCTGGTTTCATGTAATGTCGAGGATCATTGGCATTTGGATTTTCGATAAAATAGTGTTTTAGCGCATCAGAAAAGGCGATTTTGAGTTCCGTTGCAACATTGACTTTGCAAATACCACGTTGAATGCATTCACGAACATCTTTGTCCGGAACACCTGAAGCGCCATGTAATACCAGTGGGATATCAACCATAGAACGAATTTCAGAAAGTCGATCAAAATCTAATTTAGGTTCTGATTTATATAGACCGTGAGCAGTCCCAATTGCAATGGCAAGTGAATCAATTCCTGTTCGTTCAATAAATTCAACTGCTTGTTTAGGATTGGTATATAAAGCATCTTTAGCATCCACCACAAGATCATCTTCAACGCCACCAAGCCTACCTAATTCAGCTTCAACACTCACATCATAGCGGTGAGCATAATCAACAACGCGTTTTACTAACGCAATATTTTCTTCAAAAGAGAAATGAGAGCCATCAATCATGACTGAGCGTATCCCTGAATTAATTTTTTCAACGATATCATCATATTCTTCATGATGATCGAGATGGACGGCTAACGGTACTTTGTGTTTTTTAGATAGCGCTTCGGCAATGGCAATAATATTTTCAGTACCGGCATAACAGTATGTCCCAGGCGTACCGGCTAATATTACAGGAGACTGTAATTCGGCAACCGTTTCAACAATAACTTGCATGGTTTCTAAATTATGTATGTTAAAAGCTGGAACGGCATAATGTTCATGCTGTGCTTTTTTTAACATATTATGACTTGAAATGATCGACATATGACAACCCCTTAAATTGATTTGCAACCAGAACTAAATTTTAAAATGAAAGTATTTTTATTAAATTATGATTGCAAAACGAAAGTTATGCCAGTGTCATTACCGTGAGTTGGATCACAAAACTGAACATTTATTCAACAGTAAAAGTAATTTAAATTGATAAAGATAAATTTAAATGGTTAACATGTAACCCTGTGATTTTGATAATGTTAAGATGTGGTATCTTCGATAAAACATAACTTATTAATTATTGTTGACCACTTGTATGATAAATTCTATTATCATTAATCTTAATTCGTTTTATGTAATACAGGACATTAAAATTGGCTAAAGTGTCTTCAGCCCTTTTGAAACGTAGATTGGATATTGCGGAAATAGTAAGAAAAAAAGGTGAAATCAAAGTTGAAGAGTTATCATACATGCTTCAAGTTTCAACTGTTACTATTCGTCAAGATTTAACCTATTTAGAACAACAAGGATATTTAAAGCGTTCTTTTGGTGGGGCAATTTATTTGTCACCAGAAGGTACAAATAATAAAACGCATATTGTAGCGGCGAATAATTCATTACTTGTTGATGATATTTATGATATTGATTTAGTGAAGAATTGCTTAAATTATATTAATGATGGCGATACCATTTTTTTAAGTCATGGCAGACTTACAAGAAAGCTTATTCCCTATTTGCATGTTAAAAAATCATTAAAATTAATCATGAATGATATTAATAATGCACAATTAGCGAAAGAGTTCACCGATGCTAATATTGTGCTTACTGGCGGTGTATTATTAAAAAATAATATTTTGCATAATGATATCTGCGATTCAATTTTAGATGATTATTCGATTTCACATTTTATTGTTGAATTAACCGCCATTAATCATGATAACCAAATAATAATTGAAGATACTGAGCAAATCAGTATATACCAACAATTAATCAAAAAAGCTCATCACATCATTGGTATTTTACCTCAACGTGTTATTTATAATGATGATCATAGCATTGGAAAGCTAAAAAATATGGATGTGATGATCTTATCCCGACCGGCTGTAACCGAATATCATCAGCAATTATTAGATTCTAGTTTCAAACAATTTGCCGCAAATAAATTTAGTGTCATTTACCAAAATGAATTAGGAGCATAATGTGAATTTTAAGATTTGTTCTATCGGGGAGCTACTAGTTGAATTTTTAGCAAAGGAACAAAATCAGCGTTTCGATCAAACAGGCGAATTTATAGGCCCTTTTCCGAGTGGTGCGCCAGCTATATTTGCTGACCAAGTGGCAAAGTTAGGGTTTCCGGTCGTGTTTTTTAGCTGTGTTGGTAAAGATACCTTTGGCAAAATGTGTGTTAATCGGCTTAAACAAGATGGTGTCATTACGGATGGCATCACTTTTCATAATAAAGCTAATACGGGTAGCGCCTTCGTATCGTACCGCAATTCTAATGAAAGAGATTTTATTTTCAATATTCCTAATAGTGCCTGCGGTCTTCTTTCATTCAACCATATCAACGAAAACTTGTTGAAAGATTGTACTCATTTACATGTTATGGGCTCATCGTTGTATTCGTTTCGAGCAATTGATGCAGTGCGCAAAGCATTAGATATCATCAAACGAAAAGGAGGGACTATCTCTTTCGACCCAAATTTACGCAAAGAAATGTTTAATATTCAAGAGATGGAGCAATCTTTTGGTTATATCATGGAATATACTGATATCTTTTTACCTAGTGAAAGTGAAGTGAATTATTTTGCCGACCATAATAATGAAAACGAACAAGAAACCATAATAAAATTGCTTCAAAAAGGGATCAAACATATTGTTGTAAAATGTGGAGCGAAGGGGTCAACTTATTATGGTTATGATGAACAAAATACGATTAAAAAGATTCATGTCGATAGTTTTACAACGCAATCAATCGATCCAACAGGCGCAGGAGATTGTTTTGCAGCAACATTTGTCAGTTTAATGCTTGCGGGATTTAGTGTTGAAAAAGCTTTGCAATATGCAAATGCAAGTGGTGCATTAGCCGTTTCACAAAAAGGTCCAATGGAAGGCACCTCTACCTTAACAGAATTAGAAAGATTTATTTTCAATTCCAAAGTTAATTAAATATCGTAAACTTTTTTAATGTGGGTGGCAGATAAAAAAAGTCCCAATAACTAGGTTATTGGGAAAACATAAGGAATAGGAAAACAATGAAATAAATACATTGTCGGATATATTATGCACTATTTTTTAGTAAATGTATGTAACTCGATGTAAATTTTTTTCTAAAATGTTTGTATTTATAATGTTAAATTTGCGTAAAATTCAAAATAGTTATTATAAATCAACTAAATAATTATAAAAAAATCTCAAGTAAAGAATTTAAAAATAATTTTCCTTGTTCAGTTATTTTCCAATATTCTTTATCCTCAGTAAGGTAATTTTTTTCAATTGCTAAATTAATTTGCCTGTCAATTGTTTGTAAAGGTAAAAAAGTCCGTTGCTCAAATTCAATTTTAGGTGTTGCTTCAAATAATCTAAAACGATTCATAAAAAATTCGAATGCAAGATCTTCCTTTGGTACGGTATAAGATTTTTCGATATAACGCCCTTCAAGATACCCTTTGGGATGACGTGTTTTTACGGTACGAATAATGTCCCCATTAGGTTGGGTTATTTTACCATGTGCACCACACCCAATCCCTAAATAGTCACCAAATCGCCAATAATTTAAATTATGCTGGCATTTCAATTCCGGTTTTGCATAAGCCGACGTTTCATATTGCTGATAACCATGTTGAGTTAACAATTGGTGTCCAATTTGATAAATTTCCCAAAGTTTATCATCATCAGGAAGGACAGGTGGTTTAGACCCAAAAAGTGTATTAGGCTCAATGGTTAATTGATACCAAGATAAATGGGGAGGATTAATGGCTATGGCTTGTTTAAGATCAAACAAGGCATCATCTAAACTTTGATTGGGAAGTCCATGCATTAGATCTAAATTAAAACTGTCCAATTTTAGTTTATGTGCTAATTTCCCGGCATTGATTGCTTCTTGGGGATTGTGAACGCGTCCTAATCTGATGAGTTTATCAGTTTGAAAACTTTGAACTCCAATTGAAATACGATTTATTCCTGCTTGTTGATAGCCTGTAAATCTTTCTGCATCAACAGAATTTGGATTAGCTTCGATGGTGATTTCGGCCTGTTTTTCAATTGGAATCAGTTCATTAATTTTGGTTAACAGATGATCAATCAATTCGGCTGAAAATAAACTTGGCGTACCACCGCCGATAAAAATCGAATGGATCGAGCGTTCAGGACAAAGTGCTATATCTTGCTGTAAATCTTTAATCAAATGATCAATATAAGCACGATAATCAGGTGTTTTTTTGATGGTATGAGAATTGAAATCACAATAAGGACATTTTTGTACACACCAAGGCATATGTATATATAAGCTAAGTGGAATTTTATATGAAAACATCTGCCTATCCTGAAACTTAATAGCGGTTGATGAATGGTTATATAAATGTTGCACTATTTTACTTCAATTCATGAAAAAAAGCTTTTTTTACTATTTTGGTATTTTTAAATTTCGTGTAAAGAGCGTACAATCACGATTAATTTTCGATATTAATTATCGATTAGACTATTTTTTGTAGGAGAAAGTATGAGTATTGTTAACGATATCTTGGATAATGGTTTGTCAGCAGCGTCAATAAGCCCTTCAGTAAAACAATCGCATTTTGGTGAATTACCCATTTTAACGGTTAACCATAAAACATGCACGGCAGCGATATCACTACAAGGTGCGCATTTATTATTTTGGCAACCTTCAACCGAAACGTCCCCAGTTATTTGGTTAAGTGAAAAAACCTTTTTTAAAAAAGGAACGGCTATTCGTGGCGGTGTACCCATTTGTTGGCCTTGGTTTGGGCAATTAGGTAATCCTTCACACGGTTTTGCTCGTATTGTTGAATGGACGTTAGACTCATGCAAGGAAGATGCTAATGGTGTCGATATCATCTTGTCATTAACGAATAATCCCCAAACTGAATCCTATTTTGCCAAACCTTTTAAAATTTGGTTAACGATTCATGTCGGCAAGAGCTGTGAAGTTACATTAAGTTGTCAAGGTGATTTTGAGGCAACAAGTGCATTACATACTTATTTTGGTATTAGTGATATCGATGATGTGACTGTTAAAGGGTTAGGTAATACTTATCAAGATCGTTTGTCTGTTGAAAATAAACCAACAATTAATGGACAATTAACCTTTAATCAAGAAGTCGATCGTATTTATACCCATGCTGAAAACACCCTAACCATAAATGATACTAGTCGAACAATTGAGCTCACAAACATTAATGCTAGTGATGTTGTTACATGGAATCCATGGACAGATAAAGCTAAAGCGATGGCTGATTTTGATGACCAAGAATATAAAAAGATGGTGTGTGTTGAAAGTGCGTGTATTAATCAAACACTTAAATTATCACCAACACAAAAAACGTCATATGGCTTTAAAATTAAATTGGTCTAATATTGCATAGCGAGTTATGTTTAAACGCAATCAATTCTATTGACCAATTGATTAATTGTTTGCGTTTACAAGCATAACGCTTTATAATCCTCAAGCTTTTTAAAGCGCCAATTTCATAACCAACTACT
This sequence comes from uncultured Gilliamella sp., assembly GCA_945291235.1. Next base: position 9,142 of record CALYQY010000016.1, read on the forward strand.
GGGTCGCCTGTAATTGGTTTTTTATTTAAATAACATAGAGAAATAAACATGTTTACATTAAAAGCAGAAGTTAGAAAAGAGCATGGTAAGGGTGCGAGCCGCCGCCTGCGTCACGCTGGTCAATTCCCAGCTATTATTTATGGTGGAACTGAACCTGCAATATCTGTTGTGCTTGATCACAACCATATTTTCAATATGCAAGAAAAACCAGAATTTTATTCTGAAGTGCTCACTATTGAAGTTGACGGTAAAGCGGTTAAAGCAAAAGTACAAGCTGTACAACGTCATCCATTCAAGCCTAAATTAGTTCATATGGACTTTGTGCGCGTTTAGATTCACGCATTGGTGTATCATCCAATAATGCTTCTAACAAAAGGTCACCCAGACGGTGACCTTTTTGTTTTTGTGTTAGATTAAATTAGGCAAATGCCTATTGTTATGATTTATAGCATTAACTGGGTGACACTGACAACTCAACATAATAGAATAAAACATATTGATATCATTTTAGTTAGGAGAAAACCATGTCTGATGTCCCAGTTTGCAATTTAGTCATTTTTGGCGCTAAAGGGGATTTGACAAGGCGTAAATTATTACCATCTTTATATCAATTAGAAAAGTATGGAAAACTGCCTGAAGAAACCAAAATATTAGGGGTTGGTCGTGCAGATTGGGATAAATCTGCTTACAGTGAAGTGGCTAAAGAAGCACTTACAACATTTATGTCAGAACCATTAGATGAAGATATTTGGCAACGATTTAGCCAACGTCTTAATTTTCATAAGTTAGATGTTAATGATATCGCTGGTTTCAACGATTTAAAAAATAAACTCGAGCAGAATCGTACAGCAATTTTTTATTTTGCAATGCATCCGGGGACTTTCGGTACAATTTGTAAAGGTTTAGCGCACGCTGGATTAAACCAAAAACACAATCGAATTGTAATGGAAAAACCCCTTGGTACGGATTTGCAATCATCTCGTGATATTAATGATTCTGTTGCACAATTTTTCGATGAATCGCAGGTTTATCGTATCGACCATTATTTAGGAAAAGAATCGGTTTTAAACCTTTTAGCTTTACGTTTTGCTAATCCGGTTTTTGCCTCTTTATGGAACCGTAATTCTATCGATCATGTCGAAATTACCGTTGCTGAACAAGTTGGCATTGAAGGTCGATGGGGTTACTTTGATAAAGCTGGTCAAATGCGTGATATGGTTCAAAATCATTTGTTACAAATTTTGACAATGATTGCGATGTCTCCACCGGCTAATTTGAAAGATGAAAGTTTGCGTAATGAAAAAATAGCGGTGCTCAATGCGCTAAGACCTATTGATAAGACAAACCTTCATGATAAAGTTGTTCGTGGTCAATATACATCAGGATTTGTTAATGGAATAAACGTACCAGGTTATCTAGAAGAAGATGGCGCTAATAAAGAAAGCAGCACAGAAACATTTGTTGCTATTCGAGTTGATATTGACAATTGGCGTTGGGCTGGTGTGCCTTTCTATTTACGTACAGGAAAACGCTTAGCGAGCAAATGTGCGGAAGTCGTGGTTTATTTTAAATCATTGCCTTTGAATATATTTAGTGAATCCTATCCTGCATTACCACAAAATAAATTAACCATTCGCTTGCAACCTGATGAAGGCTTGGACATTGAAATTCTGAACAAAGTACCGGGTTTAGATAGCACACATAATTTACAAACGACTAAACTTGATTTAAGCTTTAATGAGGCTTTTCAACAGCATAGTGCCGATGCTTATGAACGACTATTGCTTGAAGTAATGCGAGGTCGCCAAGCATTGTTTGTTCATCGTGATGAAGTAGAAGCGGCTTGGAAATGGGTAGACTCTATTATTAATGCTTGGAATTCGGAAAAAGAGCCGCCGAAAACTTACCAAGCTGGTACTTGGGGACCGGTTGCTTCTGTTGCTTTAATTACAAAAGATGGGCATTCTTGGCACGAATTTGAATAAAGGAACATCAATATGTTTACACTTAATAGATATGCAAATAGTCAGGTTTTAAATGAAGAACTTACTGCTCGTATAGTGAATGATCTTAAGCAGGCTATTGAACAAAAAGGTCATGCATCTATTGCGGTTTCGGGTGGTAAAACGCCTATTCCTTTATTTACTTTGCTTAGTCAACAAGACTTAGCATGGAATCGCGTTTATATCACTTTGGTTGATGATAGATGGGTCGATGATACGGATGATGCCAGTAATGAAAAATTAGTCATGACTTATTTATTACAAAATAAAGCAAAACTTGCTAATTTTGTTGGTTTAAAAAATAGTTGTGATAATCCGTTTGATGGTGCTGAAGTTACAGAACAGCTTTTAGATAAAGTACCGATGCCTTTTGATGTTTTGATTTTGGGAATGGGTGAAGATGGTCATACTGCCTCGCTGTTTCCGGGAGCTGATAATTTAAAATTGGGCTTGGATATGCACTCAAATCGAAAAGTGATTGGTATGACTCCTTTAACGGCACCACTTGACCGTATCACTCTAACACTGCCTATCATATTAAGTAGTAAAAATATTTACTTACATTTAGTCGGTGAAAGTAAAATTAATGTGTTAGAACAAGCTGAACAAGGTACCGATTTTAACCAGATGCCAATAAGGGCAGTTATACAGCAAGACAACGTTAATGTGATAGGATTTTGGGCTCCTCGCTAATTAATTTTTGTTTGCTAACCAACAGGTTGGCAAATATCTATCTTTAATATTACTTTGATTTTAATGAAATTAATACACAACTAGTTGCTGTGAATTTAATTTTTTAATCAAAGTTGTTATCTGTTTATTGTCATCAATACTGTTTTACCTTTCTTAATATCTGCAATGTTTACATTTTATACATGTTAATAATCTTGGTTAGCAAAGATAAGTTTAGTTGAACATTCAAATAATCTTAAATTTTACAGAGTGATGACCTTTTTTTAATTAACTTAATATAAAACCGATAGTTAATTCGCAACACGCTAATGAAAAAATCCAACTGCAATTATTAAAAAATTAATTAATTAAATATCTATTATTTTGTAAATTTTTGTGGTAAAAAGTGGGATAAAGTGGTAATAAAGTACAAATTATTTAATATTTTGATTTATAACAAATAAAAATTAGCAAAATTTTCATGAATAAGGGCGCTTGAATGTTTAGTGGTGCAATTTCAGTCAATATCGATAGTAAAGGGCGAATGGCTATCCCCACTCGCTATCGGGAATTATTGTCTGAAGGCATGGTATGCACAATTGGTTTATATCATCCTTGTCTTGCCCTTTATTCGATGACTGAGTGGAAAATGATTGAACAACAACTTTCGACTTTATCCTCTATTGTCGAAGCGGAACGAAGGATCAAACGCCTATTATTAGGTTATGCAACCGAGTGTTCAATGGATAATTCCGGTCGAATATTATTACCACAAACGTTACGTACCTACGCTAAGCTAGAAAAACTGACAATGTTTGTTGGACAATCCAATAAATTTGAAATCTGGGATGAAGGAATATGGTATCAACAAATTGGTGAGGACATTGCCGCTTTGCCAACCGATATGGAAAACTTATCCAGTAATTTGAAAAGTTTAACAATTTAATATGAGTAAAAATTGATGGATTATCAACATACTACAGTTTTATTGAACGAAGCGATAGACGCACTAAATATTAAAAAAGATGGCATCTATGTTGATGGAACCTTTGGACGAGGTGGACATTCACGTCTCATACTTGAACAACTTAGCGAACAAGGTAGATTAATCGCTATTGACCGTGATGAACGAGCTGAATTAGCAGCAAAAAAAATTGTTGACCCTAGATTTACTTTTATTCGAGGAGAATTTTCCAATGTATATCAATACATTGATAATTTAGGTCTGTTAGGTCAGATAGATGGTTTTTTATTAGATTTGGGGGTATCTTCGCCACAACTGGATGACCCTGAACGGGGTTTTTCTTTTATGCGTGATGGCCCTCTCGATATGCGTATGAATATTCATCAGGGTTTGACCGCAAGTGAATGGTTACTTAAAAGTGATGAAGATGATATAGCTTGGGTGTTAAAAACTTTTGGCGAAGAAAAATTTGCGAAACGAATCGCAAAAGCAATTGTTGAACAGAATAAAGTTTCGCCTATAACCCGAACATTGGAATTGGCGAATATCATTGAAAAAGCGACACCAAGAAAAGATAAAAATAAACATCCTGCAACACGTAGCTTTCAGGCAATTCGTATCTATATTAATAGCGAATTAGAAGAAGTAGAACATGCGTTAAATAATAGTCTGTCAATTCTTGCGAATGAAGGAAGACTTGCTGTGATTAGCTTTCATTCTTTAGAAGATAGAATTGTGAAACAGTTTATAAATAAACAAAGTAAAGGTCCTGTTTTACCAGCGGGATTGCCACTTACAGAGCAACAAATAAAACAATATGGCAGCGCTAAATTAAAGTCACTTGGAAAAGTTAAACCAAGTCCTAATGAAATTGATCATAATCCACGTGCTCGAAGCGCAATACTGAGGATAGCAGAAAAGAGAAATGAACACTAACCCAAACAGTGAAAGTTATCAAGACAATATCTACGTTGAAGTAGATAGTCAAAGAAAACCGAATAAAAGCTTGTTTGGCTTAATTATTGGTGATTTATTTGGTCATCAAAAAATGTCCTTATTTCTATTGTTACTGATTGTCGTATCAGCTGGTGCAGTGTTAATTACGACGCAACAAGTTCGCAAGCAGTTATTTGAACGTGAGCAACTGTTGTTAGAGCAAGATGTATTAGAAAGTGAATGGCGTAATTTAGTTATCGAAGAAAATGTACTTGCCGATCCAAAACGCGTAGAAGCTAAAGCTAAAAATCAACTAGGGATGTCATACGTGACTCCTGAAAATGAAACCGTGATAGTGATAAAGAGTAAATAATGAAAATTCTCACTAAAAACAAGAAAGCGGTTAAAACTAATAAATTGAATAGTAAAAAGCAGTTTTTTGCACCCGGGCGATTTTATGTTGTCTACAGTTTAATTATTGCTGCCATTATTGCGCTTATTATTCAAATGGCAATTTTACAAATCATTCATCCTGATAAACTGATTGCTGAAGGTAATAAACGTTCTTTACGTCGTCAGGATATGGATGCACCAAGGGCTATGATAACTGATCGTAACGGGCGAGCATTGGCCGTGAGTGTACCGATGTATGATGTTTGGGCTGATCCAAAATTAGTTATTCAAAAAGGTGGCGTGAATACGAATGATGCAAGATGGCAAGGATTAGCAAAAGCATTAAATATACCAATAGCCATACTGGAGCAAAAATTAAGTAATCCATCGATGCGATTTGTTTATTTATCCAGACAAGTTACGCCAACAATATCGGATTATTTGAAAAAGTTAAAGTTACCGGGAGTTGCATTTGCTAAGACCTCGAAGCGTTTTTACCCGGCAGCTGAAAGTATTGCCCAATTAATCGGTTTAACGGATACCGATGAAAACCGTAATGAGAAAGGCTCAGAAGGGATTGAAAAAAGTTATAACAAATGGTTAACCGGTGAATCGGGTCAACGAATAATAAGACGAGATAGATTTGGACGCGTCATTGAGGAATTAGAGCGCACTGAGAGTGAAAAGGCATCGGATTTAGTATTGAGTATTGATGAACGCTTACAGTCTTTGGTTTATAGCGAGCTTAGTCAGGCTGTTGAGTTTAACAAAGCTGACAGTGGTACTGCGGTCTTAGTTGATGTTCATACAGGAGAGATTTTAGCGATGGCAACAAGTCCATCGTATAACCCAAATAATCGATCATCAATTAATTATAATTCATTGCGAAATCGTGCGGTTACTGATGCATTTGAACCGGGTTCGACCGTAAAACCGCTGGTTGTAATGGCCGCTTTAGAAAAAAAGATTGCAGATCTTAATACGATAGTTGATACCAGACCTTTTTATGTCAATCGCTATGAAATCAAAGATGTGTCATATCAAAAATCCCTGAATTTGGCAGGAATTTTAGAAAAATCAAGTAATGTTGGTGTCAGTAAACTCGCATTACAAATGCAACCCGCCGAACTAGTTGAATATTATAGTCGTTTCGGGTTGGGACAACCCACATCACTGGGTTTAGGCGGTGAAGTCAGTGGTTCAATTGCAGCAGATAGAGCGCGAAAATGGGCGGATATTGAACGAGCTACCTTTTCTTTTGGTTATGGTTTAAGTGTCACGCCATTACAATTAGCAAGAGCGTACGCAACTATCGGGAATTATGGGATTTATCGACCTGTTTCGATATTAAAAGTCACTGAACCAGTGCAAGGTGAACGAGTTGTACCCGAAAAAATTGCTAAAACGGTAGTCCAATTAATGGAAGCTGTTGCTGTCACTGGTGGTGGTACAAAAGCTTCTGTACCAGGCTATAGTGTTGCTGTTAAAACTGGTACGGCAAAAAAGTTATCTGGTGGGCGCTATGTTAATCAATATTTAGCCTATACAGCAGGCATTGCGCCAGCAACAGCACCAAAATATTCTCTGGTTGTTGTGATTGATAATCCTAAAGCGGGTCAGTATTACGGAGGCTCTGTATCAGCACCTGTTTTCAGCCGAATTATGGGGGGAGTTTTAAGAACTATGAATGTCAAACCAGATCGCCAAGTTGATGGCCAAATGATTATTTATTGATAGGTGGTATTAATGGCTACATGCACATTTAAAACTTTATTTAGTTTATTAGGTGGAAACAAAGATCAAGCGATCAAAGATTTTTCGCTCAATCATATATGTATTGATAGCCGTATGGTCAATAAAAATGATGTGTTTGTCGCTATCAAGGGAAATGTCGTTGATGGTAAATCATTCATTCCTCAAGCTTTAGAAGCTGGTGCGGTGGCTATATTAATTGAAACAAATAAAAAATCTGATGATTTACGTATCAATTATATCAAGCATGGAAAAAGAAATATTCCTCAGGTTAAAGTATTTCAACTATCTAAAAAACTTTCTAGCATTGCCGATCATTTTTACCATTCACCTTCTAAAAAATTATCTGTTATTGGTGTGACAGGTACTAATGGTAAAACGACAGTCACTCAGCTTATTGCCCAATGCGTTAATCTGTTAAATCAGAAAGTTGCACTTTTAGGAACGATTGGAAATGGGATCTATAATCATCTTCAACCGTCAAAAAATACAACGGCTTCATCCGTTGAAATTCAAACATATTTAGCCGATTTTGTTAAAAAACATGTCAAAGTGGTTTCCATGGAAATTTCTTCGCATGGTTTAGTGATGAATCGTGTCAAAGGTGTTACGTTTGCTGCAACAGTTTTTACTAATTTAAGTCGAGATCATCTTGATTATCACAAAACAATGGGTAAATACGCTAAGTCAAAATGGTCGTTATTTACGCCTAATGATAAAGAAAGACAAGTAGAAAATGCAGGCAAAGCAATTATTAATTATGATGATAATTATGGGAAACGTTGGATTGAAAAGCTTTCTCAGGTAACAGCCGTATCGTGCCAACCCAAATCGTTAAGTAAATTAAAAAACTTAAATATACCTTATGTTGGTGTGTCGATGATTGAGTATCATGATAAGGGTGCCAAAATTCATATGCATTCTAGTTGGGGAGATACCATTATACACAGTCGTTTACTGGGTGAGTTTAATGTCTCAAATTTATTATTATGTGTAGCGACGCTATTAACGCTTGATTTCCCATTTTTCGCTGTTGTGAATATGGCTTCATTTCTCAAACCTATTTGTGGGCGAATGGAGGTTTTACATGCCAATAATAGCCCGACATTTATTGTGGATTATGCTCACACGCCAGATGCTTTACAAAAAGCACTCCAAGCAAGTCGTATTCACTGTAAGGGTGCATTATGGGTTATTTTTGGTTGCGGTGGTGATAGAGATGTAGGCAAAAGACCTTTAATGGGAGAAATCGCTGCGCAATATGCTGACAAAATTATTTTGACGAATGATAACCCACGAACAGAAGATGAAACAAAAATTATTGATGATATTCAGCAAGGTATCATCAATAATTCAAATGTTCAGATTATTACTGACAGAGTACAAGCAATCAAAAAAGCACTCGCAGAAGCTAAACCAAATGATGTGATATTAATTGCGGGTAAAGGTCATGAAGATTACCAAATCGTGGGTCACACGAAACATCACTATTCAGACCAAGAAACAGTGAAACAGCTTTTAGGGGTAGAGAATCAATCATGATTCCATTAAATATTAAGCAAATCAGAACAATTGTAGACGGTGAATTATTAAATATTCATGACGGTAATTTTATGATTGATGTTATTAGTACTGATACACGTAAAATTACAAAACAATCGCTTTTTATTGCACTTGTTGGTGAGAATTTTGATGGTCATCATTTTGCCGAACAAGCAATTAAAGATGGTGCCGTTGCCGTAATCGTAAATCACCCAATTGAGGATAATTCTATTCCACAAATAGTGGTTAAAGACACACGTCAAGCGTTGGGGCAAATTGCCGGTTTTATTCGTCAACAAAGTTCCGCTAAAATTGTTGCCTTGACCGGCTCATCGGGTAAAACGTCAGTTAAAGAAATGACGGCAGCCATTCTACAAAATTGTGGAACAACGCTTTATACTCAAGGTAATTACAATAATGACATTGGCGTACCATTAACACTATTGAGATTAACAAAAGATGATCAATTTGCTGTGATAGAACTAGGTGCTAATCATATTGGTGAAATTGCTTATACAACTCAGTTAGTTCATCCACAAACAGCATTAATTAATAATATTGCAGAAGCGCATATTGAAGGTTTTGGTTCACTTGAAGGTGTCGCTACAGCGAAAGGTGAGATTTTTGAAGGGTTGACTAAAGATGGTATTGCTATCATCAATTTAGATAGCTGTTCAGATAAATGGTTTGAGCAATTAACAGATAAAACTGTTTGGACTTTTTCATTAGAGAATCCATTAGCCAATTTCTATGCAAGTCATATTAAAATGGCAGATGTGACCACATTTAAATTACATACACCGTTTGGTGAATGCGAAATCCAATTACCATTAATAGGGTTACACAATGTTTCAAATGCAATTGCAGCTTCAGCTTTAGCGATTTCTGTCGGAGCAAGCTTAGATCGCATTCAACAAGGATTATCAACATTAAAGCCAGTTAAAGGAAGGCTTTTCCCGATTAAATTAAACCAAAATCAATTAATTTTGGATGACACTTATAACGCCAATGTGGGTTCAATGTCTGCTGCAATTAATGTTCTGGCAAAACAATCGGGCTATAAAGTTTTCGTCGTTGGCGATATGGGTGAATTAGGGCAAGACGCTCAAAAATATCATCAACAAATTGGCACATTAGCTAAACAACAAAAACTTGATTGTGTTGTCAGTGTCGGTAAATTGAGCCAATTCATTAGCCAAGCAAGTGAAGTCGGTCATCATTTTTATAATAAACAAGATGCAGCAGATTACCTTATAACGTTATTGCGTCAGTATCCAACCTTAACCATGCTAGTTAAAGGTTCTCGCAGTGCTAAAATGGAAGACGTTATAGAACTAATTAAACAACAAAAAATAAATTAGGATTAAAATTATGTTGGTTTGGATATCAGAATATTTAGTGAAATATTTTACCTTTTTTAATGTATTTTCTTATTTAACCGTAAGAGCTATTTTGGGTCTATTAACCTCGCTAACGATATCGTTAATAATGGGGCAAAAAGTCATTGATTGGTTACAAAAATTACAAATTGGACAAGTAATACGTAATGATGGACCGGAATCCCATTTAAGCAAAAAAGGAACGCCAACAATGGGCGGGACGCTAATCGTTGCGTCGATTTCGTTATCAGTATTTCTTTGGGCAGATTTACGTAATCCTTATGTTTGGGTGGCGTTATTTGTCCTGATTGGTTATGCCATTATTGGCTTTACTGATGACTACTTAAAAGTTATTCGAAAAAACACGGCAGGTCTTATCGCTAGATGGAAATATTTTTGGCAATCTGTTATTGCATTTATTGTTGCCTTTGGCCTTTATGTATATGGAAAAGATAGCTCAGTAACCGTGTTGGTTGTCCCTTTTTTTAAAGATGTCATGCCTCAGTTGGGATTAGTATTTATTTTACTCACTTATGTTGTGATTGTTGGGTCAGGTAATGCTGTTAATTTAACGGATGGACTTGATGGACTTGCAATTATGCCAACGGTATTTGTGGCAGCGGGCTTAGCGCTGGTATCGTGGGCGACAGGGAATACAATTATTGCAGAATATTTGCATATACCTTATATCAAATTTAGTGGTGAATTAATGATTGTCTGTACTGCTATCATTGGTGCAGGGCTTGGTTTTTTATGGTTTAACACTTATCCCGCTATGGTATTTATGGGTGATGTCGGTTCATTGGCTTTAGGTGGAGTACTTGGAATTATCGCCGTACTTTTACGCCAAGAATTTTTATTACTCATTATGGGGGGAATATTTGTTATTGAAACCCTATCTGTCATTTTACAAGTAGGTTCATTTAAATTGCGTGGCAAACGAATTTTTAGAATGGCTCCAATTCATCATCATTATGAATTAAAAGGGTGGCCAGAACCTCGAGTTATTGTACGTTTTTGGATTATTTCGTTAATGCTCGTCTTAATTGGTTTATTAACCTTGAAATTACGTTAATTAAATTAAATCAGGATTGAATCATGATTCGCTATCAGGGTAAAAATGTTGTTATCATTGGGTTAGGTGTCACAGGGCTTTCTTGTGTTGACTATTTTCTTTCGCAAAATGTTATTCCTAAAGTAATTGATACTCGTTTATTACCTTCAGGATTAGAACAACTGGATCAACGAGTTGCCTATCATTTAGGCGATTTAAATGTTGATTGGCTATTCGATGCTGATTTAATAATTGTTAGCCCTGGTATCGCTTTATCAACCCCTGAACTCAAACAAGCTGCCGATAAAGGTATCGAAATCATTGGCGATATAGAGCTTTTTTGTCGTGAAGTTAATCAACTACCTAATAAAAAGATTGTGGCAATCACAGGCGCTAATGGCAAAACGACGGTGACGACATTAGTTGGTGAAATTGTTAAGTCTGCAGGTATCAAAGTGGGTGTCGGTGGCAATATAGGTCAACCTGCACTATCTTTACTGGCTCAAGATTGCGATGTGTACGTACTTGAGCTGTCTAGCTTTCAGCTTGAAACCACGCACAGTTTGCATACAACGGTTGCAACGATTTTGAATATCTCAGAAGATCATATGGATAGGTATCCTTTAGGACTCAAACAATATGTAGAGGCTAAACAACGAATTTATGTGAATGCAAAATACTGTGTAGTAAATCATGATGATAAACTAACTTTTCCAAAAGAAAAAGATAGTCATAATGTGTTATTTGGCTTACATTCAGGCGATTATCATCTGGATGATGATTATGCACATTTGATTGCGCAGGAAAAGCCCGTTTTATCGACTAACACAATGAAACTAACGGGAAGCCACAATTATCTCAATGCGTTAGCAGCATTAGCTATTGCAGATAAATTATCAATATCACGACAATCTAGTTTAGCAACAATAGCCAACTTTCATGGTTTACCTCATCGTTTTGAATTAGTTTTGGAACAAAATGGGGTCAAATGGATTAATGATTCTAAAGCAACCAATGTAGGTAGTACGGAAGCTGCTTTAAAAAGTGTCGTATGTCATGGAAAATTATTTTTATTGCTTGGTGGTGATGGAAAATCAGCTGATTTTTCTCCATTAATTCCATATTTAAAAAATAGTCATCTTGAGATTTTTTGTTTTGGTCGAGATCGTGAGTTATTAGCAAAATTAGCACCCAACATCACAACAATGACTGCGACATTAGCTGAGGCTATGCAAATAATCGCTCAAAAAGTAGAGGCTAACGATATTGTTTTACTCTCACCTGCTTGTGCAAGTTTAGACCAATTTAAAAACTATATAGAGCGAGGAAATCAATTTGCACTTCTGGCTAAACAATATGCGCAAAGGAGTGAAAAATGATTTCGTTGGCTATAAAAAAGCAAGTTAATCCTCACGTCCCTTTTGATAATCAATTGCTTTGGACGGTATTTGGATTGATGATATTCGGATTAGTTATGGTGACATCAGCATCAATGTCATCGAATGATAATAATCCTTTTTTCTATACTCAGCGTGAACTCATACAGCTGGGTATTTCACTTGTTTTAATGTGTATAACCTTATCGATCCCAATGAAACGTTGGCAGCAATTTGGAACAGTATTACTCATTATGACAATTATCATGCTTGTTGCTGTTTTAGGCGTGGGGTCTTCCATTAATGGCGCTGCAAGATGGATTCCGCTAGGCGTTTTTAACTTTCAACCGGCAGAGCTTGCTAAATTGGCTTTATTTGTTTTTTTAGCAAGTTATTTGACTCGAAAGTCAGATGAAGTACAAAATGGATTTTGGGGTTTTTTTAAGCCAATGGTCGTTATGGCTGTGCTTTCCATTTTGCTATTACTTCAACCCGATCTAGGCACAGTAATTGTATTATTTATTGTTACTATCGGAATTCTATTTATCGCTGGTGCAAAGTTGTGGCAATTTATCGCTATTTTATCGACAGGTGTTGCAGCGGTTGTCAGTTTAATATTATTTGAGTCATACCGTTTAAAACGGTTATTAACATTTCTTAATCCTTGGGAAGATGCTAATGGTGTAGGTTACCAGTTAGTGAATTCATTAATAGCAATTGGTAATGGAGGATTTGCTGGGCAAGGAATGGGTAACTCGATTCTGAAATTAGGTTATTTACCTGAACGCCATACCGATTTTATTTTCGCTATTATTTCGGAAGAATTTGGTTATCTTGGCGTCATTTTCCTGCTGACATTACTTTTTTCTCTGGCTTTTAAGGGATTGGCGATTGGGTATCGAGCATTAAATGAAGGATTACAATTTTCTGGCTATTTAGCTTGCCAAATCGGTATTTGGTTTGGTTTTCAAACCTTTGTTAATGTGGGGGTAACATCTGGAATGTTACCTACTAAGGGATTAACGTTACCCTTCATTAGCTATGGTGGATCGAGTTTAATTGTAATGAGTGTGGCTGTGGCGATCCTACTTAGAATCGATTTTGAATTTAGACAACAACAAGCCCAAGCAAGAATAAGGTCAATAAAGTAATGAAAAAATTATTAGTTATGGCAGGTGGTACAGGTGGACATGTTTTTCCAGGTATTGCCGTTGCGCATTATTTAATGAAACAAGGCTGGCAAGTCAGATGGCTTGGCACAGCAGATCGAATGGAAGCGCATTTAGTCCCTGAAAATGGTATCGAGATTGATTTTATAGAAATATCAGGTCTACGCGGTAAAGGAATTGGTGCAATGCTAAAAGCACCTTATAAAATCTTAAAAGCGGTTCTACAAGCCAGAAAAATCTTAAAAACTTATCAACCTGATGTTGTACTTGGTATGGGAGGGTATGTGTCTGGGCCGGGTGGCATTGCAGCGAAGACATTAGGAATTCCTGTCGTATTACATGAGCAAAATGGTGTAGCAGGGTTAACTAATAAGTGGCTTGCAAAAATTGCAACTAAAGTTTTACAAGCATTTCCGACAGCTTTTCCAAAAGCTGAAGTAGTAGGAAATCCTGTTCGTGACGATTTATTAACTATTGCTGAACCTAACGAACGTTTTGAAAATCGTCAAGAACCAATTAGAGTTTTAGTAATGGGCGGAAGTCAAGGGGCAAAAGTACTCAATGATGTTGTTCCTCAGGTAATGACAAAATTATCCGATAAATTTGTTGTTTGGCATCAAACAGGAAAAGGCATGCTAGAACCTGTTATGCGAGCCTATCAAGATTGTGATATGACAAAAAATAAAGTGACTGAATTCATTACTGATGTAGCAGAAGCCTATCGTTGGGCGGATATTGTGATTTGTCGCAGTGGGGCATTAACGGTAAGTGAAATCGAAGTTGTCGGCATTGGTGCGATTTTTGTCCCTTTTATGCATAAAGATCGCCAACAATTTTGGAATGCTAAATCGCTTTCAGATATTGATGCTGCAAAGATTATTGAACAACTGGACTTTAATAGCGAATCATTGATGAGTGTGTTAAGAAATTTAAATAGAGATAAATTAATCGAAATGGCGGTTAAGGCGAAAAGTCTATCTATTACAAATTCTACCGAAAGAGTGGCGGATACGATAAAATCAGTGATAAAATAATTAGTTTTTGATATAACTTTATGTAATAATCGTGTCAAGATGTTGCAGGTTAGATCAATGTTTAGATAATAATAGCTTTAAATGCATAATTAGAATTTTACAAAATTAAAAAAGCTCAATAAAAAATAAACAAAATACTCAACTACAGAATATTTAGGAGTTAGATTGTGAATACAAAGGAATTAGCAGAATTAAGAGCAATTATTCCTCAAATGAAACGTGTCAAACATATCCATTTTGTGGGTATTGGTGGCGCAGGTATGGGAGGAATTGCTGAAGTTCTTGCTAATGAAGGTTACGAAATTAGTGGCTCAGATATTGCAGAAAATGCTGTTACTGAGCATCTAAAAAAATTAGGTGCGAAAATTGTGATTGGTCATGCAGCTGAAAATGTGATTAATTCAAGCGTTGTCGTAATCTCTTCCGCAATTTCACAAGATAATATTGAAGTTGTAGCAGCGCGGGAAGCTCGTATTCCTGTTATTCAGCGGGCTGAAATGTTAGCCGAGCTTATGCGTTTCCGATATGGTATCGCTATTGCGGGTACACATGGTAAAACAACGACAACCGCCATGGTCACCGCTATTTATGCCGAAGCGAAACTTGATCCAACGTTCGTTAATGGCGGTTTAGTTAAAGCGGCAGGCACGCATGCTAAATTAGGTAGTAGCCGTTATTTTATTGCTGAAGCAGATGAAAGTGATGCTTCATTTTTACACTTACAACCTATGGTTTCTATTGTTACCAATATTGAACCAGACCATATGGACACCTATCAAGGTAGTGTGGAAAATCTTAAACAAACATTCATCTCTTTTTTGCGTAATTTACCTTTTTATGGTCTAGCGGTGATGTGTTATGACGATCCAATTAATCGTGAATTATTACCGATTGTTGGACGTAAAATTATTACTTACGGTTTTAGTGAAGAAGCGGATGTGGTAATTAAAAATTATCGCCAAGAACGAGGCGTCAGTTACTACACTGTGTGTCGTCCAGATCGTAATGATTTAGAAATCGAATTAAATGCACCCGGTAAACATAATGCTTTAAATTCAGCGGCCGCAATTATTGCAGCGACTGAAGATGGCATAGATGATCAATCGATCATTAATGCATTGGCAAAATTTGCTGGTACAAGTCGGCGTTTTGATTTACTAGGCGTTTTTCCGCATGCTAATGGTAAAGACATTATGATGGTTGATGACTATGGTCATCATCCAAGTGAAGTTAATGCAACGATACAAGCGGCTAAAAATGGTTGGCCGGATCGTCGTTTAGTTATGCTATTCCAACCTCATCGATATACACGTACTCGTGATTTATTTGATGATTTTGCTCAAGTGCTATCTCAGGTTGATGCGCTTGTAATGTTAGACGTCTATTCTGCTGGTGAGCAACCGATTGCCGGAGCAGATAGTCGTTCTTTGTGCCGTTCAATTCGTAATCGGGGCAAAGTGGATCCGATTTATGTTTCAGATTTAGATCTCTTACCTGAAATGATGAAAGAAATTTTAAAAGGTGGAGATCTGTTATTAACTCAAGGCGCGGGTAGTGTAGGTCGTATTGCACGTCAGTTAGCCGATGCTCAAATTTTTTCAGGAGAAGGTCTATAATGATTGATAAAGTTGCGGTATTGTATGGTGGAACATCTGCAGAGCGGGAAGTATCGCTTAAATCAGGTCAAGCTGTACTAGCAGGATTATTGGCTAGTGGAGTTGATGCCCATCTTATAGATACTAAAGATCAACCAATTACCAACTTAAAAGAAGATGGCTTTACTAAAGCATTTGTCATTCTTCATGGTCGTGGTGGTGAAGATGGTATTGTTCAAGCAATTTTGACTTATCAAAATATTCCTTATACCGGTAGTGATGTTTTATCGTCTGCACTAACTATGGACAAGTTAAAAACTAAATTAGTTTGGAAAGCGCTAGGTTTACCAGTTGCTGATTATGTTATGGTAGAAAAGAGCTGCTCAATTGATACTGATGCCATT
Source organism: uncultured Gilliamella sp. (assembly GCA_945291235.1). The sequence goes on from CALYQY010000016.1 coordinate 25,415, forward strand.
GTGCAAAAGCTTGGGCTTCCTCTATTTGTAAAACCAAGTCATGAAGGTTCAAGTGTAGGAATGACGCGAGTTAATCATGCTAATGAGCTTAAGACAGCTCTCGAACATGCTTTTAAATATGATAATGCTGTTATGGTTGAATCATTTTTATCTGGCCCAGAATTTACCGTTGCTATTGTTGGAGAAGACGTTTTACCGTCAATTCATATCAAACCGGCGACAAAGTTTTATGATTACGATGCAAAATATTTGTCAGATTCTACGCAGTATTTTTGCCCAAGTGGATTATCTGATGAAAAAGAGCAAGAGATCCGTAAGTTAGCACTTGATGCTTATAAAGCGGTTGGCTGCCGAGGTTGGGGACGAGTTGATATTATGTTTGATGCTAATCAAATCCCTTATTTGTTAGAAGTTAATACCGCACCAGGAATGACAGATCATAGTTTAGTTCCCATGGCTGCAAAACAACATGGCTGGTCATTTAAAGAGCTTGTTAGTCGAATCTTGAATTCAGCAACAATATAACTGGCCTTATTTTATGAAACAAATTCGGCAAGCTGCTCATAGAAGGGAAAACCTAAAAACTAGGCGCTTGCTTATTTTTAGTAGCAAAGAGCAGTTGATTGGCTTTTTGTTTCTACTAACAATTATTGTTATTAGCGTTTGGGTCATTCAAAGTGTTAAAAATTGGATGGATGATCCAGAGCAGATGGTATTGTCACAATTAAATTTCAGTGGCGAATACACTTATACGACCGAAGATGACCTTAGACAAGCGATTCTGGGATTAGGGTTACCTAATACTTATATTGGTCAAGATGTAAATGATATACAACAAGAAATATTAAGATTTCCATGGGTAAAGCAGGTTAGTGTACGTAAGCAATGGCCAGATAAATTAATTGTTTATGTCGAAGAGTACAAACCGGTCTTTTATTGGAATGATTTATTTTTACTAGATAAAAATGGAAATGTATTTAGTGTGCCGCTAGATCGTATTGGCGAGTTAAAATTACCCAGACTTTATGGTCCGGAAGGTAAAGCAAAACCAGTATTAGAAACGTATTATAAATTAGATGATCTTTCAAAAAAATTAGCTAGTAATCAATTAGCTTTGCATATTCAATCTGCGATAGCTGATGAGCGAAATGCTTGGCAGCTAATGGTGAAACAGTGTATAGCCGATTTTTGTGAAGAAAATCATGAAATAAAATTGATGTTAGGTAACGAACATATCGAACAACGTTATCAACGATTTATCAAATTATTTCCTGAAATTCAATCAAGAATACCAGCTGATGAAAGAATAACGGTCGCTGATTTACGTTATGAGAATGGCATTTCAGTACAAAGAGAAAAAATGGCTCAGTAGGGAATAATTTAAGGCTGAAATATGAAAGCAACAGAAAAAAAATTGGTGGTTGGACTAGAAGTAGGTACATCAAAAGTACTCGCTCTTGTTGGCGAAGTTCTTCCCGATGGTATTGTCAATATCATCGGCGTTGGACATTGCCCATCAAAGGGGGTTGATAAAGGTGGTGTAAACGATCTTGAGTCTGTAGTTAAATCAATCCAACGTGCAATTGATCAAGCTGAATTGATGGCTGATTGCCAGATTTCCTCTGTTTATTTAAGTCTTTCTGGCAAACACATACGTTGTCAAAATGAAATAGGCATGGTGCCAATTGCCGATGAAGAAGTGACTGCCGAAGATGTTGAGAATGTTGTTCATACTGCCAAATCAGTAAGAATACTAGATGAACACAGAATATTACATGTAATTGCGCAAGAATATTCCATTGACTTGCAAGAAGGAATTAAAAATCCAATAGGATTATCTGGCGTTCGGATGAAAGCGAAAGTGCATTTAGTCACTTGTCATAATGATATGGCAAGGAATATAGTAAAAGCAGTTGAACGTTGTGGATTGAAAGTTGATCAGCTTATTTTTTCGGGGTTAGCATCAAGCTATGCAGTATTAACTGATGATGAAAAAGAGTTAGGGGTTTGTGTCATTGATATCGGGGGTGGAACGATGGATGTGACAGTTTACACAGGCGGAGCATTACGTCATTCAGTTGTCATCCCCTATGCAGGAAATGTCGTGACGAGCGATATCGCTTATGCATTTGGTGCTCCTCCAATGGATGCTGAAAATATCAAAATTCGTTATGGATGTGCTGTTGGTTCATTAATTGGTAAAGATGAAGTTATTGATGTGCCAAGTGTCGGTGGTCGACCATCTCGTTCTTTACAACGTCAAACACTGGCTGATGTCATTGAACCTCGCTATTCAGAATTATTATCGTTAGTACAAAAAGAATTATTATCACTACAAGATGAATTAAAAAAACAAAATGTAAAATATCAATTAGCTGCAGGTATAGTATTAACTGGTGGTGCAGCACAAATAAAAGGAATGGTGGAGTGTGCTGAAAAAGTTTTTCAAAATCAAGTTCGTGTAGGACAACCGTTAAATATTTCAGGATTAACTGATTATGTACAAAAGCCTTATTGTTCAACGACAGTAGGATTATTACATTACGGGAAACAAAGTTTATTAAGTGATGATGGCAAAGATAATCATAAGTCATCATTAAAAGGGATAGCTAAACGATTGACCGGTTGGTTTAAAAAAGAATTTTAGCTAATATATTTCAAGAACTTCGTGGACATTGTTGGCGGTTATATGTACAATGTCCTTAGATCGTATATTTGGAGATAAGTTATGTTTGAGCCTATGGTTGCAGATGATGAACCAGCAGCAGTCATTAAAGTTATTGGTGTCGGTGGTGGCGGCGGTAATGCTGTTGAACATATGATTGCTGAGCATATTGAAGGTGTTGAATTTTTTGCGGCAAATACTGATGCGCAAGCATTGAAAAGAATTAAGGTAGGTCAAACTATCCAAATCGGCACGAATGTGACTAAAGGTCTTGGTGCAGGTGCTAATCCGGAAGTGGGTAGAAACTCTGCCGAGGAAGATCGTGAGGTCATCCGCAGTGCAATTGAAGGTGCTGATATGGTGTTTATTGCCGCTGGTATGGGCGGTGGCACAGGTACGGGCGCTGCTCCAGTTGTTGCCGAAATTGCTAAAGAATTGGGTATTTTGACGGTTGCTGTTGTGACTAAACCATTTGGATTTGAAGGTAAAAAGCGTATGGCTTTTGCTGAACAAGGCATCGCTGAGTTAGCAAAACACGTCGATTCACTTATTACTATACCAAATGATAAATTGTTAAAAGTTTTAGGTCGTGGTGTTAAACTATTAGATGCATTTGCCGCAGCAAATGGCGTATTAAAAGGTGCTGTGCAAGGTATCGCAGAATTAATCACCAAACCAGGACATATCAATGTTGACTTTGCTGACGTTAGAACAGTGATGTCAGAGATGGGATATGCTATGATGGGTTCTGGACGTGCAAGTGGCGATAATCGAGCTGAAGAGGCGGCTGAAATGGCTATTTCAAGTCCACTACTTGAAGACATCGACTTATCTGGTGCGCGTGGTGTATTAGTTAATGTAACCGCTGGTTTAGATCTTGGTTTGGAAGAGTTTGAAACAGTGGGTAGCACGGTAAGAGCTTTTGCTTCTGATAATGCAACAGTAGTTGTTGGTACAACTTTCGATCCAGATATGTCAGATGAAATTCGTGTTACTGTGGTTGCAACGGGTATTGGTATGGATAAACGTCCTGAAGCGAAAATAACCAAACCAATTCAACAAAACTCATTGTTTAGCCAAAATAACAATTTGGGTCAACAAGAAGAGAAATTAGCTAAAGTAGTGAATGAACAAGCAATTTCTCCGCTTGAAGAAAATAAGATTTTAGATATTCCTGCTTTTATTCGTAAACAAGCGAATTAAAAGTGAACTTATTTGATTTTTTATTGTCATAGTTCAATAGAAACAAATAAAAAAACAGTAGGTGCTAATGAAACAAAGAACATTAAAAAAGACAATTCAAGCAACTGGTGTCGGTTTACATACTGGCAAAAAAGTTACTTTGACGTTGCGTCCTGCTCCTGAAAATACGGGTGTTATATATCGTCGAACTGATTTGAATCCTTATGTTGATTTTCCTGTGGATGCTAAATCGGTTCGCGATACAATGCTTTGTACCTGTCTGGTTAATGAAGATAATGTGCGTATTTCGACGGTTGAGCACATCAATTCAGCATTAGCAGGACTGGGTATTGATAATATTATTATTGAGGTTAATGCACCAGAAATTCCTATTATGGATGGTAGCGCAAGCCCGTTTGTCTATTTGCTGCTTGATGCTGGCATTGTTGAACAAAATGCGCTTAAAAAGTTTTTACGCATCAAAGAGACGGTACGTGTTGAAAATGGGGATAAATGGGCTGAAGTGAGACCATATAGTGGATTCAGATTGGATTTTACAATCGATTTTCATCACCCAGCAATTGATAATAGTTCTCAACGTTATCAGTTGGATTTTTCATCTGAATCTTTCATTCGTCAGATTAGCCGTGCAAGAACGTTTGGTTTTATGCGAGATATCGAAGCATTACAATCTAAAGGTTTGTGCTTAGGTGGTAGTTTAGATTGTGCCATTGTGGTGGATGATTATAAAGTTCTCAATGAAGATGGTTTACGATTTGAGGATGAGTTTGTTCGCCATAAAATGCTAGATACTATCGGCGATCTGTATATGAGTGGTCACAACATGATAGGTGAAGTGATTTGTTACAAATCAGGACACGCATTAAATAATCAATTATTACAAGCGTTGTTAGCTAAAGAAAGTGCATGGGAATATGTTACATTTGCTGATGATCAAACTGTTCCGCTCGCATTGGGTACAAAACAGCTTGTTTTAGCTTAACAATTTGTTTTAAAAATGAATTTAAACGCTTCCATTTTTTAATGGAAGCGTTTTTGTTTTTATAACTCATGAGATGATGATATGAATAAAAGCCATTTTTTTGCTCATCTTTCACGATTAAAATTAATTAATCGTTGGCCGTTAATGCGCAATGTCAGAACAGAAAATGTATCTGAGCATAGTCTTCAAGTTGCTTTTGTTGCACATGCGTTAGCAATCATCAAAAACAAACATTTTGATGGAAAAGTTAATCCTGAAAGAATCGCTTTATTAGCTATGTATCATGATGCATCTGAAGTGATTACTGGAGACCTTCCTACACCGACTAAATACTATAATCCTCAAATTACAACAGAATACAAAAAGATTGAAAAAATTGCCCAAAACAAGCTAATTAATATGTTACCGCAAGAGTTACAAGATGATTTTAGAACGCTCATTGATGATGACTTTTATGATGAAACAGAAAAAAACATTGTCAAACAGGCTGATGCGTTATGTGCTTATCTTAAGACGATTGAAGAGCTCAGTGCTGGCAATAATGAGTTTAGATTGGCTGAGCAGCGTTTGAAAAAGACATTGTCTGAACGTGGAAGTCCTGAAATGAATTATTTTTTAGAAATATTTGTGCCAAGTTTTAGTTTATCGTTGGATGAAATCACGTTAGATAAATAATAAATGTTAAAGCCTAATTGCGGTTAACTACAATTAGGTAACTTATATGTTATTTAATTTCATTTTCATGAGACATATTTATAAATTATCAGGTCATTACAATTATGATACTTCTCGATAAAGGACTGCTAATGGCAGTGATATTTTAAAGCATGTTCCTTTTTTCTTACCAAGATTGAATAACTGAATATTACCGCCAAGTTCATTAACACAAGATAAAACTAAATATAATCCCATACCACGATTATCTCCTTTGGTTGAATAGCCTTTTTGGAAGATATGCTGTACCTCTTTTTCAGAAATACCTATCCCGTTATCAATGATTTCGATGTAAAAATAGCCGTTTTGGACAGTAAAATTTATCTCTATTTTTTTATCAGCTAAACTATGAACGGCATCTAAACTATTATCGATTAGATTGCCAAGAATAGTGATTAAACTATGAATGACTAAGTGATTAGAAATATGGGCGAGCATTCCATTAATGTTAAAAGTTAACGATACCCCTAATTCTTTTATTCGACTCAATTTACTATTAAGAAAGCCAGCAATAATGGGGTCTTTAATGTACTGACTAATCTCATCTAATTTTGGTTGTTTATTGCCAATAATACCTTCTAGATAATTGACTAATTCTTTTTTATTATCTTGATATGCTAGCCCATAAATTACATGCAATTTATTACTAAATTCATGTGATTGAGAACGTAATGTGTCGGCATCACGATTAATGTCTTTTAATTTCTCTGCTAACTGGCGTATTTCAGTTATATCACGAAAAGAAGCAATGGCTCCGACTAATTTATTTTTTACATATAATGGAATACGATTAATCAAAATTACCACACCATCAATATTTTGCTCACAATCATATTCAGCAATCCCCTTGTTCATAACTTCATTTAAACGTGTATTAGGAATCAGGGTGCTAATAGATTTGCCAATAATGTTTTCCTTACTCTTATCCATATGTAATATTCTAATGGCTTCATCATTAA